>JBDLVK010000098.1:0-102174 GCA_039804825.1 Bacteroidota bacterium
TCGTCAGAAGGATTCGATTTCAATTCAGCTTCTTTTTCAGCGATACGATCTTTTAAAACTGTTTCATAACGTTCCAGAACAACTACTTGCTCTTTTAATTCATCTAATTCTCTAGGTTCAGCAGTTACAACAGAAGCATTTTCTTGCAACACATCTTCGCGCAAATTCGATTGATAAGAAGCTTGTTCCTCTGGATCCACAGAAACATTCGATGGTGAAGTCATTCCACCACTCACACGTTCTTTACTTGCTGACAATTCTTCCTTCAAGGCTGTGTTTTGCGCTTCTAAAACTGGATTCTCTTTTTTGGCTAAAGCTTTATCATTTGCAGCAATTTGCGCTTCAATTTTTGTTTGATGCGCCTCTTCTCTGGCAATTAAATCTGCTTGTTTTGTTTCAGAAGTTGAAGTAGTTAATTTTTCAATATCAGTCGAATATGTTGGATCTACTTTCGCCAAGGTTGCTTCTCTCTGAGCTTCAACTGCACGAGTTGCTTTTTGATTTTCTAGTGTTTCAATTGTAGATTTTTGTTCTTCAATCAACGCTTTAACAGCTGCCAATTTTTCTTTTAACTCAGCAGAAGTTGGATCCTTAGCTAAGGCCTTTTCGATTGCCTTTTCCTCAGCTATTAACTTCGTTAGCAATTCATTTTCCAATTTCAAACTAGCATCAATCTTTTTCGATTCTTCTAGTTTAGAAACAGCCAAGGTTTCTTTCTTCGTTTCGTAATCTGGATACACTTCACTAATTACTTTTTCTTTGGCTGCTTCAGAAACAATCGTTTGATTAGATGCATCAGATGATTTAATTTCTTCAATTCTTGATTCAGAATCCTTTTCTAATGCTTCAACTACTTCCAAACGATCTTTCACTTGTGCATCGGAAGGATTACTAGCCAACTCTTCTTTCAATGTCATTTTCTCGGTCGAGATACGTTCACCCAACTCATTCTCTACTGACAGAATTGCATCTTTTTTCTCTTCAACAGAAAGTGAAGAATTGTCCTCAATTTCTTTTACCGAAATTGCATAATCAGGCATTAATTCAGCTTGGACTGCTTCTTTCTCTACTTCTGATACTTGAGTAGTTGAAGTTGCACCTGAAAGTTGATTTTTACGTTCTTCAATTCTGTTTTCTGCATCCGTAATAAGTGATTTCAAGGTAACAACCGTTTGCTGTTTCTCTTTATTCGATGGATCCTTTTCAAGTTCTTTCTCTGTCTGAACAAGCGCTTTTTCCAATTTACCTTTCAAGACGACCTCGCGTTCATTCAAGTCAATCAACATGTTTTGTTCGTTGGAAGAGTTATTCTCTATGTCTTGAATATCTTTTTCATACGAAGCATCAACTGAATTGAGCATTTTCGATTTCTCTGAAGTTGAAATACTTGCAGCTCCGCCAGAATTTATTTCCTGTTGGCGCGCTTCAATTTTCGCTTCTAAATCCTTCTCAATTGCTTTTAACACACGGTATTCATCTTGTAAAATCGTATTCGACGGATCCTCATTCAACGCATCTTGAACTTGTTCAATTCGATCATAAATGGCCGCAACCAATTTCTGATCTTCCGTTTGTAAAGCTTCCAATTTTTCTAGCTCGGTCAAATTTACAGTTGAATTAATCGCGTTTATTTCTTTGTAATACTCTGGCCGCAAGGATTCTATTTCCTTGTTCTTTTCCTCAGAAGAAGCAATGTAGTTCGTTTCAACCTCGTTTCCTGATTTATTCAATTCCTCGATTCTTGCTTCTACATCCTTTTTGATTTGATTCAGAATCGCAACTTCACGTTTCAACTGTACGTTTGAAGGATCATCCTTTAAAGAAGTTTCTTTTGCGTCCAGCGCTTCTTCAATTGAGGCCAATAAATCATTTTCGAGTGCTAATTCAGCATCTACTTTTTCCTCTTTCGACAAGTCTCCATTTGTAACAATTTGTTCTTTTTCGCTTGCATAAGTTGGAAGTACGTTTGCAATCGCTATTGCTTTTTCTTCCTCTGTTACGGCAGCAATTGAAGCTCCATTTTTAACAGCTTCAATGGATTCATTCAAGGAAGAAATTCGGTTTTCTGTATCTTTTCTTAACTGCTGTGCAACGGTTAATCGTGTTTTCAATTCAGTATTCGAAGGGTCTTTTGCTAACGCTTTCTCCAATTTTGTTTCTTCCGCTTTCAGTTTTGTAAGCAAAGACTCTTCAACTTTTAATTCAGCATTTAGCTTCTCAACTTCAGGTTTCTCACTTGTCTGTGCAGCTTCAATCTTTTTGTCGTACGTCGGATCTAATTGTGAACGTAAATTCCCTTTCTTTTCTTCCAGCACCTCATTTGACAAATCGATTATTGATTGACTCGCCATTAATTGTTCACGTTCCTCAATGCGCGATTCTACTAAAGACTTCAATTCAGTCAACGATTCTTTTTCTTGAATCAACGATTCATTTGTAGGATCTTTTTTCAAGGATTTTTCAATGGCTGTTTGACGCTCATCAATCGTCGTTAATAGTTCTTTATCCAACTTCTGATAAGCTGCTTCTTTTTCATTTTCGGTCAATGACTTGTTCGACGCAATTTTTTCAGCATCTTTCGTATAGCTTGGATCTAGTGAATTAATCAATTGTTCGCTCCCACTAGATGCAACCGAATTTCCAGCATTCATTTCGGCTTTACGCTGTTCAATTGCTGCTTCTTTCTCTGCTTTGATTTGATTTAACGCTGTTTCTTTTTCTTTCAGCGCTTTGTTCTCAGGATCTTTCTTCAATTGCTTTTGAACATTTGCCAATTCTGTTTTCACATTAGCAAGCAAGACCTCATCTTCCTTGTTCAAGGCGGTTAATTTCTCATCATCTGATAATGTCGAACTGGTCAGAATTTCATTCGTTTTCTTTTCGTAGGAAGGATTCAATTGTGCAATCACATCTTTTGTTGAAGTCGCACCTGCAACAGAATTTCCAGCGTTCAATTCAGCTTTTCGTTGTTCAATTGCGGCTTCTTTTTCCGACTTGATTTGATTCAACGCTGTTTCTTTTGCCTGAAGCGATTTATTGCTTGAATCTTTAGCTAATTGCGTTTTTACAGATGAAAGTTCTTTGTTCACTGAAGTCAATAGGGCTTCATCTTCCTTAATTAAAGCTGTTAATTTCTCATCATCCGATAAACTTAAATTCGTTAGAATATCATTCGTTTTCGTTTCATATGAAGGATTCAATTGTGCAATCACTTCTTTTGTTGAAGTAGTTTCTGCAATAGAATTTCCAGCGTTCAATTCAGCTGTTCGTTGTTCAATTGCGGCTTCTTTTTCCGACTTTATTTGATTCAACGTTTTTTCCATTGACTGTAACGATTTGTTACTTGGATCTTTGGCTAATTGCGATTTTACCGCTGATAGTTCTTTGTTTACAAAAGTCAAAAGGGTCTCATCTTCTTTGTTCAGTGCTACTAATTTCTCGTCATCCGATAAACTTGAATTCGTTTGAATTTCATTTGTTTTCGTTTCATACGAAGGATTCAATTGTGCTATCACGTCTTTTGTTGAAGTTGTTCCTGCAACAGAATTTCCAGCGTTTAATTCAGCTTTTCGTTGTTCAATTGCAGCTTCTTTATCAGTTTTAATTTGATTCAACGCTGTTTCTTTTGCCTGTAACGATTTGTTACTTGGATCTTTTGCTAATTGCGTTTTAACCGCTGAAAGTTCTTTGTTCACAGATGTCAAAAGTGCTTCATCTTCCTTGTTTAGAGCAGTTATTTTCTCTTCATCCGACAAAGTCGAATTGGTCAGAATTTCATTTGTTTTTGCTTCGTACGAAGGATTCAATTGCGCGATGCGTTCTTTTGGAGTAATCGCCAATTGTTTTTGTTCCAACGCTTTGTCGCGGTTTGCAATTGAGATTTCTGTAGCAGTCTTTATTTGCGTAAGATTTGCTTCTTTTTCTTTCAATTTCGCGTTCGAAGGATCAGCAGTCAATTGTTTTTGAACCGATGCAAGTTCTTTATTGACAGAAGAAACCAATTGTTCATCTTCAGCATTCAACGCTGTCAACTTCTCTTCTTCCGATAAATTCGGATTTGACTCAACAGCTTTTTTATTGTCAGTATAACCAGGTTCTAACGCATTAACCAAAATTTCAGGGTCGTTCGATCCGTTTTGACTCAGCAAATTTTCAACTAATTTTTCATGTTTTGCTACCTGTTCTTCAATTTCTTGTTTGTAATTCAACAAAGCTGTCTTTTCGCTATTTAACTGCTCGTTGGTCTTATCATTTTCACGTAATTTTTCAATTTCATCCAAACGTTTATCCAGCTGCTTTAAGGCATTTCGCTCATTCGAAAGCAACTTATATATTTTGTCCTCTTTTGACAAAGAAGGATCATCTTGAATTCCTTTTGTTGATGATTTGTAATCACTATAAATATTTTGAGCTCGTAATCCGGAAGAAACAACAATTCGATCTTTTAATGTTGGGTCTTTTTTCTCTAACTCATTGATTTGTTGTGTTACATATGCAGTTAGCGTATTTGAATTTGTTTTTTCCGTTTCTGCAACTGCTTTTGAAACTTGTTCTTTCGTAACTGAAGCAACAGATTTATTTGAAATAGCATCTTGAAGAATTTCGATTTGTTGATTAACTTGGTATTTCTCCAAGGATTTTTTATCAATTGTTCGCTGTAAATTATCACGTTCTTCTTTAATGATTACAATTTCATTTTGCTTTTCTGCGATTTTTTGCTCGATGGCTGGAACGTCCTTTTTCTTTGCATCATAAATACTATTTTGAAGTGTATTTATTTCAATTTCATTGTTAGATATGTCTTTGTTGTATGCGTCCACTTTCCCTTTTAACTTCGACATATCATCATCCAACTTCACAACCTTATCGACCAAATTCTGAACTAAATCTGTTGATTTATCATTCATCACATCTTTCAAGAAATCTTTGTTATCTGCTACCAATTGTAGGGCCTCTTTCTCTTTCCCACTCTCGTACAACTGATTAAATTGCTTACTCAACTCTTGCATTTTCTGTTGATCAGCTCCACTGGAAGAGGTTGAAAGCACACTTTTTATAGAATCACTCAAGCGCAACAAATCATTCGAATATTGCTTCAATTCTTGTTGTTTTTTAATCATGCGTTCAGCTTCCTTCAAGGCAACATATTTCGCATCGGTTTGATTGGTTCCATTTGCTTCTGCAACTTTCGATTTAATCTGTTCTTCTAATTGAACAAATTCATTACTATTCTCAACGATTAAATTGTTAATGTTGTTTCCAATATTGTTGATCAGATTTTTATTTTCATTGGCTTTCTGAACTTGTTTTTGGAGTAGATCAGCGACTTCATTTGTATTCAATTCGCCCATTCCAATTTCGCTCAACAGTTCCTTGTTTTTTTGTTCTTGTTCAAGTTCATCCAAATTAAATTCATTGACGTTGACATTTAACTCAGAACGCATTTTTATCACCTCAGCAATAACAGCTTGTGGATCTTCAACCTCTTCATCAAACAGATTGAGGATCTTTACAATTTCCTTTCCCCCTTCAGTTGTATGAATAATTTTCTGCTTGAGTGGCTTAAATTCCTTCATGAACGGAATCGAAACAATTGATCTAAATTCCTGATTGCTTCCTTCGATGGTCATGATGTATTCATACTTCCCTCCTTTTGGGAAGGTTATTAAATAAACTGCTTTATCATTTGAGTTGAATTTACCGACCGATTCACCATTTGAATAATCCTTGATTTCAAAGTTGATTTTCTTAATTTTCGGATCAACCTCAGAAACAAAATTCCCCTTAACAACTGCCAATTGAATTGGCACACGATCAACCTTTACCTTATAAACAAACAATTTGCCATCCTGACTTTGACGTGCAGAGGCAAAATAAGCTTCTTTATTCAACGAATCGACAACATAAAACATGTCATCGTCTGGTGAAGAAATAGCAAAGTCCATGTTCTCCGGTGGCCCATACGAATTTGTTTCTGGGTCATATTTGCTCCTGAACACATCGTAACCTCCCATTGAATTATGACCTTTTGAGGAGAAATAGAGGTAATTTCCATCGGGATGCATGTACGGGAAATCTTCATCGTATTGCGTATTTACATTTCCTGGAATAGGTTGAGGCATCCCCCAAGTTCCATCGGGTAGTTTTCGCCGGACATAAATATCTTTTCCGTTTGTTCCAGTCTCTCCATAACTTGAATAATAAATGACTGTTGGATTTTGAGGAAAATGAATTAACGGCGTATGATTGTTTTTCTTGTCCAATTTGGTTTGAAACTCTGCTGTAACCAACAAATTCCCACCAATATCTTTTAAATCGTAAATACGGAAAAACTTATCAATTGTGATTTCTTTTTTATCTACAACAATAATATCAGAGATAGTCGTCATTAAACGTTTACCATTCTGACACATTTGAATTCCTCTTTCTGCTTCTGCAAATTTCAACCCTTTTGGGCTCTTTTGCATATAGGTTGTATAATGCTTGATCGCTTCGTTAAACTGATAATTCAAATGCAATGCTTTCCCTAGAAAGTAAAAAGCCTCTGGCGTAACATTTGGATCATTTGTTGCATATGAAAGGTAACGAATGGCTTCTTGTTTATTGTTTGAATTATACAACAAACAGGTTCCATATTTATAATTGTAAGCGACATCTCTGGGCTGAAGTGCAATCAAACGCAAATACAAAGGCGTTGCTTCTAAGTATTTCTCAGTGTCGAACAACTTATCAGCTTGCACCTTCATTTCTGCCTCGGTCTGGGCATAGAAAAGCACAGGCACGAATGCAAAAATCAAGAATAGTATGCTATGTTTAATAAAACGCACTTATAGTTAGAGCTTCATTTAATTAGGTAACAATGAAGTAGTACGATTATTTTTTAAAAAGGTTCATTTTACTTTCTTCTCCTTTTAAGAGACGACCAATATTTTTTCGATGTGCAAAAATGACCAAACCACTCAAAAGAACACTGAATGAAACGAGCCAAAGTGAATCTTCTTTTAAAACAAAACGAACTACTAAAGGAAATGCAACCGAGGCGCAAATCGCACCAAGTGATACAAACTTTGAACCAATAAAAACAAATAGAAAGATGCCCAAACAAATCAAAGCTGCTATTGGCTGAAGTCCAATAATAACACCTAAGGATGTTGCAACCCCTTTTCCTCCTCTGAATTGCGCAAAAATTGGAAAAACATGTCCTGTTACAGCAAAAATTGCAGCGAGTATTTGCATTTTAATTAATGCTTCAATTTCTAAGTGCAAATACACTTGAGAAATAAAAACCGGAATTAATGTTGCCAATGCACCTTTCATTACATCGATTAGCAAAACTACTTTTCCAGGTTTTTTACCCAATACACGAAACGTATTTGTTGCGCCGGCATTTTTACTCCCATGCTCACGAACATCGATTCCATACCAAGCTTTGCCGACCCAGACAGCGGTTGGTATCGAACCAAAGAGATATGCAATCAATGAAAAAAGTATATAAAACATCTTATTTTTCGAATAAACGCAAGAACTTACTTAAGTAAACACTTGCCGTTGAAGCCTCAAATTTAAAATTCTTTGTCTTACGTTTCTCTTCTTTCATTGCATTTACTGCAGTATTAAATTCTGGATCACCAGAAATGATTTTCATATCGCCATCTTTTTTAACCATTGTATAGTCAAAATAATAGTCTCTTCCTCCTGGAATTTCAATCTGCAAGCCAAATTTATCTCCTCCTGATTCAGAGTAAATTTGTTGGAAGAAAGCACGGCAAGGGACATATTTCAAAACTGGTTTTTCAAAGATATTAACCAATACAGCTGTATTTGCAGTTGAAATCAAGCCTTTTTCCTGCATATCCGATTTATCATATGAACTCAATTTTAATCCTGTAATAGTAAATGCTGTTTCGATTTGCTCAGGTAATTTTTTGATTTCACCTTTTATTGTATAATCTGATTTTATTCTATCGGCTGTTTTACGGTCGGTCCATTCCACCAATGCTTGTTCGAAAGTTGTTGGATTGAAATCCATCGGTTGCAAGCCTTCAATTGTGTTAATACGCGTTGCAACATCTTCCATGATTCCTTTATCCAATGCCATGTTAAAACGTGCCGTGATATTCATGGAAGTTTCACCCGTTGATTGATTATAATCAGCAACTCCTACTGCGTCAACTTTCACATCGCCATAATCCATTCCTAAATCGATTACACCTTCACCGTGTAATGAACAACTTTCTGTATGAAGTGCTAAGAAATTTCCTTTTTCAGATCTATTTAACAATTTCTCTTTTGAAGCAATTTGGAATTCTTTAGCGTTTTGATTGTATTGTAAAAACCCACTTGCCGTTATAACATTTGGATCTGTTGGAACAGTCAATTTAGACAAGAAAGTCGGATACAACCGAATGCTATCAACTGCTGCTGAATTTCTCCAAACAATACCTGCTGAAATTGGCTCGTTTGACAAGTTTTTCATTTTTTCAGAAACTGGAATTTGAATATTTTTTGGATCAATTGGAGCTGAGAAACTCATCCATGTTTTATCAAATTTCTCGCAAGAATGGTTAATTCGTGTTGCTCCATTAAAATGAATAAATGGATTCGACGCATTCACTGCTACTTGACCGTAATAATCAAATTCTTTACTCAATTTAAATCCTAATGCTTCTGGAATTTCTCCTTTCGCTATCGTTTGATAAGAAGTATCCAAGCCAATTGAGGTCATTTTAAAATAAGTCAACGAACTATCCTTGTCATAGTATGGATATTCTCCTTTTCCAGTGTAAGCTCTTCGCGCTGTTACTTCAACTTCAGCTTTCACAAACGAATGGTATTTTGTGATGTAGTTGGCTACAATTTTAGCATTTGTGAAAGGATCTAATTTCGCTTTTTTGCGAATGACCACTTTCATACTATCCGGATAAATTCGAGCATCTGCAATTTCCAAGTAAGGAACTTGCTCACAGAATATGGCTCTTTCTTTCAAATCGTATTTCGCTTTTGGTGCTCTAAACTGCAATGAATCTTGTTTTGGATGAACAGAGAAAAAATTAGGTCCAACCATGTCCATATCTGTATCAATTGTCACATCTTTTTCACCAGTGCTTTCCATTTGCAATTCTGCATAATCCATAAACCAATGGAACTTATCCATACGACAGATGTATTGATTTACTGGGAAATTCAACTGTGATGAACCTTTATTGGAAGTAAAATCTCCTTTTCGTTCTTTAAAGGAAATATCTGCCTTCACATTGTCTGCTTGGAAAGCTAAATCCCCTTCTCCAGGTTCAGCATACGTATTTTTCAAACTAAATCCAGAAGTATCGGCTTTTATATCCCAGCGTGTAAATGAATAATCATCTGATACTGTGGTAGCTGTTTTAAACGTCATCAAGCCATTTCCTCGCATTCCTTTTGGCGTAACAATTGCAACACCACGCAATTTTGCTTCAGCTTTAAAGAAATTCAAATCACCTCTTGGTGTTGACGCAGCTTTAAGGTAATTTTTCTTTGGTACATAAGTAATGTAAGCCTCTTCTGCCTCAACATCTGGGAATTGTATGCCTGTTTCAATCGGCTTATTCGTAAATTTAGCTAAACCAATTGCTGAATCCGGCAAAAATGTAAGTGCTTTCGAAATCGACATAGAATGAACGAAATTGATTGTTCCACTTCCTTGTAAACCACTATTTGACAACACAATTTTATTGTCATATTTTGCGCCAGTTCCATAAAAATCATATCCAGCTGTTGGAGCTTTTGTTAAAAATCCAAAAGAGTAATCTGGCATTATTCGCAATGAATCAGGCATTTTAGGAAAAATACCAGCGGACGTTAATTCTCCTTTAAGTCTAAAACGTTTCTCACTGAAATTGTCTAGACTATCCATTTCAAATGGTGCCACTGTGTAATAAAAACGTGTGCTATCATATGCCCCACGATGGATTTCACGCGAATTGTAATAGACATATGAAGGTTTACTTACTTTGATGATCGGGTATTTTGTAATTGTCTTACTATTTCCTGAGCGATTTGAAGGATCATCAACAATAATCTCTCCCGTAATTCCATTGATATTACTAAGCATGGCAATTGGCTTCGTTCCATCTGTTGGACTCATTGGAAGCACTCTAAACAATGACTCTCCTGTTTTGAGAAGGCTAAATTTATTATCTCGGTAATTGAAATTCGCAGTATAGGTATTGATTTCCATTTTTCCACAATTCAACCAACCGCTGAAATCAAAATTTCTGTTTTCTTTGATTGTAATTGAACTTTCTTCAGGAAAAACCACCGTGTTTTGAGCATCAGAAATTTTAACTTTGTCAACTCCGTTCAAGTTAATTTCCAAGGTTCCCAAATTCATTTTTCCAAAATAGGTCATTAGTCGACGTTCCTCAGATTGTTTTTTGTACAAGTCGCGCAAAGCTTTCAAATTTGGATCTTTTTCAATTTGCTCTTCTGCATAACCTTTTAATTCTTTTGGACGCAAATCTGAAGTAAACAACAAATTATCATAATCCTTTTTACGAGCCTTCCCTTGCACAAAATTCTCAAGTTTCGGATTTATAGTAATCATTTTACTTTCTGTGTCGTACGAAATGAACCCCAAATTAGAAAGCTCAATTAAAATTGGTCGCACTTGTTCAAGTGTTTTCCCAAGCGCTGTTGCTGCTTTTCCTTCATTGATTACATACTCATCGTATTTGTAACAATAGCCCCAAAGTGCTCCTAATGGATGAACAGCATCTAAGCCTTGTAATCGGTCATACAAACGTTCATCGAAATAACTTTGAGATTCAAAATTTGCAACACGTTGTTCTTGAGATGTGCCAAAATCGTACGTGAAATAAACGTCTTGTTCATCAACTTTCCAGCTTATTTTAGGAACATAAACATCCAATTTATGATACGAATCTTGAAAAGGTGCTTGTCCATTTCCGGTTGAAGTACGCGTGAGTTCAATCACTTTTTTCTCTAAATCATAACTAAAATGTAAACCAGGATGTGTTATTGAATCTCCCGTATTCAAATACATTGCTGAAGCCGAGTTGTTACAAGTAATCTTTTTAGGCGAAATATAAATCTGTTGTGCACTCGATTTGACAAAAATGATGCTGTTTCTGTAGATGGAAATTTTAGCTGGAATTTGTGGTGTTCCAATTCCAACAAAACTTGCACCTTGCATGGAGAAACCACCTTCATAATCTACATTCTCGCGGATGTTCTTAATTTTCAGACTTTTCTCGTATGATAAAAACTGAGGAAAGACTTTATCTTCTTCTCGATTGATTTTGAATGCTTTATCATTTAATGAACCTAAGATAGTGCGTGTAAAGTATTTCGATGTCAAAGCAACTGAGTCGGCATTAAGATTGGAAGATTTACATGAAACGTCATATTTTTTTAACGTGGCGAAGGTTTCGTTTTTCGGCAACCCAACTTTCTCCCAGGTTATGATTCCACCATCTCCATCCCACTTCTTCAAAACGGGATCGTATGTACCAGCTGTTTTGAAAACTACCAAACTATCAATGAAAGGATTATCTGCTTTTTCTTTTAAATCACGGTTGGCAACGCGACAAACCAAGTTTCCATTGGAACATTTAATGTAAGGTTTATCCGAAAATTCGAACGAGTATTCTCCTCCTTCATAATACCAGCTAAAATTGGATGCTTCGGAAATACGTCGTTCAGAAAAGAAACCAGCTGATAAATCGATGAAATCTTCAAATTTCTTAATGTTTTTATTGTCAAGTAATTTATCCACTGAACTATGCCATGCTTGGAAACTAGCAGTTGTTTGCTTTCCTTTTATTAAGGATGCAACTGAAAAGACATATTGATAAATTTCCGGATACGGCTTCAATTTTTTCGTAACCATCAAGTTACACGTTTCAACCATTTTAGTGAAATAAGCTTCAGGAAATTCACTTGATTCAAGCAACATTTGAGGCAAGGTTTTTTTGGCAAAATCGTGAAATTCTCCTTTACCAAATTCAGTCAGAGAGGCTTGAAATTCCTTAACAAATTTCTCACGATTAGCGGTAAAAGTTTGTGCATTAACGGAAAATGTGAACAAAATTGCACACATTAAAATCAATCGATTTACTACCATTATTTTCGTTTTATAGTTTTTTCAATTCAATAGCTGCCCAATTGTCTTTATTCAAAACACGTCGTTTTATAAGACCAAATTGTTCAGCAAAAGTTACAAGCTCTTCCACATCTGAATCAAAGAATCCACTCAATAAAAGTGTTCCTTTTGGTTCTAGCATTTCTGCGTAAGATGACATGTGCGCTTTTAATACATTTTTGTTGATGTTGGCAAGAATCAAACCAAAAGTTCGACCGCTCAAAACATCCACATCACCACAAATGCCTTCAATGCTTTTACAATTGTTTCTTTCAGCATTTTCAAGCGTGTTTTCAACCGACCAATCTTCAATATCAACTGCAACAACATGCTTTGCTCCTAATCGCTCTGCAACGAACGCTAACACTCCTGTTCCTGTTCCCATATCCAAGACTTCTGCAGGAATTTGCTCCAACTCAAACAGTGCTTTCGACATCATCCAAGTTGTTTGGTGATGCCCAGTTCCAAACGACATTTTAGGAAGAATTTCGATGATCATTCCTTTCGCTTGAGTTCGATCATGAAATGGTGCAACAATGGTCAAATAATCTTCCACTTCCACTGGTTGAAAATCTGACTCCCAAACCGCATTCCAGTTTTGTTGCGGAATTATTTTAGTTTCAATCACAACACTTACCTCTGTTTGATTTTGTTCCAAAAAAGTGTTTTTCAAGGGAGAATTCACATCGACAAGTTCTACTTGAGCATATGCCAAAATACCATCTTCCGTTTCAACGAAACTTTCAAAACCATTGTCTGCTAACTCAGCAGTTAGTATTTCTGTCCAAGGATTTCTTGGAGTCAATGCGATTGATACTTCTAAATAATCCATTAAAATGCTTGTGCTATTGTTATAAATGTATCCACTTGTAATGCTGCTCCACCAATTAATCCTCCATCAACATTTTCGCATGCAAATAACTCTTTTGCATTTGAAGCGTTACAACTTCCACCATATAAAATAGAAATTTCTTCTGAAACTTCTTTGCCGTATTGTTCAGCTATCCAAGTTCGAATTGCTTTATGCATTGCTTCTGCTTGTTCGACAGTTGCCGTTTTTCCTGTACCGATTGCCCAAACTGGTTCGTATGCAACAATACACTTCATCATCTCCTCCGAGGATAAATGAAAAAGGCTATCAATCAATTGTTGTTTCACATAACTTAGTTCTGTATTCGCTTCTCTTATTTCCAACGGTTCACCACAACAAAAAACAGGTGTTAAACCATGTAACAATGCCGCTTCAACTTTTTCTTTTAAAAACGATTCATGTTCGTTGAAAATTGCTCGGCGTTCGCTATGCCCCACTAAAACGTGTGTAGCACCGATATTTTTTACTTGTGAAACTGAAATTTCACCAGTAAATGCACCTTTTTCGGCTGGATAAAAATTTTGAAGTCCAACATTCAATCCGCTGTTCATCTGGATAATTGAACTTGCAAAAACCGCAGGTGGGAATACAATTATCTGAACTTCTTTGACACTAGATAAGGCTTCACGAATACCGCTGGCTAAGTTGAAGGCTTCTTCTGAAAGCAAGTTCATTTTCCAGTTACCTGCCACTATTTTTTTTCTCATTTCTTAAATGTATTTTTCTTAAGCCATTCGTACGTTGGAATGGAACGATGAGGGAATTTTCCTTTTACAATACCTTTTTCTAAAATCATCATGGAAGGGTTTGAACGTGCTATTGCTTTTAATCCAATTTCATCATTCAGAAATACAGGAACTTGAAACTGATACTTTTCCCTAAATGCGTTAATTTTCGATCGACTGCCACTTGTCAGCAAAATAAATGGGATTCTATCTTTTTTACAAGCTGATGCAATTGACTTGAAAGCAGCACTATTTTTCCAATTCGCATCAGAAAGATTTCGTGATATTAATAAAACAATTCTTTTTTCCTTTAATATGGCACTTTGAATATTCACTTCTTCAATTTCTGGATCTTTTTCAAGCATCTTTTGTACCATTTCCAACTCTTTTTCTGCGGGTGTCAAATCTTTCACTTTTAGATATGGGTTGAATTGGCCTTTTGTAATTGAGGGTAATCGTGAAGGAATCAGTTCTTCTTGGGTCAGCTTTACATATTTGTATTGCTTTTCATCCCATAAATCTGAATTCGTAGCATATTGATTTTCGGTGTAGCTTTCGATTTCGCCTGTTCGTCTGTTGCGCAAAAGATGCGTATTTCTAAATTTTCCTTCAAAACCATTATTCAATTGCCATGCGAGATTATTCCCTTCCGCAAACGGACGATAATCTTTCATTGGTTCATACATCAAAACATAGCTCACGAATACAATGCAAGATGTTAATACAATTGAAGAACCTCCAAAATAATTTCCTAAAAAGTATCCGCCCGCTCTTACAATCCATAATGCTCCGATGATTAAGAACATTCCGAATCCAACTATAAAGTACCAATCAAACACAAAAGAAAGAAGAGCTAAAATGACCAGACTGGAGAGTAAATACTTTACATTTTGTGTTTTCGTATTTGGTTCAATCAGCCATTGACCAAGGAAGATCCATACAACTAAATACAGCAAAATGATATCTTTCCACAACGATTCAACTGGTGTTAAAGACCTTCCAACTGAACCTTTCATTGCATCACCAAAACATCCACAATCAGAAACACATTGCGGCGTTTTCCATTCTTCAATTAACACCTCTTTTGAATCCATTGATACAACACGAATATTTTTGTTCGTTTTAGCCTCTTTCATTTTTTGTGAAGCAACAGTACCGAACTCATACCGATCATAATCCTTATAGAGTTTTGATGGATTACAACTTGCCGTATGCCAAGTTAAAAAAGTAAAAAACACCATCATTAACAACGAAAAATGCGCAATCCACTTAATTTTTCCTCCTATGATCATCAAAACACCAAGCAAAATTTCAATTAAACAAATTGCAATTGAAATTCCAAGTGCATAAGGAATTAACCATTCAAGAGAAAACTCAGGTGCTCCAAACAATTCTTTTATGCGGTAAACCAAAGCACCATCTTCGAAATATTCTTCTAATTTGTAGGCAAATCCTAATGGATCATTTGCTTTCACCAAACCAGAAACAATAAATAATGCCCCTACAAATCCTCTCGCAATATTCGCCATCATTAAACGCCCTCGGAAAATAAACAAACCAGCTGCACTAACAGCCATAAGTACATATCCTAGAAAATTCAATAATAAAAAATAGTCCTTGAACGCTTTTTGTGAACCGATTACGACAGCAGCCAACCCAAGAATGTTCAACACAACGAATGCAATGTTAAACACCATCGAGCGACCTTGAACAGTTGCTTTTTGTTTCATATTAGTTTGTAGTAGCTGATACATTCAAATGTATCAATGAAAATACGGAATAATTTAGCATATCAAAATAATTCGCATCAATTCCTTCACTAATGATTGTTGCACCATTATTATCTTCGATTTGTTTCACGCGTAATATTTTCATTAAAATCAAATCTGTCAAGGAGCTTACTCGCATATCACGCCACGCTTCACCATAGTCATGATTCTTTTTCGCCATTAATTCGAAAGCCTCATTCGCATATTTGTCATACAATTCAATTGCAAAATCGGCTGGAAGTTCCATTTCTGTTAAAGTTGCTTCGCGCAATTGAATAATCGCCATGATACAATAGTTAACAATTGCCACAAATTCATCCTCAATTGCTTCCCCCACTTTGTTCTGACCCGTTTCTTGAAGTGTTCTAATTCGTTGAGCTTTAATGAAAATTTGATCAGTTAATGAACTCGGCCTCAAGATTCTCCATGCCGTTCCGTAATCTTTCGTTTTCTTAGAGAAGATATCTCTGCAAACATTGATTACATTTGTATATTCTATATTTGTTTGATTCATTTATTTCGCAATGAGCTTTTCAAGGGTTGAAGATACACATTTTCCCAAAAACAGGTACATCCGAATTCAGGATAAATTGATGGATTTGTCAATCCCAAGGGTAATGGGCATTGTGAACTTGACTCCAGACTCCTTTTTCACTGATAGTCGAAAAAAAAATGACAATCAATTACTGAAAGAAGTCGAACAAATGATTGTTGACGGAGCAGATTTCATTGATATTGGTGGTTATTCTACGCGACCCAATGCAGAAAGTGTTTCTGAAAAAGAGGAAATTCAACGTGTTTTAGAACCAATTCAAAAGATTCGAAAAACATTTCCATTTATCCCAATTTCATTAGACACGTTTCGTGGAAAAGTAGCCGAAATTGGTTTTAATGAAGGCGTTGATTTAATCAATGACATTAGTGGTTTTCAGTATGATCCAACTATGCTTTCTGTCTTAGAAAAAATTCGCCTTCCATACGTTTTAATGCATGTAAATGAAGCAAAACAAAATATGCATAAAACTGTTCAAAACGAATTACTTTTTCGAGAAATGGTTCATTATTTTTCCGAAAAAATCCGTCAATTAAATGATCGCGGTTTAACCGATATTATAATCGATCCCGGATTTGGATTTAGTAAAACAATGGAGCAAAATTACACTTTGGTTAAGCAACTCGATCTGTTTCAGTTATTAGAACGTCCAATTCTTGTTGGTTTCTCCAGAAAATCAATGATTTACAAAAAATTAAATTGCACTCCTGAAGAAGCTTTAAATGGCACAAGCATACTGAATACACGAGCTATTATAAAAGGAGCATCTATCCTTCGTGTGCACGATGTAAAAGCAGCGAAAGAAGTATTAGCACTTACCATTTAAGTTAATCAAACTTTTTTCTTGGTTTTTCAGTCTTTATGGTTATATTCGAAATATAAACTAATGCTATATTCATGAGGAAACTACTTACACTACTTATTTTTTCCTGCACTTTTATTCTTGGCAATGCCCAAACAGTTTTATGGACTGAAACATTTTCAAACGCATGCGCTTCCGATTGTGACGCTGCGAGTTATGTAGGTCCAAATGGTGCATGGACACAAACATTGACAGGTGTTAATGGTGCGGATGCCAATGTTTTTTATGTCAGTGGGCAAGAATGCGGCAACGCAGCGGGCGCTTGTGGAACCGTTTGTGGAGCTACAGATCCTTCCTTGCACATTGGTTCAAATGCTTCAGTTTTAATGGATCAAGGTGCCGCTTATTTAAACGGTGGATTCGGATTCTTTTTTCCGGAAACAGATCGAAGAATTGAATCCCCAACAATCAACATGACAGGAAATTCGAATCTTACTTTGACATTTAATTACATTGAAAATGGAGACGGAACCAATGACAATGCTACCGTTTGGTATTTTAATGGAGCCACTTGGGCATTACTTCAAGATTTAGCCAAAACGCCTTTAACTTGCATGCCGCAAGGGACTTGGACAAGTGTTTCAATTGCCTTACCAGCATCTGCTAATAACAATGCAGCCATAAAGATTGGTTTTCGTTGGGTTAACAATGATGATGGTGTTGGAACAGATCCTTCTTTTGCTGTGGATGATATTCAGATTACAACTCCATCAGCAGGTTCTGCACCAGTTGCAGATTTCACAGCTTCTTCAACTACTTTGTGTGCTGGAGATTGCATAACATTTACAAATACAAGTACTTACACTGCAGGGGCAACGTTTTCATGGAATTTTGGAAATAGTCAAACATCGACGCTTCAAACTCCTGGAAGTATTTGCTATGCTACAGCTGGATCCTATGCCGTTACATTAACTGTTACCGATCCGAATGGTACAGATACTGAAACTAAAACAAATTATATTGTTGTAAATGCTGCAGCTTCAGCTGGGCTTGACAACACTGCCAACTTATGTAATAATAACTCATTAAATCTTACTACTTTGCTTTCTGGTGCAGCATCTGGTGGAACTTGGACTGAGACAACTGCTGTTCCGAGTGGTCAATTCACAGCAGGAACGGGTGTTTTTGATGCAACTGGTTTAACACCTGGGAATTATACTTTTTCATATTCTGTCGCGGGAACAGCTCCTTGTCCCAATGATGTGGCGAATTTCACGATAACAGTTACTGCATGTGCGGGACCTACTGCAATTATTAACGCTTCAAGTTTAACAGTTTGTGCAGGACAATCTATCATTTTCAACGATGCGAGTACAGGTTCAAACATTAGTTCTTGGACTTGGTCATTCGGAAGTGGTTTACCGGGAACGGCAAATACTGCTGGACCACATTCTATTCAATTTAATACTGTTGGAACTTTTAATGTTTGGTTACAAGTGACGGATGACAATGGTACAGACGATCAAACCATTCAAATTACTGTAACGGCATGTAGTTCACCTACAGCCTCATTTAGTATTTCAGATGATGTAATCTGTCCAGACGATTGTATCACATTTGGGAATACTTCCACATCAACAGGACCAACTACCTATGTTTGGACATTCCCGGGAGGAACACCAGCAACATACACTGGAACCACACCTGGTCAAGTTTGCTATAGTACACCAGGAACATATGCTGTTGGTTTAGCCGCTACAAACAGTTTTGGAACAAACTCCTACACTCAAAACATTGATGTTCTTGCAGCTCCAACGATTGTTGCAGGAACGGATACAACAATTGATATGGGAGGTGTGGCTGATTTGACGGCTGCAGCATCCGAAGGAGAAATAACATGGTCTTGGACGCCAAATACTCAAGGAAGTATCTTAGATTGTGTGATTTCTGATTGTTCCGGAGCTGAAGCAATGCCTGTCATTACAACTATATTCACTGCAACCACAACAACAATTGAAGGATGTCAAGCAACTGCAAATGTGATAGTCTCTGTCGATTACCAAGCATTTATTGGAGTACCAAGTATGTTCTCGCCTAATGATGATGGTGAAAATGATGTGTTGTATGTTAAAGGTCTAGGAATTACCAATATGATTTTCCGCGTTTACAATCGTTACGGTCAACTTGTGTTTGAATCATTGGACCAAAAAGTTGGATGGGATGGCAAAGTAAATGGACAATTAGAAAATTCTGCAACATTCGTGTATACATTGGAGTATTTACTTGTCAACGGTCAAGGCGGAAATATGAATGGAAATGTAACTTTAGTAAAATAAGATCATGAAAACGAAATTAAACATCATCAGTGTTTTAGCTTTGACATGGTCGGCTACAACATTTGCACAACAAGACAAACATCTGTCCATGTGGAATGAAAACGCATCTTCAATCAATCCTGCTGCTGTCGCTTCGATGGATGAAGATGTACGATTTTTAACCAATTTTAGAATGCAATGGCTACCACTTAATGGAAATGCACTGCGCACAAACACCTTTTCCTTTGATGCTAAACTAATGAAGGATAAAAAAACGGGAAGTCATTTGGGATTAGGTTTGAATTTCGCCAACGATCAAACTGGAGATGTTCGTTATACGTCAAATGTCATTTCAGTTCCGATAGCCTATAACATTGGTCTTGACAAAAATAGTTTTTTCTCAATTGGAATTTCACCTGGATTTGTTTCAAGAAGTATAGGGACAGGGAATCAGACATGGGACAATCAATGGAATGGTTCAACATTTGACCAGACAATTTCAAGTGGTGAAGTGATAAACGCCTCTGCATCTTCATTTGATATCGGTGCGGGAATGCAGTACAAATACCAAGCTGATGGACAATCTCATTTGAAAATTGGATTTAGTGTAAATCACCTAACTTCTCCATCGTTGTCTTTCACTTCTACAGCAGATAAATTGTATCGCAATGTAAATTTTTATGCGAGTGGAACATATTTTCAGCCAGAAAGACGTTTTGGGATTTCCCCTTCCATTTTGGTTTCTTTAATGGGTCCGAATTACAATGTATTAGTTGGAACAAATTTCGATCATGAATTATTTGAGAGTTCAAAACGAACAGACTATGTTCAACGATCATTCATCTCCTATGGCTTATACTTAAGATGGAAAGATGCTATGGTCGCAACCTTGGCTTATAAAATATACGGATTCAAAATTGGGGTGAGTTACGACATCAATGTTTCAGGCTTGAGCAAAGAAACACACGCCCAAGGAGGATTCGAACTTTATCTGAAATACTCATTAATGGTTGACAGAAGTAGTTACATCCATGATCGTCGAATGTTTAGATGGCGTGGTGGTCGAGGAAGATTATAATTAAACAAATTGGAAGGTAGATTTTAAAAAAAATGTCTACCTTCTTTTTTTGCAATCATTTTTCCTCCTTGAATCCCCCCTGTATGAACGAACAGAATACGTTTGTTTTGAATGTTATTTTTTGCAACCCAGTCTTGCAGCGCGTAGAGAACTTTACCCGTATAAATTGGATCCAACGGCATATTAGTTTCTTGAAATTGGTTTTCCATAAAATCCAATAACTCATCATCGTATTTACCGTAACCTCCAAAATGATACTCCCCCAAGATTTCAACCTTATCCAAGACATCTTGAATCATCGTTGACTCAAAACCAGTATATCCAAACAACAATTTCATTTCGGCCAACGAATCAAAACCTTTAAGAACCGGAACTACCATTAATTTTGATTGTTCAGGAACCGCCAATGCCAATCCACAACTCGTTGTGGTAGTTCCTTGTGCTACAAAAATGTAATCAAAATCGTTTGGTGTTTCATTCAACATTTCCTGGCAACCAATCATACCATAATAATTAGCACCACCTTCAGGAACGATCAAATAATTTGAAAATTCAAAATTCAATTCTTCATGGTAACTTTTTTCATTTCGCGCTGCATAATCCAAGCGTGATATAAAATGAAGATTCATTCCAAAATCAGCACATTGACGAAGCGTATCATTTGATTCTTTATTCAACTCATCACCTCGAACGATTCCAATTGCTTTTAAACCTGCTTTTTGACATGCTGCCGCCGTTGCTACCAAATGATTTGAAAAAGCACCACCAAAGGTTAAAATTCCATTTTTCTTGAGTGTTTTCGCTTGTTCAATGTTGTATTTAAGTTTGCGCCACTTGTTTCCAGAAACATGTTCATCAATTAAATCATCTCGTTTCACAAACAATTCGATGTTTTGTGTGTTTAAAGCATTTAATTCAAGCTTTTGTAGGATCGATTTTGATACGTCAATCATTTATTCTAGTAATTGCTGGTTTATAAATAACTTTGTGGTATGAACAATGACATGTCTGGATTTTCAAAAAAACCAAATCTTTCAGAAGAAGATTATTATTTGAGTCCTGAAGGATATATAATTTTCACAGAAAAATATCACTTAAAACGCGGCTATTGCTGCAAAAGTGGATGTAAGCATTGCCCTTACGGTTATGACAAAAAAACAGGTCAGTTCAAAAAAAATCAATAAACTCCATTCTCAGGAAAACGACCTTTGTATTGTCCCATCACACTTTTGATGTAAGCAATATCCTTTTCTACATCTCCCGTTGGCTCAAAACGACTGTGAAATCCTCCAATCTTCTTTTCATAATCCATATAACAAATGTAAATAGGAACATTCGCCTTTAATGCAATGTAATAGAATCCTTTTTTCCAATTTGGGTTATAACTGCGCGTGCCTTCTGGTGTAAAAACCATACACAATTCGTCTCTTTCATTAAATAGTTTTACAGCATAATCAGTAATGTTATTGTTCTTTTTTCGATCAACTGGTATTCCACCTAATCCTTTTAATATCCATCCCAATGGAGGGAAAAATAAATCTTTTTTGATTAGAATTTTTGGTTTAATGCCGTACATTATAAAGGCCAAACGACCAACGATAAAATCCCAATTGGAAGTATGCGGACCAACAGCAATTACAAATTTCTTAACCCCTTCTGGAGGGTTCGGATCTATTTTCCAACCAAAAACCTTTAATATAAAACGTGCAAATCCTTTCATCTTCCTTTTATTATGCGAATATTTTTCCTGGGCATTCATCTTTCAACACGATTAACTTCTATTGAATCAATTTGTTGATAAAAACAGCATTCAAAATGCTTAACAAAGGTAGCTATTAAACAAATACATTTACTTTTGTCTTATGCAATTTAAAAAAGCTATTGCCTCATTTTTCTCAACGGTTGTTTTGTTCTCAATCGCTTGGTTGGTATTGCTTTTTTCTCAAGGCATTCTTGAAACGAACGAAAATAAAAATGTTCACTACATTCCGTCTGATGCCAACTATGCAATTCGTATTGACGGAAGAGAATTAGCAGAAAAAACACTGTTCTCTATTTTTCTTGAATCCAAAGATGAAGAAATACTTGAAATGCTTCAAGAAGCGTTTGCGGAAAACAAATCAAAGGATAAAAAATGGATCCAAGATGGAGTTGATTACTTATCCGACATTTTGCTTTTTCAAATTGAATCAAATGGAATTCAAGTGAATGGTGTTTTGCTAAATGTTTCGAATGAACGCCTATTTAAAAAGAATCATTCATCTGAAATGGAAGTTTGTGCAGTTAAAAATGGTGTTGGTGTTATTGTTCCTTTGAACGATAAATTAACTAAATCAAACGCTCAAAATCTTGCTAATCGAATTGTTGCTGAACCACAAAATGGTAAAATTCCAAATGCGATTCATCACCCGAAAACAGGAAGATTCATTGAAGCGTTTACACGTTCTTCAAAAAACTCAAAAAGCTCATTTCTATCCAGCGCAATATCCTTCGAATTAGGACACAACAGTTTATTGTTGGATGGTGAACTTGAACTGAATGTAAAGCAAAATGCTTCTACCATACAAAAAACACTACAACCAAAAGGTTTTCACCTTTCAACAAGTTTGGTTCCTGTCGAATTGAGCGACACATTGAACACATGGTTAAACCAATTTGGAATTAAGGTTCCTGCATTCAAAGAAGTTTCAATGAATTATATGAGTTCAACGATTATAAACCATTCATCTGGATTTTTAATCATCCCTCAAATGGAATTGTATGTTGATTGTGTGGCACCGTTTTCAATTAAATCATTAACGGAATCAGATTCAATTGCCTCCTATTTTGACTGCAAACTCAATGAAGGTTGGATTGAAATTCAAAATGAAAAACTATACTATAAACAAATTAGTCCAACGTCATTTTATATTGGTGTTTCAGAAAAACCTGTTTTTTCAGCTGCTAAACCAAATGCTTACCTTATCGTATCAGGACAATTAGAGCCATTGGCAGATGTGAAAAGTGAAGGATGGGCAAACACAATTCTTGAAATGATTCCAGAATACCGTGCAGGAAAAACGTTTGCTGGTCGTGCTGAAAAAATTGATTTTAGAATAGAGAAATCAAGCAGTAAAAAAGCTAAAATTATAGGAGATATTCACTTCAAAACAGGTTATTTCCCAATGAATGAAGTGATGAAATTAGTGATTACATCAACGCTTTAAATTAGCGATGTAATTAGGGAACAACTTCATTCGCGAGCCATACCACGAAAATAGTTCTCCATCAACAAACAGAACTTTCGATGCAGGGAATTGCTTTTTTATTTCAATGGCATGGTCCTCATTAAACGGAAATGGTTCTGAACTCAAGAAAATATAATCGGGTTGTTTTTCATACGTTTTCAATTCAGGATATCGTTCTTCTTTGCACAAATTTTCAAAACCAGCTTTGGTTAACATTGCATCAATAAAGGTCGATTTCCCAACGATGTAATTAGGATCTTTCCAAATAAAATAAAGCACAGATTTACTTGATTGGACCGGAAGATGAGAGAATTCAGTTTCAATTTCTGTTCGAATTTCAGTCGCCTCTTTCGACTTCCCAACAAGATTACCTATTGTACGAATCATATCCAAGGCATCATCAAAAGTAACAATATCACTCATCCAAACCGGCGCAATTTTTTCAAGTTGTTCGATATCTTCTTGTGTATTCTCCTCTTTGTTTCCGATAATTAAATCAGGTTTGAGCGCAAGCACTTTCTCAAAGTTTACTTGTTTGGTTCCTCCTACTCTATTTTTCGATTCAAACCATTCTTTTGGATAAATACAAAACTTCGTTATACCAACAACCTCATCGCTTAGTCCTAATTCGTATAATAGCTCAGTTTGAGATGGTACTAACGAAACAATCCGACGTGGAATTCCTTCCAGTCGGATTGTACGATTCATTTGATCTATAAATGTTCTCGTCATTAAACAAGTTAATTTTGACTAAGACATTGCAGAGATAATATCGTAACGTGTCACGATATGATGACCACCGTTTGGCATTTCAACCAATACAGCAGGCGTATTTTTATTGATTAATTTACATAAGTCATCCAAGTGTGTAGCTGCTTTAACTACAGGGAATGCTTCACCCATAATCGAAGAAATTGGCGCATCTCTCAACTCAGGTGAATCAACCAATAATTGATAAACTTTACTATCGTCGATTGATCCAACAAACTTACCGTCTTTCATTACCGGAATTTGAGAAATAGAGAATTTACGCATTTTTGCAATAGCATGCGAAACCAATTCTTCAGCAAAAACACTAACCAAAGGTGTATCAGCATGCTTAGCCACTAATTCACCGGCAGTTTTATATTCTTCATCCAAGAACCCACGTTCACGCATCCAATCATCGTTGAAGATTTTGCCAACATAACGCGAACCATGATCATGGAACAAGACAACTACAACATCGTCTTCAGTCAATTGATCTTTTAATTGCAAAATTCCTTTGATTGCTGAACCAGCAGAGTTCCCTACAAAAATCCCTTCTTCACGCGCAATTTTTCGCGTGTAAACAGCGGCGTCTTTATCAGTAACTTTTTCGAAGTAATCAATCACATCAAAATCAACATTTTTTGGAAGAATATCTTCGCCGATTCCTTCCGTAATGTATGGGTAGATTTCGTTCTCGTCAAAAATTCCAGTTTCCTTGTATTTTTTGAAAACAGAACCATACGTATCGATCCCCCAAATTTTAATGTTTGGATTTTTTTCTTTTAAATATTTTCCAACTCCGGAAATCGTTCCGCCAGTTCCTACTCCAACAACGAAATGAGTAATTTTCCCTTCTGTTTGTTCCCAAATTTCAGGTCCAGTAGATTCATAATGTGCTAAACGATTCGAAAGGTTGTCATATTGATTTACATACCAAGAATTTGGTGTTTCCTCAGCCAAACGTTTTGAAACAGAATAATAAGAACGTGGATCAGATGGTTCAACAGCTGTTGGACAAACAACTACTTCAGCACCAACAGCACGAAGAATATCCATTTTTTCTTTTGACTGTTTATCATTTAATACACAAATCAATTTGTATCCTTTGATGATTGCAACCAAGGCCAAGCCCATTCCCGTATTTCCTGAAGTTCCTTCAATGATTGTTCCTCCTGGTTTTATTAAACCTGCTTTTTCAGCATCTTCAATCATTTTTACCGCCATTCGGTCTTTTACTGAATTTCCAGGATTTGATGTCTCAACTTTTGCTAAAACAGTCGCTTTAACATCCTTTGTAATTTTATTCAAACGAACCATTGGCGTATTCCCAATCGTTTCTAGAATATTGTTATAGATTTTCATCTGTAAGTTATTGATTTGATGTGTATTGTTTACATTTCAATTTTTCCGCAATTTCCTCCATCACAGAACTGAATTGCAAATATAACGATTGGTTTTCAAGTATTCAGGCTTTCATTTTGAGAATTAGTCATTAACTTCGGCATAATTAATGTAAAGCAACTTGAAATTAAAATTAGTGCTATGAAAAACCGCTACTCTATTTTCTCAATTATTGGCTGTATCGCTTTTATCTATTCTTGTGCAGGAACACGTGACATGCAAGTTGAAGTTCAACGTCCAGCACTAATTACAATCAATAAGGATATTCAATCAATCTCTATTTTGAATCGCTCTGTTCCAACTGCTCCAGCGGGAATAGAAAATATTGTAACTGGCGAACGTCCTTTACAAGACAAAGAATTATCTGAAGAATGTATTCGTGGATTGGAACAAACATTGATTACAAGTCCTCGTTTTAAAGTGAAACGTTGTGCAGCTACTATGAATGCCGCAGATCCAAAAAGTTTATCCATTGGAGCACCGATGGATTGGGCACTAATTGACAGTATTTGCAAGGCTGATTCAACTGAAGCGGTGCTTGTTTTAGAATTTTTTGACACAGATTTTTCAATTTTAAATCCAGGAGCAACAGCCGCAAATGCCATTGGTGGATTGGTAAATGGAACTAGTTCAACTGTACAAGTGCAAGGAACGGCAAAAGCGTTTGCAGGTTTCAGAGTGTATTATCCTAAAACAAAATCGATTCTTTATGAGGATAATTTTGATTTCAAAAAACATTGGTCACAAACATCAACAAATCCGGCAGATGCCATTGCTAAAATGATAAAGAAAAATGCTGCATTAATTGACGTGAGTTATGCAACGGGATACGAATTTGCTATGAACATTGTTCCGCTTTATTTTTGGGAACATCGCGACATGTACAAAGGTAAAAAAGGTCTTTCTATGATTGGAGAACGTCAAGCTTTAGCAAAAGATTGGGAAGGTGCAATTAAAACGTGGAAAGAGATTTACGAAACAGAACGCAAACCAAAAAAACGTGCAAAAGCAGCTTTCAATATTGCTTTGGGTTATGAGGTGATGGGCGACTTGAATCAAGCACAAATTTGGGTTCAACGTGCATATGTTGAAGGTGGAAAAAGTACTGCATTAAACTACTCGAATATCATCGATTACCGTTTAAGAGAACAAGATAAATTGAAAGAACAAACTAATTAGTTGATTGTTATTTAATAAAGCAAGTTTGACGATGAACATTACTGAATTAATTGATAAGCAGCGTTTCTTTTTTAATACCAATCGCACGAAAGATCTAACTTTTAGGATTGAACAATTAAAAAAATTGAAACAGTTATTGATTCAATTTGAAACGGAAATGATCTCAGCCATTTATACTGATTTTGGCAAATCTGAATTCGATGTTTACACTGCTGAACTGGCTATTCTTCATTCGGATATTGATTTGGCGTTGAAAAAAATTAAATCGTGGGCAAAATGGAAACCTGTTCGAACGAATTTGACCAATTTCCCTGCGAAGTCATACATTGTTCCTGAACCTCTAGGAGTCTCGTTGATCATCGGTGCTTGGAATTATCCGTATCAACTTTCACTTGCTCCTGCTATTGCTGCGCTCGCTGCAGGAAACACAGTAGTATTAAAACCAAGTGAGCTACCTGTAAACACGAGCAAAGTGATGGCAAAAATGATCAATCAGAATTTTGATACTGCCGTTTTTCACGTTATTGAAGGAGGAGTTGAACTTACCACAGAATTACTAACCAATCAATTCGATAAGATCTTTTTTACAGGAAGCGTTCCGGTTGGAAAAATTGTGTACCAAGCAGCTGCAAAAAACATGACGCCGGTTACTTTAGAATTAGGTGGAAAAAGTCCAGCAATCGTTGCAGCAGATTGTGATTTAGATGTAGCAGTTAAGCGATTAGTTTGGGCAAAATTTTTAAATGCTGGACAAACATGTATTGCACCTGATTACATTTATGTTGACGCAAAAATTGAGAATATATTCTTGGCGAAATTAGAGGCTGAAATTGAACGTTCTGCTTTTTCTTTGGAAAATGGAAATTATGTTCGCATCATTAATGATCGTAATGTTCAACGCCTTTCGCGATTAATTGATCAATCAAAAATTTATTTCGGAGGTAAAATCAACGAACGCGAGCGAATAATTGAACCAACAATTCTTACATCTTGTAATTTTGAATGTCCTTGTATGCAAGAAGAAATCTTCGGCCCAATTTTACCTGTTTTGAGATATACATCCTTGGATGAAGCAATCAACACGATTAAATCAAAACCAAAACCATTAGCACTTTATCTCTTTACAAATGATCGTTCTATTAAAACAAAAGTGACAAACGAATTATCTTTTGGTGGAGGAGCAATTAATGATGCAATTATGCACATCACGAATCACCATTTACCATTTGGTGGTGTTGGAGAAAGTGGAATCGGAAACTATCATGGAGAAGCAGGTTTTAAGGCATTTTCACATTACAAAAGCATGTTAGAAAAACCTTTGAAATTTGAACCGAATATTAAGTATTCACCGCACACAGCATCGAAATTGAAATGGATTAAACGATTAATGAATTTATAGTGAACCAATTTTTCATTGGCCTGTATTAGCAACCATGAAAATTGTCTTAATACTATTTTTAATCAGTTTTAGTTCAGCACTGGCTCAAGTCAATTGTACCTTCAATTCTTATCAAAAAAAAGGCGGATTCTATTTTTTTAGCACCTATTTCAACAGTGATTACAAAACTCCTTTAGAAGGTAAATGTGAATCTTTTAATCAAGGAAAGATCTATGAATCAAGGACATTCATTTACGGACGAATTAATGAAGAAACTCTCTATTCGCTCGATGGCAAATTGCGTTCAGAATTTAAAATTACCCAACAACCGGGAGATACATTACTGGGTTATTTTAAGCAATATGATGAAAAAGGTAGCCTCAAACAACATGATATTTATTACTATGATAAGTCGAAACGTCGTTGTGAGTACACGCAAGAGTTTTGGCCAAATGGCAAACTAAAATCAGCAATGTATTACGCGTGGGCAAAGAAAGAGGATTTAGATGTTTATCAATTGGGAAACCATCCTGATCATGTAATTGATGATGAAGGCTATACCTATTTGAAGTCTGCGTTTGGAAATTACTACTCCTATCATGAAAATGGACAATTGAAGGAACGATATTCATTCAAACCGATTTATACGCCACATGTAGATGAATTAGCACGTTTTGGTCCAGCAGTAAGTTATCATGAAAATGGAATTTTAGCCTCAACAGGCGATTATGTAGATAGTAACAAGGACGGAACTTGGTTATTCTATGATTTGAATGGCAATTTATACGAAGAAAACTACTACAAAGACAACCTTAAAACTGGAACATGGAAAGGTTATTACGCGAATGGAAACCCAAGATATGTTGCTTTCTATGATATTAATTCCAATCATCCGTTTAAACCAAGTATCACGGAATGGGATGAAAATGGAATTAAAACGCACGAGATACTCTATGATGCTGAAGGAAATTATGTCGAACACAAATGGTCGAATGACGGAACAATTGTTCAATCAGATGCTTTCAATGCACGAAACGAACCAATTGGAATTACCCTAAATTGGTTTGCAAATGGAAAGATGCACACAAGGATGAACCACAATCCGAATGCGGATACTATTTATGTTGAGTATTATGCAAATCAACAAATGGCGAAATTGATTCGAACCTCAATGTCGGACACGAATCTTGTTTCAAAACAGGTTTCAAAGATTTCACTAGAGAATCTGCCTCAAAAAGAACTCGTAAAAGTAAAAACTACAAGTGTCTGGTACGAATCGGGGATTTTACAAAGTGAAACAATTGATCGTTTATCGCAATCCACACATTCTATACGTATTAAGAAATTTTCATCGACAGGAACACTTCTTCATTTGATGGAAGACAATTCTAAATTGCGACATGAAGAATTTTATTTCCACAATGGTAAAATGGCAAAGGAAGTGTACTTTGTAAAAGGCCGCTTGTTTGGAAACTATCGTGAATATGATTCAACGGGTCAATTGAGAATTGATTTTAACTATTTCGACGGAACACGTCACGGAATATGCAAGGAATATGCGAGTTCAGGAAAACTCATATATGATCAGCAATTTGAAATGGGTTGTATCATTCAATCGTATCAGTCCAAAGCACCTTGTAAACCAACCGTACTATCTTCATTAAGTTTAATCGAACGAAAAAAAGCCCTTTCCTATGTTTATCAATTGTTAAGTCAATATAATCAACCAACTACAAAAGATTTTTACACCTCATCCGAAATTGACTCATTGGCTGAACGTATTTATTGGCTAAAAAATTCATGGAACACTTCTTTTGATTTTCCACTTGAAGACAAAAATGAACATCCATTTTCACGAATAGAATTCCATATTCCTGCAGTTTACTATCCATATTTTTACAACGGAGACACAACCTCTCCATTTGTTCGCGATTTCATTAAAACCTTTGACACCTTGAATTGGGAACTTCCTTCAAAAATGGAAAAAGGGGAGAATGAATATATATTTACGCATCAGGACACCAATTTCTACACGTATTCTTTCTACCAAAAACACTTTTATAAATTACTTATGCCTGGTTATGCACGACTTCCACATATGTATCAGCCAAGAAAAGAAATTACGTTTGATGTTAAAAATCGAATTCATAGAGAGCCAAGTTTGTCAATTGCTCGCTTTAATTCGTGTGTTTTTATAGCTAATTTCACGTATTCAGGAAGGAGTTACCCTATTTATATATACGATGATGGAACAATGGAATTTATAAATAGAACTGTGAAATGGGAAGATATTAAGGAAACAAATGAAATACCCGAAATTGGATGGGATTAGATCAATCGAACCCCGTTTTACAATTCCATGCGCAACTGTTCTGGTTCTCCTTCCATAAAACCACTTATTTGAAATCCTAAGAGTCGAATTGGCTGTTCCAGTGGAGTAAATTGAACATTTAATTCGTCTGCTAACAATTTTAATTGATCCAATGATTTTATTCCTTCAGGTAAGGTTTTCGAACGATTTCGGACACTGAAATCAGAGTATTTCACTTTTAAGGTCAATGATTTCCCAAGTTTTCCGAAGCGTTGATAGCGCCCCCAAACGGATTGCAACATGCGCTCTGATAAGTCCAAAAATCCATTGGTGTCAAAAATATCGTTGTGAAGGGTAGTTTCTGCGGCAATACTTTTTCGCTCGCGATCTGGCACAACAGGACGATTATCAATTCCTCGACAAATATCAAACAAGAACTTTCCTGCTTTACCGAAATGCTGTGTTAATTGTTCAAGGCTAAATCCTTTTAAATCTTTTCCTTTATAGATTTGCAATTCGTGCATTCGATCAGCTGTCACCTTCCCTACTCCAAAAAATCGTTCAATCGGTAATTCATTCACGTACGATTGTGCCTCTTCAGGCGTAATAACAAACAAGCCATTCGGTTTATCTTGATCAGAAGCCAATTTCGCCAAGAATTTACTATAAGAAACACCTGCAGAGGCTACCAAACCTAATTCCGTTTTTATATCCGTTTTTATCGATTGCGCAATAAAAGTTGCTGAATTCATTTGAAGTTTGTTGACTGTTACATCCAAAAAAGCTTCATCCAATGCAAGTGGTTCTATAAGATCTGTATACCTATGAAAAATAGTATGAATATGTTGCGAAATTTCTTTGTAGCGTGCAAAATTTGGCTTCACAAAAATCAAATCAGGACACAGTTTAACTGCTGTTTGTGAATTCATTGCAGATTTAACTCCAAACTTTCTAGCTTCATAACTTGCTGCTGCAATCACACCACGTTCTCTTGTTCCGCCAACGGCAACAGGTTTACCTAGCAAATCAGGATTATCCAATTGTTCCACCGATGCATAAAAAGCATCCATATCGATATGAATGATTTTTCTCATAATGGATTTCGAAGTGAATTAATTTTTCTTCTGAAAGAATTTCGCAGATAGCAATGGAATAATGAAAATCAATAAGGTTAAAGCCGAAACAAACAAATCGAATTCTTCTGATTCAACCCATTTGAAGTTTGGAAAGAAATGCACTACCAAGGCAAAACACAATTTCAAGCCCAAAATTCCAATTACCAAGAAAGCTGATTTTTCTAAGAACGGATATTTATCCATTAGAACAACAAAGTACTTCGCAACGTAACGCATGGCAAGAATTCCAATAAAAACTCCAGTACAAATGATAAAAATATTCGGCGTATAAGCCACAACAGCGAAAATGTTGTCAATTGAGAAAACAATGTCCATAAACTCAACCGCAATTACCGTTGACCAAAAAACACCAAACATTCCGACGGTTGAACGGTACAACACACTTTTCTTGGTATCTTGTACTTCTTCGTCAATTTCTTCTTGAGAACCTTTTGCAAAATGGCTTATAGCCATGTACAACAAATACAATCCACCAATTGGTTTCAACCACCAAATTTCCAGAATATGTTCAACTAAAACTAATGCAATTCCGCGAAATACATACGCTCCTAAAATTCCATATCGAAGTGCTTTCGCTTGTTGATCTTCTGGCAAATCTTTTACCATTGTAGCCAATACAGCTGCGTTATCAAAAGAAAGAATAACTTCTAATAATAAAATCCCCAATACAAGAAAAATGGCATTCAATGGATGCTCCGTCAAAATCTTCATTAAATCTGCCCACTGCTCTGCCATACTTCAACTTTTGTTTATACAAAGATAGTTTTAGAAATTTTAAAAATGGGAATCTAGGAAATTTTATGTTTGATTGAAATGAACTTTTTTCATAACTTAATTGATAAATTGATTTGATACGGGTTGGTCAGTGATCCTGGGGACAAGTCACTCGGTAGTACGGACAGGTCGCGACCTGTCCCTACCAATACTCCTATCCCCAAAATCAAATCATTATCATTTATATCAACTTAACCTAATGAAAAAACGAAAATTAAACCGCCTAAATAATTTTGATTATACAACACAAACCGTCTATTTTGTGACTACAAATACCAATCAATTCAAACACCATTTTGGCAAAGTGACAAATGGTAAAATGCATCTGAATTCAAGCGGTGAAATAGTTCGCAAACAGATTTTATGGCTTGAAGAAAATTATGACTACGTTCAAATCCACAATTATGTAATAATGCCAAATCATGTGCATATTTTACTGGAAATTAATCAAGGTCGTATTGGTAGGGGAAAATCGCTCTTCAGCAAGGACAGGTCGCTCGGTAGTACGGACAGGTCGCGACCTGTCCCTACCGATACTCCTATGCCTAAAATCAAATCTTTATCTTCAATAATTGGCGCCTTCAAAACAACATCATCTAAACAAATTCATTTAAATGGTAATTTAGATTTTAATTGGCATCGATCTTTCCATGATGTAATTGTTATCGATGAAATTGCTTTTAGAAAAATTGATTGCTACATCAACGAAAATCCAAAAAAATGGAAACTAGATGAATTTAATTGATCCGAATAAAAATCGAAAAACACTAAAACTTTCATTTGGATTTAAAGTATCTTTGAAAAATGGAATTTCAACTCGAATCAGACTTTCAGCCAACAGGAGATCAGCCAGAAGCAATAAGACAATTAGTAGATGGTTTGAATGCTGGTGTGCAACATCAAACCTTGCTTGGTGTAACTGGAAGTGGAAAAACGTTTACAGTTGCCAACGTCATCAAAGAAATAAATCGACCAACATTGATATTATCGCATAATAAAACCTTGGCAGCTCAATTGTATGGCGAATTCAAACAGTTTTTTCCTCACAATGCGGTTGAATATTTCGTTTCATATTACGATTATTACCAGCCAGAAGCTTTTCTGCCTGTTACTGGTACATACATTGAAAAGGATTTACAAGTAAATGATGAATTGGAAAAATTGCGTTTATCAGCAACATCTGCTTTGCTTTCAGGTCGTAAAGACGTAATTATTGTTTCTTCCGTTTCCTGTATTTATGGTATTGGAAATCCAAATGAATTTGCCAACAGTATAATTAGTTTGCGCGTTGGACAAACTGTTTCTCGTAACAAATTCTTGTTCAAACTGGTTGAAAACCTGTATTCAAGAGCGAATATCGAATTCAAACGTGGAATGTTCCGGGTAAAAGGAGATACCGTTGATATTTACTTGGCTTACGCTGATTATGCCATCCGAATTGAGTTTTGGGGTGATGACATTGAAGCTATTTCTTCCATTGATCCAGTTTCAAATTCGAAGATTGAAGTTTTCCAAGACATAAACATTTATCCTGCTAATATTTTCGTCTCTAGTCCTGAAAACACACGAAAAGCTATTGAACAAATCGGTGAAGACATGGTTGTTCAAGTTGCTAATTTCAAGGCCGAAGGAAAAATTGAAGAAGCTAAACGACTCGAAGAACGTGTTAGCTATGACCTTGAAATGATCCGTGAATTGGGCTACTGTTCTGGAATTGAAAATTATTCGCGCTATTTCGATCAGCGTCAACCAGGAGAACGACCATTCTGCTTGTTGGATTATTTTCCGGATGATTTCTTAATGGTCATTGACGAAAGTCATGTAACAATACCACAGATTCGAGCAATGTATGGAGGCGATCGTGCACGAAAAATCAACTTAGTAGATTACGGTTTCCGATTACAAGCTGCAGTTGATAACCGACCGTTAAAATTTGAAGAATTTGAAAATCTTCTCCACCAAGCAATTTACGTTTCTGCCACACCAGCTGATTACGAAGTTGAAAAATCGGAAGGAATTTTAGTAGAACAAGTTATTCGACCAACTGGACTTTTGGATCCAATCATCGATGTGCGACCAAGTTTAAATCAAATTGACAATTTAATCGAAGAAATTCAATTAAGAATAGATAAAGACGAACGCACACTAGTAACAACCTTAACCAAACGAATGGCGGAGGAGTTGTATAAATACTTGGATCGTTTGGGAATTCCATGTCGTTATATTCACAGTGATGTTGATACGATTGAACGTGTTGAGATCTTAAGACAATTGCGTTTGGGAACGTTTGATGTATTGATAGGAGTAAATCTCTTACGTGAAGGTTTGGATTTACCTGAAGTTTCGTTGGTAGCCATTCTTGATGCTGACAAAGAAGGATTTTTGCGAAATGTTCGTTCGCTGGTTCAAACGACTGGCCGAGCCGCTCGAAATGTCAATGGCATGGTAATTATGTATGCTGATAAAATGACCGATTCCATGCAGAAAACCATCGACGAAACGGCGAGAAGAAGAGCAATTCAAATGGCCTACAACGAAGAGCATGGTTTGGTTCCAACTGCTTTGAATAAGTCAAAAGAGAAAATTATGGAATCAACAAAAGTGGCCGATGGAGATCCAGCTACACGCAGTTTGAAATACGAATATTCTGAAGAAATTTCGATAGCTGCTGATCCGGTTATTGCATACATGTCAGCAGAACAGCTAGAAAAGACAATTGCATTCACACGAAAAGAAATGGAAAAAGCTGCTAAAGAATTAGATTTTATTGAGGCTGCTCGCTTACGTGATGAATTGTATGCTTTGGAAGAACGAAAAAAATCGCTTTAAATTTTCAAAAACCAACTAATAACTCAATCAAATTATTATTTTCGTTAAATGATCACTGTAAAAACCACAATTCACTCTTCGATCGAGCAAGTCTGGTCTGCCTGGACTTCCGCAGAACATATTACACAATGGACTTTCGCATCTGATGATTGGCATGCACCTTATGCTGAAATCGATTTAAAAGTTGGCGGACGTTTTAAAACAACAATGGCCGCAAAAGATGAAAGTTTTTCATTTGATTTTAGTGGTACATTCACAGAAGTTGCCCCGATGAAAAAAATCGCCTACACTTTGGATGATGACCGAAAAGTTGTAATCGAGTTTACTGTAAATGGCAAAGAGGTGACAGTTGTAGAATCCTTCGATCCAGAATCTGTTAATTCGCTTGAATTGCAAGAAACAGGTTGGCAAATGATCTTAAATAACTTTAAAAAACACGTTGATTCACTTTCATAATTTCAACTATGGCTATTTTAATCTATATATTATTGGGAATCGTTGGGGTAATTGCGCTGATTTTAATCGCTGCCTTATTCTCAAAAAAAGACTATTCAACGGAACGATCAATTACAATTAACCGCTCAGCGCAAGATGTTTATGACTATTTGCGTCATTTGAAAAACCAAGAAAAATTCAGTAAATGGGTGATGACAGATCCAACCATGGATGTTAAATTAACTGGAGAAGATGGTCAAATTGGATTCATTTATGCGTGGGATAGTAAGAACAAACAAGCAGGTGCAGGAGAACAAGAATTAATTGATTTAACTGAAGGAAAACTAATCGAAATTGAAGTGCGTTTTCTTCGCCCATTCAAAGGACTTGCTAAAACTCCTTTTAAAATTGACGCATTAACAGCTACACAATCACGTGTTACGTGGGGAATGAGCAGCAGTATGGCTTATCCAATGAATGCAATGATGTTCTTCATGAATTTTGATAAAATTCTTGGAAACGATATTGAAGTTAGCCTAAAAAGACTGAAAGGAATACTTGAAAAATAGTACAGATGAATGAAATCGATCAGTATATTTCGGCGTTTCCTATTGAAGTTCAAGAGCGTTTAGAATTAATTCGTTCAATAATAAAAGCTGTAGCTCCAGAAGCTAAAGAAGTAATTTCTTACAAAATGCCTGCCTACAAGCTCAAAGGAATTCTAGTATATTTTGCTGCTTATAAAAATCACATTGGTTTCTATCCTGGTGCGAATGGTATTCATCAATTTCAAGAAGAAATTAATCATTACAAAAACGCAAAAGGTTCAGTTCAATTTCCACATACTTTACCTCTACCCTTGGATTTGGTAACCCGAATAGTTGCTTTTCGCCGTGATGAGAATTTAGCTAAAAAGAAATGAATTATTTCTCACATTCATCCGATCGACTCAACTTTCGTAAATTAACTAATGAGGACATTCCAAATTGGTTAGAATTTTTTGAAAACAATCCTGGTCTTCATTTTCTTGGAATGGATTTATCGAAATCGTATTTAGAATTAGCAACAGGTTGGATTACAGCACAATTTGAACGCTATGAAAATCAAGGATTGGGTCATCTTGCCATTGAATTGAAAGAAACTGGTGAATTCATTGGAATGGCAGGCATAATTCCTCGTGAATTGAATGAAAAAAACTATTTCGAAATCGCTTATTCGCTCAAACCGCGCTTTTGGGGATATGGTTATGCTGCAGAAGCAGCTCAGCACTTGAAAAAATTTGGTCGTGATTCAGGTCTCTCAGAACATTTTATTTCAATCATCGACTTGGATAATTTCCCATCCCAAAAAGTGGCTCAAAAAAATAATATGGAAATTCTTTTTAAAACTGATTATTTAGGCATGGAAGTGTTTATTTTTGGGACTTCAAATTAATCGATATGAATTTCAAAACATTATTGGGACAATTGCAACTTTTAGCTATTCTAGAAGGAATTTCGTACATCTCATTCGGATTGACCATGCCGCTTAAATATATTTGGGACATCAAAGGTCCAAACTATTATGTAGGAATGGCACATGGATTTTTATTTATTGCCTATTGCATGTGGGTTGTCCTTGTTCACAATGACAAAAAGTTACCGTTAAAAACAACCGCACTTTTGCTAGTTTCATCTTTGGTTCCCTTCATGACATTTTGGGCTGAACGAAAAATTCTTAAAAAACTTGATTAATAGCTATATGCGTTTGAGTGATGAACGATGAGAGATGAACGAAAAGCGTTATTTAAACATTTTAAATTCCCTTTTCTAAATTTCTCTTCGCTGTTATTATACTGCTCTTAAGCATTTTTAAAAGTTCAGAGCCATTTTGGTGAAAGAAATTGAATTGTTCGATTGAAATAAAACCACCATCCTTCAATAGTTCGAGCCAATACAAAGATTCATCACATTCTTTTTGTGATATTGATAATTTGTGAATAAAGTCCTTTTTTGATTGCGCATTAATTGCTTCGCGAATGTTTGCACCAATCGACGTACTTGATCGCATGAATTGCTTACTGAGAACGTATTCATTTTTCGTGATTAAATCTTTGTAAATTCCTATTGAATTTAAAGCATAGTAATAACTTTTTTCTTTAAGAAAACTCATTGTATTGTTGTATTAAGGTTTCTTGAATTTAGTCATTTCCAAAAACTTTCACAAAAAGTACTTTAGAAAAAATCACGGCTTTCATTATTTCAGAAATCAAAGTTTAAAATTTCACCGTTCATTCTCTCAAAACTCATCGTTCATACTCTCATATCTTTGCATTAAAAGTTCATTTCAATTTCTTATCTTCGTGCCGACTATGGACACAAGAAAACATGTAGAAGTATGTTTCACACCTGGTGAATATGCTTATTATAAAGACGATTACGAAATCGTAGTAGTAATTGATGTATTGCGCGCAACATCAGCCATTTGTGCTGCATTCGACAATGGAATCAAAGCAATTATTCCAGTACCAACAGTTGAAGAGGCTTGGGAGTACAAGCAAAAAGGTTTTTTGGCAGGAGCTGAACGTAAAGGTCAAATTGTTGAAGGATTTGATTTTGGAAATTCACCTTTCTCCTACATGCGTGAAGAATTCAAAGGTCAAGAAGTTGTTTTAACCACTACAAATGGAACGAAATCATTAGATGTTGCAAAAGACGCAGAAATCGTTGTGGTTGGATCGTTCTTGAACCTTGAAGCACTATCAGTTTGGTTAAGTAAACAAAATAAAAATGTGTTGTGCTTGTGTTCGGGTTGGCAAGATAAATTCAATTTAGAGGATACGATCTGCGCGGGAGCAATCTCTGATTACTTACTTTCGACAGGAAATTTTACTTCCGATGAAGATTCTTCAATTGCAGCAAAATATTTGTATCTTTCAGCTAAGGATAACTATTTCGGTTATTTAAAATCAAGTTCACATCGTAGAAGATTGAAAAACTTGAATTTGAATGAGGACATTAAATATTGTCTTACACCGAATCAAACTACTGTTATTCCGATTTTAAAAGATGGGAAATTGGTTCAACTATAAAATTGCAATTATTGCTCTTGTGCCACTATTAATGGCATTGGGAACATCTACTTCAACTGAAACAAATGTGAAAGTTGAGCGTTGGGGGTTTTATGGCCATAAACGCATCAATCGCGTTGCAATTTTCACGCTTCCTCCTGAAATGTTTGGTTTCTACAAGGAACACATTGAATATTTAACGGAACACGCTGTTGATCCTGATAAACGTCGCTACGCAGTTGAAGGTGAAGCACAATGCCATTACATCGATTTAGATCATTACTACGTCAAGGATCAAGATGTTTTTTCAATTATGCCGCGCAAATGGTATGATGCTGTTGCAAAATATTCTGAAGACACACTTCAAGCGTATGGAATTGTTCCGTGGCACATCAACGTGATGAAATTAAAGTTGCAAAAAGCCTTTGAATCGAAAAATGTCGATTTAATTCTCAAATATTCTGCTGATATTGGTCATTACATCGGTGATGCGCACGTTCCTTTGCATACAACTGAAAACTACAACGGTCAATTAACAAATCAGAAAGGAATCCATGGTCTTTGGGAAAGTCGCTTGGTTGAAATCAATGCTGAAGATTACGATTACTTCGTTGGAAAAGGAGTTTATGTTAAAAGTGTGACAGATTTAGCTTGGGAGGCAGTTAAAGAATCGCATTTTGCATTGGATTCTGTCTTGCGCATTGAAAAGGAATTGACGGCGGAATTTCCTTCAGATAAAAAGTACAGTTTTGAACAACGAGGAAATACAACAATTCCAGTTTACAGTTACGAATTTTCACAGGAATACCACAAACGCATGAATGGAATGGTTGAACGACGCATGCGTGCAGCCATTATTGCTGTAGGTTCAATTTGGTACACAGCGTGGGTCGATGCAGGTCAGCCAGATTTAACTGAATTACAAAACATCCCTCCGTCTGCTGAATTATTGGAAGAAATGAAAGAATTGGACGATCATTTCCACAATGATCAACACAAGGGAAGAATTTGTGAATAACCATCTCTGAAATGAAAAAACTACTTTTACTGTTTATGCTTGGATGTATCCTTTCCGCGCACGCACAATTAGCCGAGAAAAAATTCAATATTTATGGCCGATATAGTTTCGGAGCTTATGATACAACCAGCTACAACAACTTTGGATTAACCGGCGAATGGTTAGTTCATCGTAAAGTCGGATTATTATACAATTTTGATTTAACCTATCGTTCTGATAATTATAAACACGTGCATGTTCCGATGGGGTTGATCGGCGGCCCCATTTTATTTGTTGCAGGACTTGCAAATATTTTTGACGGTGATACCACATCATCTGGTGGACTTTCACTTGTTGGAATTGCTATGCTTGTTCTTCCTGACGGAGTGAGTTTTCATCAGCCAATTGGATATCGATGGGATGTTTCGCCATATGCTAATGTACTAGGACTTGATTTCGTCAAAGACCAAATTTATGGTTATCGTTGGTTGAAATACTCATGTTCTTTTGGTATTAGAGGAACATATGTTTTAAATGATCAAATCACCTTTTCACCTTACGTTGAAACTCGAAAAACCGCAGGAGTTCCTTTAGGATTCGGAGCAGGTATAAGTGTTGGAATTTTATTTGGTGAACGAGAAACTAAAATGGAAGAACCTCCTGTTCAATAAAGATTAAACCACTCTTACGTTTCTTTTTCCGTTCAAAACGAGTTTTTGTATTTTTTCATTTTTAATGATTTACCCATTGTTTTTAGTCTTACTTTTAGTCACCTAATTAGTAAAAATGATTGAAGTCACAAACCTGAAAAAAGAGTTTATTTTATCGCGTCAGCAACAAAAAGAACTCAATACAAAAGACAAAACAGCACTAGCGGTTGATTCAATTAGTTTTCGTTGCGAACCCGGACGCGTATTTTCGTTGCTTGGTCCTAATGGAGCTGGAAAAACAACCACGCTTAGAATGCTATCAACTATTTTCAAACCGACTTCGGGCTCGATAAAAATCGCAGGCATAGACGCTATTGAAAATCCGCAAGAAGCACGAAAAAAAATCGGATTCTTGACAGGTTCAACTGGACTTTATGCACGTTTAACTCCAAATGAATTAATCCAATATTTTGGCGATTTATATGGCGTTTCAAAATCTGATTTGAAGGAACGAAAAGAACGTTTGTACCATTTATTAGACATGAATGAATTCCAAAACAAACGCATCGGAAAGTTGAGTACTGGAATGAAACAAAAGGTTTCGATTTGCAGAACGATGATTCACGACCCAGAAGTAGTTGTTTTTGATGAGCCAACAAGTGGCTTAGATGTAATTACTGCGGAAAATATTATCACTTTAATTCGCGACTGTAAAAACCAAGGAAAAACGGTTATTTTCTCCAGTCATATCATGAGTGAAGTTGACTTATTGTGTGACGATATGGCAATCATTCACAAAGGAAAAATTCTTTTTGAAGGAACCATGCAGGATTTCAGATCTAACATGCAAGCAGATAATTTAACGGCTGAATTTATTCGAATTGTTCACGCATCTCAAAACGCTTAATCATGATTTTTACCATATTTAAAAAAGAACTTAAAGATACATTGAGAGATCGTCGAACGTTGATGATGATGCTCGTCATTCCCGTATTGATTTTCCCAATCATCATGAATGTTTTTGTATCCATTTCAGCTAGTTACCAAAAAGAAGCAGCAACGAAAAAGATTAAAATCGGAATGGTTGGAGCTAAAAACAATTTTCTTTACCAAGAACTTAATGCGATTCCATCAAGTTTAGGAGCGAAGGAAATTATTTTTTACAAAGACACGACTGAAATGTTGAAGGATTTAAAGAATGATTCCTTACAACTGGCAAGTTATGTAAGTCCTGATTTTAATCAATACATGGATTCCATGAAACCGGCTCCTATTGTATTTTACCACAATGCAACGGACATGGGGATGCAAGAGCGTGCGGAAGCATACATGAAAATTATCGAGGAAAAAGCAAAACAAGAACGCTATAAAAAACTTGGAATTGATGAAATAAAAGTGCAACCACTTGTTACCGAATACAAAAACATCGCTTCGAACAAAGAAATGATTGGAAAATTAGCAGGTGGATTTTTGCCATACATTTTTATTGCTTTCGGTTTCATTGGCTGTATGTATCCTGCAATCGATTTATTTACAGGAGAAAAAGAACGTGGAACCATTGAAACACTTTTAACAACTCCTGTTGCTCGTTGGCAAATTTTATTCGGAAAAATGGGCGTTGTTGTCCTTTCCGGATTAACCGCTGCAACTGCAGCCTTATTTGGTTTATTCATGTCAATTGAGGTCTTAGATGTAGTTGACAATAAAGAAATCTTGGAAATCATCCACAGTATTTTGAGTGTTAAGTTCATTCTCATGTTGTATAGTTTATTGATTCCTTTGACCATTTTCTTCGCAGGAGTAATGATTCCAATCGCTGTATATGCGAAAAGCTTTAAAGAGGCTCAAAGTATTATTACGCCTTTAAATATTGTGATGGTTTTACCTGCAATGGTTGGCTTCTTTCCTGGAATTGAATTAAACACAGTTACAGCGTGCATTCCAGTAGTGAATATTGTTTTGGCGACAAAAGAGTTAATTGCCGGAACTTTAGAAGTTGGACTTGTTGCCTTGAGTTTCTCTGTAATGTTGACGCTTGCCGTTGTTGCTGTGATTGTTTCTTACAAGCGCTTTGATAAAGAAACGAATGTTGTGATGTAGAAAATACGCGCTTTTAATTCATAAAAAAAGGAGATTGCAAATTGCTTTCTCCTTTTTTTATGTCTTTTCTGTATTTCTACCAGCTTCCGCCAGATCCACCGCCGCCGAAGCTTCCGCCTCCAAATCCACCGAAGCCACCGCCTCCACCAGAGCTTCCTCCGCCCCAGCCGCCACCGTATCCTCCTCCGAAGCCACTTCCGAAGAAAATACCTCGTGACCCCATTGTCATCCCTCTTCCTCCGCCTTTGTTTCCGCGTGACATCACAATGACAATTACCACAATCACAATAATTACCAAGATAACTTTAACCAAACTATCTTTTTTCTCATTTTGTTTAGCATATTGATCCGAGTTAAATTCACCTTTTGAAAGTGATTTCAGAACCGATAAAGCTGACGTGATTCCTTCGTAATAATCCCCATTTTTAAAATTTGGCAATAATTCATTGTCTACAATTTGATTACACGTATAATCAGGTATTGCGCCTTCCAATCCACGGCCAGTTGCGATAAATGTTTTTCGCTCACCTTTACCTCCAGATGGTTTAATTAGAATTACAATTCCGTTGTCTTCCTTCTCATGACCTACTTGCCATTGATCTCCTAATTTTGTTGCAAATTCCCATGGTTCATATCCTGCCAAGTCATCGACAACCACAACAACAATCTGATTCGATGTACTTTTCGCAAATGCTTCCAAATCACTTTCCAATTGCACTGCTTCACTTTCGGATAGAAAATCAGGCATTTCATTTGAGAAGTTATTATACAGTTTTGGGGGATTTGGTTTTGCTGGAATCCCATCTTGCGCTGTAGTGAATAAAGCAAGAACTCCAACAAATAATATGCTTAGCAAGGAATTCAAGCGAAACAAGGTGCTTTTAGTTTGAATGAACTGTTTCATGCTTCTCCGTCTTCAAAAGTTAGTTCATTACTTAATTCATTGGTATCATCTGATTGATACGGGAAAGCCGATTTGAGCTGTTCTCCTGCCATTACAATTCCTTTCGATAATCCTTCAGTGAATTCACCTTTTTTAAAGTGACTCACCATCAAATCGCGGATTTCATCCCAAAAATTGGTTGGAACGGCCTCGTTAATTCCTTTATCGCCTAAAATGGCAAGCTTTTTATCTTCCATTGCCAAGTAAAACAAAACCGCATTGCGTTGTTCCGTTTTGTGCATTCCCAATTTCTCAAAAACAGCAATTGCTTTTTTCATTGGTTCTTCTTTGCAACGTTTATCAATGTGCACGCGAATTTCTCCCGAAGTATTCAACTCCGCTTGAGCAATTGCATCTTGCACTTGTTTCTGTTGTTGTTCTGTAAATAATGCCATTCGAATTTGCTTAATAGCTGAACCTAGATGTATTCATCAACATTCATTTTAATTGAAATGAAAAAAGCGATTCTTTCAAACCGCTTTTTGTTAGTGTTTTAGAACTGAACTTCAGGTGCTTTTTCTGAACCTGGAGCAGCTTTGAATGCTTCTTTTTTCGGGAATATTTCTTTGTTTAAGAACATACTGTTGAAGAAACCACGAATGTGTGAGTTATATTTTTTCACTGTTTCGTTGTAATCAGTTCGCGCTTTATTAATGCGGTTCTCTGTTCCTTCTAACTGTGCTTGAAGTGCTCCAAAATTATCCGTTGAACGAATTTGTGGATATGCTTCAAATGCCATGTTGATGGCAGTATTGATTTCTTTTCCTAACAATTCGAAATCTTCAGGTGTTTTTGCATTGACAATTCCAGCTCTAGCGTTCGTAACTTTCGTTAAGATGTCTTTTTCATTTGCCGCAGCTCCTTTAACAGTTGCTACTAATTGAGGAACTAAATCTGCACGTCTTTGATAACTTGCACCAACATCTCCCCACGCTTTATCAACATCTTCTTGCAATGTTACAGCTGTGTTGTATGACCCACGGTACGCGAAAAATAAGATCACGATTAACAATCCGATGGCTCCAAAAATAATATACGACTTTTTCATTTGTTTTGATTTGAACATAAAGATATTTGATTTTTTTGTTCAGTCAATCGTGCGTTAACAAAAAATGGGAATTAGGTATTTTTAAGTGTATTCATTCCACCGTCTACATTTAGAATTTGTCCGGTAATCCAAGCTGATTCAGGTGATAACAGAAAATGAATGGGCAAAGCAATTTCGCCTGCTTGTCCCACTTTTTTCATTGGATTTCTGTTTTGAGACGCTTCTACTTTTTCAGGCGTACTCAAAAACTTACTTCCAAGTGGCGTATCAGTTAGCGATGGAGCGACGCAATTCACCCGAATTTTAGGTGCTAACTCTGCTGCCAACGAACGTGTCAAAGCCTCTAAAGCTCCTTTAGCCATTGCAATTGATGCATGAAAAGGCATTCCAACTGTTGCAGCAACTGAACTGATAAATACGATCGATGGTGTTGAACCATTTTTCAAATTCGGTAAATAAGCCTGTGTTACTTCCACCGCTCCTAATGAGTTAACCGAATAATCGTGTAAAAAATCACTTGTACTCAAACGATGAAATGGTTTCAAATTGATGGTTCCTGGGAAATAAACCAATCCATCTAATTCACCTTCAATTTGAGGTAAATTCGCTTGTTCGTAATTCTCAACTGTGTAAAAAACATTGTAAATTGATGGATCATTTTGACGTGAGAGTCCAATTACTTCGTGGCCTTGAGCTTGTAATAATTGCGCTGTTGCTATCGCTATTTGACTAGAAGCGCCTGCAAATAAATATCGTTTCATCGTTTGGAAATTTTGTTGTTTGTAATTGTTCGTTGTAGTTTACATTTAAAGCGGGAAATCTCGTCTACCCGTTTCTTGGCATGTTTGGTTTGACAATTTTCTACACGCTCGCGCCAAAGTTTGTAGGAACTGAATTTCAATTCCTTTTTCATTAACTTTTTCACGTCTGCTTCTTTCAATCCAAATTGATGATAGATTGCATCAAAAGGTGTTCGATCCTCCCAAGCCATTTCTATGATACGATCAATTTCTTGGTCTGTCAACGCCTCTTTTTCTTCAACTTGTTGAACATACGCCAATGGTGAAGGCAAATCGCTGTAATGACAATAGCTGTCTTCTTGTTTGATTTTTCTGTTCGTCATGTCCTTAAAACACCTTCCGCTTTTCGTTTGTTCAAAATAGATTCAATATTTATTTACTCAACGTAAATCCTTTACGTTCATCTTTACTTTTTTTGCATTCAAATGTTGATTACTTATTAATCGTTTGTTGATTATTTTTTAATCTTTAAACAAGATAAACATCTACATTTGTAGTGAAAACGGAACACAATTCAAGTCGCAATTCTAGACTTGACGCTTTCACAAAATTTACGATATGCAGCACATTCATTTAATTAACTTATTGAATAATGGCTGGTTTACGCTCAATTGTACACATGGATCTCGATACCTTTTTTGTATCGTGCGAACGCTTGTTGGATAGCCGTTTAGTTGGTAAACCAATTTTAATTGGTGGCACAAGCGACCGAGGTGTTGTTGCTTCTTGCAGTTATGAAGCACGCAAATTCGGAATCCATTCCGCGATGCCAATGAAAATGGCAAAAGAACGCTGTCCGGAAGCGATTATTATTAAAGGGAATACGAGTACGTACACCAACTACTCAAAAATGGTAACGGATATTATTCGTGAGGCCTCGCCTGTTTACGAAAAAGCGTCGGTGGATGAATTCTACATGGATTTTTCGGGAATGGACAAATTTTTCGGAACGATGCAATATGCGTCGGAGTTGCGTCAAAAGATTATTCGTGAAACGGGTTTACCTATTTCCTTTGGCTTATCACAAAACAAGACCGTTTCAAAAATTGCAACAGGCGAAGCGAAACCCAACAATCAATTACTAATTGATTATGGTGCGGAAAAGAACTTCTTGGGTCCATTATCGGTTCGAAAAATCCCAATGGTTGGATTAAAAACCTATCAAACGCTCTGTAATTTGGGAGTTCGAAAGATTGAAACTGTTCAAGAAATGCCTGTCGAAATGATGGAAAGTGCCTTGGGACAAAACGGTGTTGGCATTTGGAAAAAAGCACAAGGAATCGACAATTCAGCTGTTGAGCAGTACAATGAACGCAAGTCAATTTCAACAGAACGAACCTTTGACCGCGATACGATTGATGTATTTAAGCTGAAAGGTATCATGGCTGCAATGGCAGAAAATTTGGCATTTCAACTGCGTCGTGGGAACAAATTAACCGCTTGCGTGACGGTCAAAATTCGTTATTCCGATTTTCAAACGCAGACCTTGCAAAAGCAGATTCCGTACACGGCTGCCGATCACGAGTTGATGCCCATTGTTGCCGAATTATTTGAACGCATCTACAATAGACGTTTATTGGTTCGCTTAATTGGCGTGCGTTACAGTTCACTTGTTTCGGGCAATCACCAGCTCAATCTCTTCGACGATGGAACGCGCTACACAGAACTTTACGGCGCAATGGATGCAATCCGAAAACGCTTCGGCGACCGCGCGGTAATGCGTGCAGTTGGACTCGATGCCCGCACAATTGGCTATTTAAATCCATTTAACGGCGAGCCTCCGTTGTTGTTGGCGAACAGGAGAGTTTAGAGCTGAGAGACGAGAAGCGAGAAGCGAGAGACGAGATTTGGCATATGAAATTTCAATAATAATTTTTAACTTAAGGTAAAACCTTTAAAACAACAAACAATGCACAATTACAAGCATTTAAAAATTTGGGTTCGCTCAATGGATTTATCCGAGATGATTTATCGCGAAACTGTAAATTTCCCAAGTAATGAAAAATTCGGACTAACAAGTCAACTAAGACGTGCGGCCACAAGTATTCCCAGTAATATAGCCGAAGGAACTAGTCGCCAGAGTCAAAAAGAATTCAGGCATTTCTTATCTATTTCATTAGGTTCTTGTTTCGAAGTTAATACACAACTCGAATTAGCGAAACGTTTTAACCTAATCAACTTTGAAAATACTGAAAAGATATTTCATGAAATTGATCAATTAGAAAAGATGATAATTGGTTTTATGAAATCTATCAAAGAATAAAATTAATAAGTCGCTTTGCTTTAATAATCCATCTCGGTTCTCGATTCTCAGTTCTCGATTCTCAACATGTATGTAAAATCCCACTATAGCATCAAATACGGAATTCTATCTCCGGAAGAACTCATTCACTGGGCGAAAGAGGCAAAGTATGTCCAAACGGTTCTGTGTGATATTAATTCGACGACAGCAGCAATGAGTTATGTACGAGAAGCACAAATCAAGCAACATCCTGCAATTGTTGGAATTGACATTCGAAATGGAATGGATTGTTGCTACATCTTGATTGCAAAGAACAACCGTGGATTGCATGAAGCAAATGAGTTTATGTCGGTGCATTTACATCAACAAAAAGATTTTCCTGAAAGAGCACCACATTTAGGAAATTGCTATGTTCTTTATCCGCAAGGAAAAGAACCGAAGAAATTGGCCGAAAATGAATTCATTGGTGTTCCTGCGAAGAATTTGAATCGCTTAAAAATGCAAAAAGGAAGTATTCCGTTTCATAAAATGCTTGCCTTTGAATCGATGATTTTCCGTACGAAGCGCGACTTTAATACGCATCGTTTGTTGCGGGCGATTGATCAAAATGTCTTGCTTTCGAAATTAGATCCTGCACAACAGGCAGACGAAAACGAAAAGCTGATTCCTTATGAAGCGTTCAAAGAACATTTTGCAGACTTCCCTCAATTGCTTGAAAACACAGAACGTTTACTCAGTCATTGTTCGATTCACTTTGAATTTGGCGATGATGCAAAGCCACAGAATTTAGCAACCTACACAGGTAGTAAGGAAGAAGATTTACAGCTCTTGCGACAATTGGCTCAAGAAGGATTGGCGTATCGCTATACTAAACTAACTGAAGAAATCAATAAGCGAATCGAAATGGAAATTGATATTATTGCGCAAAAAGACTATCTCTCCTACTTCTTAATCACCTGGGATTTCACTTCCTACGCGCGCTCCAAAGGCTATTTTTATGTAGGTAGAGGTAGTGGCGCCAACAGTATTATCGCTTATTTATTGCGCATTACGGATGTCGACCCACTCGAATTGGATTTATATTTCGAACGGTTCATTAATCTCTACCGAAAAAATCCACCAGATTTCGATATTGACTTCTCGTGGAAAGATCGTGATGACGTGACGCGTTACATTTTTCACCGCTATCCAAATGCGGCCTTGCTTTGCACGTATAACACTTTTCAGTACCGCGCAACCGTGCGTGAATTGGGAAAGGTATTTGGTTTGCCGAAATCGGAAATTGACATACTCAGCAAGGGAAAATTCAATCCTGAAAAACTCGATGATTTATCGAAATTGGTATTGAAATACAGTCATTACATCAAAGGATTGCCTTCGCATTTGAGCGTTCACGCAGGTGGAATTGTCATCAGTGAGAAACCAATCACGTGGTATTCAGGAACTTTTTTACCGCCAAAAGGCTACGCAACAACTCAATTTTCGATGTTGGAAGCAGAAGATGTGGGCTTATTTAAATTTGATATTTTGAGTCAACGCGGCTTGGGTAAAATTCACGATGCCTTGGAAGTGATTGCTTACAATCAACCAGAAAATCCTGCGCACGATATTCACGATATCACGTATTTCAAGCACGATGAAAAAATAAAGGAATTGTTACGTTCAGCGCGTGCAATGGGTTGTTTTTATGTCGAATCGCCCGCCATGCGGATGCTCATGGTAAAACTCCAAGTTGACACCTATTTGGGCTTGGTTGCAGCAAGTTCAATTATTCGTCCGGGCGTTGCGCAATCGGGAATGATGCGTGAATATATTTTACGTCATCGCTATCCCGAAAAACGGAAAGAAGCCCACCCTATTCTACAAGAAATCATGCCTGACACATACGGAGTAATGGTTTACCAAGAAGATGTAATTAAAGTGGCGCATCATTTCGCGGGCTTATCCTTGGCAGAAGCAGATGTATTGAGACGAGGAATGTCGGGGAAATTTCGTTCACGTGAAGAATTCAACAAAGTGCGCGACACCTTCTTTTTAAACTGCCGAGCAAAAGGATTTACAGACAACCTAACATCCGATATTTGGAGACAAATCGAAAGTTTCGCTGGCTATGCATTTTCAAAAGGACACTCTGCTTCGTATGCCGTTGAAAGTTATCAAAGTTTGTACTTGAAAGCTTATTACCCCTTGGAATATATGACGGCGACGATTAATAATTTTGGAGGTTATTACCGCACAGAAATTTATGTTCACGAAGCACGAACCTGGGGAGCAACCATCGTGGCGCCATCACTCAATTTTGGATCGTATGAATGTGTATTGCAAAGAACGAATCTCATTCTTGGGTTTATTTTAGTGAGTGGTGTCGAGGGGAAATTGATCCTATCCATTTTAGACGAACGTGAAAAACATGGCCCCTTCAAGAACTTTGAAGATTTGATGAAACGCATTTTTGTCCCGCTTGAACAATTGGTCCTCATCATTCGCATTGGGGGGTTGCGTGATTTCCCTGAAAGCCGAAAAGAATTGTTGTGGAAAGCACATTTGTACCACAATCGTGTGAAGGAAAAAGCGCCAGTTCCACAATTATTTGAACATGAACAACGCTCGTTTGAGTTACCCCAATTAACAGAACAAAGCTTAGAATTGGCATTCGAACAAATGGAACTCTTAGGCTTTCCTTTATGCAATCCGTTTGATTTACTAGCTCAAGAGGTTCCTACGCATACGAAAGCTTTAGAAATTCATCAATTCCTTGGATTGCGAATAACAACTTATGGTTATTTAGTGGCTCTCAAACAGTCACAAACCAATCGTGGCGACCACATGTATTTCGGAACATTCATCGATCAAGAAGGAAATATTATTGATACAGTTCATTTTCCTGAAGTTGCGCGGAAATATCCATTTTACGGGAAAGGTGTCTATCAATTAATAGGCGTTGTTTCAGAGGAGTTTGGCTATTACACCATCGAAGTCGGTGAAATGCAGAAGTTGGCGTTTATGGAAGATATTCGGTTTAGTGACTAGTCGCAAATGATTTGTGATTTGTGATTACCTACGGTGCTGTCCCGATTAATCGGGATAAACTCTTCGGCGGTTGTGATTAAGTAATAAAATTATGAATTATGAATTATGAATCACGAATTATGAATTATGAATCACGAATTACAAGTCTATCGTTTCACCTCAACGAACAGCATACATACATCATCAACCTGTTCGAGATCACCTTTCCATTGATCGAATTGATCCTTCATAAATTCAGATTGTTGCGAAATGGACAATTCGCTCGAACGAATTAAGAAATCCAAGAGCGCACCTTTTTTCAGTTTTTTCGCATGTTCACCACCAATTTGATCAGCATAGCCATCGGAGAATAAAACGACTCTATCACCTTTCATTAATTTGATTGACACTTGGGAAAATGGCTCCTGAGAAATCGAACGACCAATAGGACGACGCGTACCATTCAAACAAAGCAAGGAATGGGATTCGATGTGTGATTTTAAATGAATCTGTTCACTTAAAATGGATTCATCCAACAAGGAATTATGACGAATAATGTAAGCCGAATGATTGGCACCTGTGAAGCGTAACATGTTATTCTCGTGATCTAACTCACAGAAACTAACATCCATTCCATCATTCACGGTTGCACTTCCATGATCTAAACTTTCAACCACATGTCGATTCAAGGATTCGACCATTTCACCTGTAGATTTATGATTTGTTTCACGCACAACTTTCTCCAAGGAGTTCATTCCTACCAATGAAACCATTGCGCCAGGAACACCATGTCCAGTGCAATCCGCCACACCAAAAATCGAACGATTGTACAAATGGTACGAAAAATAAAAATCACCACTTACTATGTCTTTCGGAGCGAAAATCAATTCAAACTGTAAATAATCCGACGATTGTTTGGTGATATTTGGCAATGTTGCACGCTGAATATAAGTGGCGTAATTAATACTATCAATGATTTCACGGTTCTTTTCGGAAAGTTCAGTTAAAGCACTTTGTAAAGCCACGTTTGAACTTTCAATTTCTTCATTCTTCGAATTGAGTAAGTCATTTGCTTTACGACGAGATTTGTTAGAACGAAACAAAATCCCAACACCAGCTAAAAGGATCAAACCGGCCAGAATAGACAAGGTGAGCAAATTTCGGTTTTTCTGTGCCTTCAATTCAAGACTATCGTTTTTTACTTCTTCTAGCTCCTTTTGAGTTTTCAAATGACCAATTTCAGCCTCTTTCTTTTCTGATTCATACTTAGCTTCTAAATCTTTCAATAAATTAGCTTGTTCATCTAAGTTCAAGGTATCTTTCAAATCAACATGCAACTTCAAATAGATGTATGCATTTTTGTAATCCTGAAGTTTTGCATATACGTCACTAATTCCGAGGTAACCAGTCACCAGAGATAACGAATCACCTAACTCAATTTTCAAATCATTCGATTTCTTGAAGTTCAAAATCGATTCATTGTAACGACTCATATCTTGATAAGTCATTCCAATGTTATGGTAATTGAATGATTGCCACAATTTATTATTGCTTTTTTCATTCATTTCCAATGCTTTAAAGAAATATCCTAAGGCTTTCTGCGGATGTTTTAAACGGCGCTCAACATTCCCTAAATTATTAAAGTTTCCAGCGATCAAACGTTGATTATTCAACTTTTTAGCCAAGTCCAAACTTAATTCATAGTATTTAATTGCTTCCTGATAACGCTCTTGTTCTTTCAATGCATTTCCAAGACTAATTGTTGCATTTGCGATTCCCAATGAATCATCGATTCCTTTGTAAATTGAATACGATTCACGCAAGTATTTCTCAGCAGTTTTATGCTGATCTAATTTCAAATAACCAGTACCGATAGAACGTTTAAACAAACCTATGGACTTTTTATCCTTCAAGCGAATGGCAATTTTCAAACCCGAATGAAAAAGAGAAATTCCTTTTTTGAACTCATTCAATTCAGTTTGAATATTCCCAAGATGCAAATAAACTTTTGACGAAACCAAGTAATTCGAATAGTCCACTTTACCTTCAAGATTCATTGCAAGCGTATCTACTTTACCATCGATTCCCAATGAATCATAGATGTAAAATTTCCAAAGTTTTAAATCAATTTCTTTTTTCGGATTTTGCTTTAGATGTGATGCATACAAACGTTCCACTTTGGTCTCCAAAGCTGGTGATTCCAATCGATCAATCTTCTTAGTCAACTCAGGAAAAAGAATCTGAGAATGGCCAAAAGAATAACTTATAAGTAGTAAGAAAAGGATTACAAATCTCATAACATTGTGAATATAAAGCATTTTTTTTCGTCTCGCTTCAAAAATGTTCAATTTCTATCTTCTAAAATTAGAAAGCTGGTCTAAAATTTCGAAAATCGACTATATTTGCAGGCACAAAATGCCCACGTGGTGAAATTGGTAGACATGCCATCTTGAGGGGGTGGTGCCTTCCGGGCGTGCTGGTTCGAATCCAGTCGTGGGCACTCTGATAAAAGCATCTGATCGCTAGATCCGGTGCTTTTTTTTGTTTTGAGACTGTCAAAATGAAAATTTTGTAAAGGAGAAAAACAGAAAAGTACCGTATGCGCACAGCATAGATGCTTTTATCCACTGCACGTCCCACAAATGGTTCTTAAATCCAGTCGTGGGCACTCTGATAAAAGCATCTGATCGCTAGATCCGGTGCTTTTTTTGTTTTACGATAATCAAAATGCACATTTTGCAAGGGATAATCGGTTAAAAAGATATCTTTTTTACTTAAATTCGTTTTACATTGACTTGATTATGTGGTTTTTGAAAACATTTCACCAGAAAACCATAGAGAATTTTAGAGTTAAACCATCTTTAATTCAAAACCATTAAACCACTTATGATGAATTAATTATTTACGAACAAACTACATCATTATGGCCACTAAAATCAATTTATTGACAAAAATCGCTCAGTTTACTTTATTACTTTTAATTCTAACAAGCTGTAATGTCTACAAAATACATACAGTAAAAGTAGACAATACAGAACCAGCAAACACAATAAATAATCGCAAAAACCCTATTATTCTTGTTCATAAATCTGCCATTGATACGATGTTCAAAATTACGGATATTAAAATCGAAAACTCAGTACTTTCTGGTGTATTGGTACCAGCGGACAGTTTGGTTAAAAGCTATTATTCTCAAGCAATAAAGTATAAAAAAGTTAGTGTGCCGAAATCAGCCATTCCTAAATGTAATCAAGTTCATTTATACACTAAACAGATCGACTTACAAGATTCAAACTATGTAGAAATTACTGAAGAGAATATCTCTAAAATGGAAACCCTCGATTTTGATGATACTGCGACTGGAGGAAGAATATTATTAAACCTTTTAGGTCTTGGTATTCTATCATATCTTCTTGTAATGCTTTGGCTTTTCGCTTCTGGATATTTATGATTTTCCACTTCAAAATTCACCCGTTGGATTTCAAATCTGTGTTCAATGGTACCTTATCAATCTGTCTATTCAGTAAAATTTTTATTGTTCCCAAAACTATTCGTATTTCAAATTGAAAGATTCCTTAACTTTAATCTTCTAAGTTGAACAAGCGCTCAATTGAACCTCAGAAAATAAAAAACATGAACGAAATCATTTGCCCAAATTGTAAAAAAGCATTTAAAGTTGACGAAGCTGGATTTGCAGATATTTTAAAACAAGTCCGTGACCATCAATTTGAAGAAGAATTACAGAATCGTTTAACATTGGCTGAAAAGGAAAAAGAAAGCGCTGTTAAATTGGCTGAAATCACTATCAAAAACTCATTGCAAGAACAACTGGCTGCAAAGGATAAACAACTTGCTGAATTAAAAGCACTCAATGAAGTTGCGTTGGTTGAAAAAGTAACTCAAAAAGATGCCGAAATTGCTGAATTGAAAGCTCGAATGGATAAAATTGATCTTGAAAAAAAATTGGCAGTTACTGAGGCCCTTCAAAAAATAGAGAAAGAAAGAGATGCACTCGCGAATGATTTAAAAACGAAAGACTTAGAAAAACAAACGCTAGAAAGTTCATTAAAACAACAATTTGCGGCTGAATTACAAAGTAGAGATGCCATTATCAAATACAAGGATGAAGAAATAGCGCGCGTTCGTGATATGAAAGCGAAACTTTCTACAAAAATGTTAGGCGAATCTCTGGAACAGCATTGTGAAACTGAATTCAATAAATTACGAGCAACGGCATTCCCAAGAGCTTATTTTGAAAAAGATAATGATGCAAAATCTGGAAGTAAAGGCGACTTTATTTACCGAGAAACGGATGAAGCAGGAAATGAAATCATTTCAATTATGTTTGAAATGAAAAATGAAGCCGATACCACAGCCACAAAAAAGAAAAACGAAGATTTTTTCAAAGAACTTGACAAAGATCGCAACGAAAAAAAATGCGAATTTGCTGTGCTCGTTTCATTACTAGACGCTGACAGCGAGTATTATAATACGGGAATTGTCGATGTTTCTTATAAATATCCTAAAATGTACGTCGTGCGTCCACAATTCTTTATTCCAATTATCACTTTACTTCGAAATGCGGCTTTAAGTTCTCTTCAATATAAAGCTGAACTTGCTCTTGTAAAAAGCCAAAACATTGACATCACGAATTTTGAAGATAAAATGAACAAGTTCAAAGAAGGATTTGCGCGCAATTACGATTTAGCAAGCAGAAAATTCAAAGATGCAATTGACGGTATTGATAAAACAATTCGTGAGCTTCAAAAAACAAAAGATGCTTTATTATCTTCTGAAAACAACCTTCGTTTGGCGAATGAAAAAACAGAAGATTTAACAATCAAAAAGTTAACGCACAACAATCCAACAATGAAGGCAAAGTTCGATGAATTGAAGAAAAACGAAGGATAATTAGTTTTAATTAATCCTTCGTAGGATCTCTTTCTTTCAATTATAGCTTAACAATTGGCTTCTGAACTGTCATACCAGTTTGTGACAAACGAACATAGTACATTCCGTGACGCAATTCTTCCAAATCTACTTGCATCAAAACAGTCGATTCAGTTGAAACATTGGTCATTGATTTCACGATATTTCCTTGCATATCGAAAAGTTCAAAAACAGTTGATCCAGATGAATTATTTGTATTGTCGTAAACAATGTTAATGATTCCTTGAGTTGGATTTGGATACATAAACACATCTTCTCCATTTGGTAATACAGGACAAGGCGTGAAACCTCTTCCTGGTGAACCTCCTTCACAACCCACAAACCATGAACTTGCTTCATTCGGATTCACATAACCATTTTTCCCGTCGTATTCCAACGTGAAATTGGATGTGCTAGGTACTGTTGGCCATGCATCAACATTACTGTACAAAACGCTTGTTACCAAAACACTATTGGAATCATATAAACGCAATGCATCTTTTTCTGCTAAACCAAAATCAAATGTTCCGCTCACGTTGCTAACATCGTCATGCTGATCTGCAAACAAAATCAAATCATTACTCAGAACTAAATATTGTCCTGCCTCGAGTGTCACCGACGGCAACGTAAATACATGCTGATTTTTGGCATCTTGAAAAGTGTAATTACTCAAATCCATTGTTGAATTGCTTGCATTATGTAATTCAATCCAATCTCCAGCATCAACAGCCAAAATATTATTGTTATAATTAATCTCAGAAATTTGAAGAGGTTCAATACATGGTTCATAAGCTTTCCCTGGCGAACCTCCGATACAACCACAGAACCAAACTGTTGAATCCAATTGCGTTGTTTGATACGCTTTATTTTCCAAACTTCTTCCGTATCCATCAGCACACTCAGGGAACGGCGAACTATCCTTATACTCCGCCATAACTATCAATTGATTTTGGGCATTGTACAATTTTATTGAATCCAATTTGTTACTCCAGGCGTAACCTGTAGCTCCAACAAAATTCGTTACACTTGGGTATTGAGCTTTGAATTGATTCGTGTCTTGACAAACAACTAAGAATCCATTTGAAGGAATTGTTGTACCATCTTCGAATGCATAATTATCCCAAAAATGTTTCGATTTCAATTTCCAACCAGTCAATTCAGCAGCTGTAGAACCATTGTTGTGTAATTCAATCCAATTGCCTCCATCAACGGTTGGATCAGGATTGTAATGAATCTCAGAAACTGTCAATGCATTTGATTCAGCTGAACCTGTAAATAATGCTAAAAACGTATCATCGTTTCCAATGTTTAAGAAAATGCTATTTGTGTCCAAATCTCCTGCTGGAATAACCGTATTTGCTTGCCAATTGGAGAACGTATATCCAGGATTCGCTACTGCAGTAATTTTCACTGGATTTCCGTCAAAATAAACACCCGTCCAAGGTAATGAGCTCGGAACAATTGTCGAAATTTTAATGTACCCTGCACCAGCTGGTTGAACGTTTAAAGTAACATCAACTGTTTCAGTTAAGCTAAATTCATTAATCATTTGAGCACGGATAACATTGCTTCTATTCGTGATTTGATTAATGATGTCATTGTGAATGTTCGCATAAGTTGCCATTCCTCCAGTAACATCTCCTGTCCAAGTTTGAAAATGACGAGGCATTTCAGGAATTAACTGATTGTACATGGCATTCACAATTGGCGTAAAATAACTTGGTCTCCAAATCGTATTCATTAAATCCGCATAACGATTGATAAAATAGTTCTCAAACTCAGTATTTTGAGTTAAGCCATTGTAAATATCCCAGAACGGATTCGGTTGATTGTTGTAGCGGAAGTAATCAAATGTATTGTAATTGTAATCTGTCCACACACCAAGTCCTAATTCCATGTCCTGTAGGAAGAAGCGCCAACGATTCCCTGCAGTGCGTGTTCGCGCCACTTTCATATTGTTGTAAATCCAATCCGCATTCGCAAAGAAATTTTCTCCGGCTATGTAATCTGTGAAATTGTATAAATCCAATTTTTCATGACTCTTTTGGAAGTAATCTGGACTTGCAGGATCATATGTAGTAATAAAATTGCGCATGTTATAGAATCCAGTATCTGAACCTTTCACTGTTCTCAAAATTCCTGCCCCATAGAAATAACTGATAGATAATAAATCTAAACTATCGCGGTCATTACCGTAATTATTTTCAAAATAACCTTCATTTGCTTTTTCACGCAATTCGTAAACACCGAAATATTGACCATTCACATAAGCTACAACTGGCGAATATGCTTGTGAATTGGCATTTGTTTCGCGCATAATACGCATGAACGTCGCATCTTTTTGTGGATATTGATTCCACATGTTACTACCATTTCTTAAGTAAAACGCATAAAAATCGGTGATAAAATCCTTTTCAGGAATTAAGGGATAATGAACTGGTTGACCTTCTCCATATAAACTATGTGCTGGTTCAATCGTCACACTGTGCTGCGGATTCGAGCGACTTCCTCCTGCTCCGCCATCTGGTTTAATTGAAGCGCGTGATTCAAATTGCTTAACACCATTCGCATCGAAGTATTCAATCACACATGGTTTTCTCCAATCAGTCGTATAGTTATCGAAAATTCCAGTTGCACCATACAAGTTCGTAGGATCAGTGGTAATTGAAATGACAGGAATTGTAAAATCTTCCATGAAGAAAAACGTCTCCGTAGCAATTGAACTTGGTAAAGAAGACGCAACAACTGGAAAACATTTAGCCTTAAGCACAGAATTTGTGTTTAGGGTGATTGGACCTGTATACAAAGTTGATGTTGATATCGGATCTTGTCCATTTGTCGTATAACGCACTACTCCACCTGTTAATGAAGTGTTTGTTATTGTAACAGAAACGGCAGCTGTACGAAATCCTCCTGCCGTGTCAATAATTGGTGTATTTTCAAAACCTGTATATCCTACACTCGTATTATTCGACTGTGAAGGTGTTGGGGTATTAAACATAAAATTTGTTGCCGTTCCATCATTTAATTTTCCAACAGACATATCTGGCTCCAAATGAGGCACAACCAAAGAATCAATTATTAAACCTGTTGGATCCGACAAGTAAACAGTTTCACCGTTTGTTCCGATTGAGAAATTTGTATTAAAAAAGAACGAATTCGCTGAATTTTGAAAGAACGGATGTGTTGTTCCGCTATAATAGATGGTTGGTTGGTTAAATCCAAAAGTTAAGTAAGGTATTAATGTTAAGTCCGAGGATGTCGCCGAACTATTGTGCACTTCGACAGCCAGTACATTTATACCATTCGTAAGTAGAGATTGAATTGTCGCATAGTCTAAAACAAAAGAAGTTATCGTTCCTCCTTGGTACAAATTTGCTTCATGATCCGAAGAGTATTCATCCCATGCAGGTGGATTTCCTGTCAAACCAGAACGTGCAATTTCCACACCATTCAAATAAGCAACAAATCCATCGTCGTAATCAATGTCAAAAATGGCAGATTTGATCGCAGAAACATCCGCTACTGTAAATATTTTTTTTGCGTAAATGGATGTAATTGGTCCTGTTAAACTTGTTGCGTCATCTCCATCACCATAACCAATACCCAACGGAGCACTTGTCCATGAAACTGTAGAAAAAGATAAGGTATTCCAATTCGAAGGTAAATTAGTTGTTGGAATCGTATATTGCCACGTGTCATTGGCGAACACAGCTGTTTCATAATGACTCACAACATTTGTATCTGATTGTCCAGAAGCTAAAACCGTTAAAAAACCATTCGCTGGTAAATTATAATTCGGGAATTGCCATTTCAATGGATTCGAAGGATTATCTGTCAATCCATAACCGCCTAAATTGACGTTTGAGGTACTTGAATTAAACAACTCAATCCAATCAGGATTTGATCCATCAGATTGAACTAGCGTTGTTCCATTGGCATTAGAAGCTTCATTCACAAATACTTGTGACCAAGAAAGAGTTGAAATGAATAAGCAAAGTAATAGTACGAGTTTCATATTTTAGCAGTTTAACGCTACAAAATAATCAAATTAATTGTGCTAAAAAAGCCGTTTTTTAAGTTTAACTTAAACGATTAATAGATTTCTTGAAAAGCTAATCGCGCTTCCAGCACAAAATTCGTTTATCATCAGAAGCAGAAACGAAGGTTGTTTCATTGATAATCTGTAGGGCATTTACGGAATGACGATGGCCTTTCTGCTTTAAATCAATCCGTTGATAAATCGAAAGATCTGGAAGGCTCCACACTTTTATTGTCTTATCACGACTAGCCGAAATAAGTAGATTTTTTGTCTTTAAAACCTGTAAATCATAAATACTATAATTGTGCGCTGGTATGCGTTTTAAACAGGTTTCATTCTTCCAATTCCAACGACAAATATGGGCATCTTTACCACCTGAAAAAAGTTCGTTTTGATTAATAGGATTAAATACAATTGCTGTCGTTCCTCCTACATGCCCTTTAAACGTATTAATTTCATTGAAAAAAGCTGTTTCAAAAACACGAATTGTACCATCTTGACAAGCCACCGCGAAATATTCACCTGAAGCATCAACAGCGATTCTTCTAATTTTCCCACAATCAATAGGAAGATAAATCAGCAAATCAAAAGTCGAAGAATCCCAAATGGCTAAATTCCCATCGGCATCCGCTGTATAAAATTGTTGTTTTATTGAATTTTCCGTGATACAAAACAAAGCTTTCGTGTGTTGTTGGTAAAACTTAACTTCCACTCGATTTGTCAAATCAAAGATGTGTAAATCTCCACTGGAAAGTCCAACAGCTAGAAAATCAGTATTATTCAGAAGGGCAATGGAATAGACCGGGAAATCAAACTTTACGGCAAAGCGATCTTGTTCACCAGTGTCAATACTCCAACGTGCAACATAATGATCAGCGCTTGCTGAGTAGATAAACTGTCCATCGAAAGCCAAAGAATAGATTCCTGCTCCATGACCAGAAAATTCTTTGAATTTATGAAACATTATTCCGCTTCTTCGTCGATATCAGCTTCGTCGTTCACTTGTTTCAAGCGCTCCGCATAATCAGAAGGCAAGAATTCAAAGAATGTATCACCACGCAATCCAAGACGTAAACACTCTAGCGGAATCATATCGTTATGACCAATGTTACCTAAGTTCACTTCGGCACCAAATAATTTGATAAACCATACTTGTTGATTTTTCTGAGGAGCTTCCCATAAAATACGTTCAGGAGCAATTTTGGCAATGATACGGTTGATTAATAAGGTATGCGCTGTTCCATTTGGTCTAAAAACGCCAACATTTCCTGCTTCACGACCTTCTGCAATCACTTTCCAGCTTCCTGCTTCCAACTCAGTACTCATCATTTTGATCCATTTTGCCGGAGAAATTAAAATTCCAGCATCTTTTGAACCAACTTCTGACATCACCATACGATCTTTCGAAATACGGTTAATCAATTCACATTTTTCATCGTGATTGATAATAATTGATCCGTCAGAAATCTCTGCTAATTCTAAATTGAATTTATCCAAAAGTCGAAGGTAATCCTCAAACTTATTTCTTGCGTAGAATGCCTCAAATAAGGTCCCACCAAAATACGGTTGAATATTCGCTTCTTTGTATAAATCAATTTTCTTTTGCAAATCATTCGTAACGAAAGCCGTACCAAAACCGAACTTTACGATGTCTGTTAAATGTCCCGATGCTTCAATAAAGTTAGTAGCTTCAGTCAAGCTCAATCCTTTATCCATCATCATTGTCACACCCTTTTGACGTGGTTTAACGCTTCTTTCTGGTATAAATGGTAATTCGAAATTCATATTTTTTAAATTCATTGGGTCAAATGTACAAATTCTTGCACACTTGTAAGGCTAGGATTAATTTCAAATATCTCCTTTGCCTTGTTAATATCTTTTTCAACGCATTCCGCGAACTTAGCTAGCGCCTCCTCTTTCCTTCCTAATTGCCACAGTAGATTCACTTCCAAAATAGCACCGATTTTATTTCCTCCAATTTTCTCATTGAACTCTAAAAGATAAGCATAAGCTTCCCGAATAGAATTTTCAGTTAACATTTCAATGTAATTGGTTAAACACTCTTCATCGGAAGATTCCAAGGCCAAGGATAATTGATAATATTCTTCAGCTTGAACCCTGTCTTCCAGTTTTTCATAAGCACCTGCTAAAACATGATAAATCCCTGCATTCTCAGGATCTAACTCAGCAGCTTTATGTAACAAAACCAATCCTTCACGTGTTCTTCCTTCCAAATCTTCAATGATTCCAAGTCCCAACCACGCATCAGGAACTAGAGGAGCAATTTCAATACTTTTTCTATAGTATTTTTTTGCTGTTTCAAGTTCATTCAGTTGTTCATGGGCTTCGCCTATGTAACACAAAGCCATTGGGTCTTCTCCATCCATTTCCATGCATTTTTGGAACTGTTCAATGGCATCTCTGTATTTCTCTTGTGACAAATAAGCATTGCCTAAATTGAAATAAACGGGACCAAATTCTTCATTAATCAAGACACAATAATCGTATGCCCAAACCGCTTTTTCGAAATCATCCAGCTTTGAGTAAGCATTTCCTAAGTTGTACCAAGCTGTGAATGAATATGGGTTTTCGTCAATGAAATCAGAATAACATTTAATCGCATTTTCATATTCACCCAATTGATCGTAACAAAATGCGATTTCATAGATTGCGCCCTCGTTGTGAGCGTTATACTTAATTGCTTCCTTTAATACAACAACCGCATTTTTATAGTCATTGGCATTTTCATATTCCATCGCCAAATCCAAATAAATCTCGTCACGATCTTCTGGCTCTGATAATACCAACGCTTCTTTGAAATACTTTATGGCATTTTTACTGTCTCGCAATTGACTGAAAATCGATGCTTTTGTCAACAAAAACTCACAAGAAGGCGTTTCCCATTTTTCTATCGCGGATAGGATATGTAAAGCTTCTTTTAATTGTCCAATTGCAGAAATAGCTTGGGCTTTTCTCAAATGAAACAATGGATTGTATGAAAATTGTGAAATGGCATGGTCCGCACATGATTTCGCTTTGGTGTATTGACTATTAATCAAATAATGATCAATCAATGCCTCTAAACGATCACTGTCTAAAAACCCGATAGATTCTCCCTTCAAATGCGCTTCAAAACGCTCCAAATCCTCACTGAGGTTCCCCTCAAAATATTCTTCGTCTTCGTCGTCAAACATTACGTGAACTTTATAATTGAAAAGGTACAACTTTTCATTTTCTCAAGCAACTTTTGCTTCAATTGTTTTCAACAATAAATAAACACCTTGCACTCAATGAAGAATGCAAGGTGCTCAAAAGTGCTCTAAACACTACTTATTTTCCTGAACGCTTGCGCTCAGATTCTTTCAATAAAATTTTACGAATACGCAGATTTTCAGGTGTTACTTCAACATACTCATCTCCTTGAATATATTCTAAACACTCTTCCAAACTAAATATTTTCGCTGGTGCTAAACGTACTTTCTCGTCTGCTCCTGACGAACGCATGTTCGACATTTTCTTCGTTTTTGTAACGTTTACACACAAATCACCTGCACGAGAGTTTTCACCGATAACTTGTCCTTCATAGATATTCTCATTAGGGTTAATGAAGAATTTTCCACGATCTTGTAAGTTATTCAATGAGAAAGGAATCGAAACACCTTGCTCTAATGAAATCATCGATCCATTTTGACGACCAGGAATTTCACCTTTGTAAGGTTGATATTCCAAGTAACGGTGCGTCATAATTGCTTCACCTGCAGTTTGAGTCAATAAATAGTTACGTAAACCAATGATTCCTCGAGATGGAATTTGGAATTGGATCACCATACGTGTTCCTTTTGGTTCCATGTTCGTCATTTCACCTTTACGTTTGGTAACCGCTTCAACCGCTGTTCCAGAGAATTCTTCTGGTAAATCGATTGTCAATTCTTCAACTGGCTCACATTTTTTACCATTGATTTCACGGTAAATAACCTGAGGCTGACCAACTTGTAATTCATATCCTTCACGACGCATCGTTTCAATCAAAACCGATAAGTGCAAAACTCCACGACCAGAAACGATCCATTTGTCTGCTTTATCTGTTGCATCAACACGCATTGCTAGGTTTTTCTCTAACTCTTTCGTTAAACGTTCTTGAATGTGACGAGAAGTAACTTTTTTACCTTCTTTACCAAAGAATGGTGAATCATTGATTGAGAACAACATATTCATTGTCGGCTCATCCAACTGAATTGTATCCAATGGTTGCGGATCTTCAAAGTCACATACACAATCACCAATTTCAAAGCCTTCAATTCCTGTGATCGCACAAATATCACCTGCTTGAACAGATTCTACTTTTTCACGCGCTAATCCAGAGAATACGAACACTTCTTTGATACGGTGTTTTTCTTGAGTTCCGTCGCGTTTTTGTAAGATTATCTGCTGATTCTCTTTGATTTCACCTCTTCGTAAACAACCAATGGCTATACGTCCAACGTACGTCGAAAAATCCAATGAAGTGATCAACATTTGTGTGTTACCTTCTTCAATTTTCTTAGGAGGGAAATACGTCAAAATTTCATCCAAAAGTGGAGCGATTGTATCTGTAGGCTGTTTCCAATCTGTTGACATCCAACCATTTTTTGCTGAACCGTAGATTGTCGCAAAATCTAATTGTTGTTCATTTGCATCCAATTCAAACATCAAATCAAATACTTTTTCATGCACCTCTTCTGGTGTACAATTGTCTTTGTCTACCTTGTTAATTACAAGAAGTGGCTTCAACCCTAAAGAAAGTGCTTTACCAAGTACAAAACGTGTTTGAGGCATTGGACCTTCAAAGGCATCAACCAATAAACAAACTCCATCTGCCATGTTTAATACACGCTCAACTTCACCACCGAAATCGGCGTGTCCAGGAGTGTCAATAATGTTGATTTTTGTTCCTTTATAATAAACTGAAACGTTTTTTGATACGATGGTAATTCCTCGCTCCCGTTCCAAATCATTGTTATCCATGATAAGTTCACCAGTTGGACGATCGCGTTCATTTAAAACGGCTCCAGCTTCAATCATTTTATCTACCAAGGTAGTCTTACCGTGGTCAACGTGTGCAATAATTGCAATGTTTCTGATTTCCATACAGATTATACGAAATGCTTAATAATTTATTTTTTGTTAAATGGTTTTCCGAAGGATCTTGGTCTACTGCCTCCTGCACTTGAACTTCCTTCTCTTCTTGCAGACCCTTCTCTTTTAAATCCACCTTCACGACGAGAACGATCATCACGATCTCTTCCTCCATCACGGTCTCTTCCTCCATCACGATCTCTTCCAAAACCACCTTCACGACGATTTCCGCCATCACTGCTGCGTGGAGCACGATCTCTGTTTCCTTGGAATTTTCCTCCAAATGAGCCACCATCTCTGCGTCCACCGCCGCCACCGCCACGGTTTCCACCACCACCAGATTTCGATTTTGTAACTTCAATACTTACTGAGTGACCTTCGTAATCAGCACCATTTACTTTTTTCAAAATGTTATCGGCGAAATCATTATCCGCTTCAAAGAACGAATAAGATGTCATTATATCAATTCGTCCAACGTTGGCAGATTTCAATCCTGTAGCATCACACACTAAACGCAATAAACCACCTGGATTTAATCCATCACGACGACCAATACTAACAAAGAAACGTGTTTTACCACTTTCTGTCTCATCACCTTTACGGTCACGTCGTCTCGTACGATCTTCCATTCCACGGTCATCACCTTTTCCTGCCGATGCATTCAAATCACCTGCACGTTCGTAATATTCGATGAAACGATTGAATTCAGTTGAAACGAAATGTTTAATCGCTTCTTCTTTCGACATATTTTCAAATTCAGCCATAATCGTAGGCATAAATTTCTCGATGTCTTTTTCGCGCACTTCAGCAGTTGTCACTTTATTAATAAGTTTCATCAACTGAATTTCACAAATTTCTTCAGCATTCGGAACAGTTCCTAATGTGAAGGTTGTGCGCATTTGCTTTTCAATTGCACGAATTTTACCGCTTTCACGCGTATTGATCAACACCAATGATTCACCTTTACGGCCCGCACGAGCTGTACGACCACTTCGGTGAGTATAGTTTTCAATATCGTCTGGTAAATTGTAATTAATTACGTGCGTAATATTATCAATATCCAAACCACGAGCAGCAACGTCAGTTGCAACCAAAATTTGAATATCTTTTTTACGGAAACGGTCCATCACACGATCACGTTGCACTTGTGATAAATCACCGTGTAACGGTTCGGCTGAATAACCTTCTTTTCCTAATTTTTCAGCAACTGTAGCAGTTTCTTGACGTGTACGACAAAAGATCAATCCATAAATTTCAGGATTAAAATCGATTAAACGTTTTACGGCAGCATAACGATCTTTCTCTTTCACAACATAATAGATGTGGTCGATGTTTTCGTTGCTTTGATTTTTGTGACCAATAGATACCTCTAAAGGATCCGTCATGTAAGTTTTCGCAATACGCGCAACTTCAGCTGGCATTGTAGCTGAGAACAACCATACGTTTTTCGTATCTGGAGTCGTTTCTAATATCGCATCGATATCTTCTTTGAATCCCATGTTCAGCATTTCATCAGCTTCATCCAATACGACATACTCAACTTCAGCTAATGAAATAGCTCTTCTGTTGATTAAATCCATTAAACGTCCTGGTGTTGCTACAATGATTGACGCACCTTTTTTGATGTCGGTCATTTGTCTTCTAATGTCAGTTCCTCCATAAACAGCGACTACAGCCACTTTTAAATGTTTGGAAAAACCCTCTAGATCTTTTGCAATTTGCAAGCAGAGTTCACGCGTTGGGCAGATTACCAAGCCTTGCGGCGCTTTTGCGTGATTTTCAATGTTGTTAATTAATGGTAGACCAAACGCTGCGGTCTTACCTGTTCCTGTTTGAGCTAAACCAACAAAATCGCTATTCTCTCCTAATAAGTAGGGAATGGCTTTTTCTTGGATCGGAGTAGGTGCTTCAAACCCCAGTTCTTGTAACGACTTCAGCACCTCACTCTTTAGCCCGAGTTCCTCAAATGTCATTCTATGTATTTAAAATTGGGTGCAAAGGTACGTATAAAATGAAGAACGACGAAATTTATTTTCGTTTAGCCTAAAGTGTTAACAGAAAGATAAGATTGAAAGATGATTAAAATCAGTTTTTCACCTCCGATGTTGTATTCGTTTCTGTTGATGGGATTTCAGTTTCGGAAACATTTAATTGCTCCACTGTTTGCTCCTCACTCGGAATTTCCATTGGGGTTGGTGTTATTGGAATTTGAGAATTTCGAGGAGGTGTAAATTTAACAGCATCCTCCAGATCAGCTGCGTATTGATCCAATGGACGTTGGATTTCTTGCGACGTTTCTTGAATTAAACCAGATAAATCTAAATCTTTTTTAATATCGGCACCAGACTTTTTGATTTCAGATTGAAGCTCGTTTGAAGCATCTTTTATTTGACGAATAGTCTTACCCATCGTTTGAGCAATTCCAGGAATACTTTTAGAACCAAAAAATATTAGAATAAACACTAATATAACTAGCACTTCAGAACCTGCGATATCGTTTAAAAATAAAAGCATCTTTTTATTAATTGGGCAAAAGTAGTAATAAAAAAAGGTGCTTCAAATGAAACACCTTAATTAATTAACGAAAATTATCACTTAATGCGTTGCATCTTATAAATCATCTTTAATATCATTTTGCGAGGGGCAAATGGCAAAGCAAAATTAATTGCAAATTTCAAGGCTCCGTCTGTGATGACGATTAGTTTTCCTTTTTCCATTCCTTTGTAACCTTTCATCGCCGTTGAACTAGCGCTTGCTGATTTCTCAAACAATCCACTACCCGTCATTCCAGCTGCTGATTCAAATCCTGTTTTCACAGGTCCTGGACACAAAGCTGTTACCGAAATTCCTTTATCGTGCAATTCATAAGCAATTCCTTGAGAAAAGGAAACAACAAAGGCCTTCGTTGCAAAATAAACCGTTTGAAGTGGGCCAGGCATGAAACCCGCTGTGCTCGCTGTATTTAATATTTTACCCGATTTACGTGCTACCATTTGAGGCAAAATTAAATGTGTCAGTTCTGTTAGTGAAACGATGTTCAATTGAATCATATCCAATTCTTTGCTCAAATCACGTTCATTGAAGTTTCCATAACCACCTAGCCCCGCGTTGTTCATTAACACTTCTATTTGAATGTTTTTAGATTGTATGAATTCAAAAACTTCCTTCGCTGAATGTGGTCGCATTAAATCGCATATAAAAACTTCAACGGCAACTTTATATGTTGATTCTAATTCTGATTTAAGCGCTAATAATTCTTCTTCTCGTCTTGCCACCAAAACAAGATCTCCATTTTTTGACGCGTGAATGCGCGCCAATTCTTTTCCAATTCCACTGGATGCACCAGTAATTAATGCTACGTTTTTCATACTACTAACAATTCGTGATTTGTGATTTGTGATTCCTTATTTCAATTTTATATTATCAATTGTCTTCAAGTCCTTTGTCTTAAAATCCTAACGTCCTAAAATCTTAAAGTCATAAAATCTTAAAATCCTAAAGTCTACTTCTTTATCGCGTCCCAAGCAATTTCAAACAAACGATTCTTATATTCAATATCTGTCTGCAATTCAGGATTAATGCGTAAAAACTTAACAGTTGTATCAACTAAACTCGACATCATTTGAAACAATAACAATGGCGTTAAATGTTTGAAAACATTTTGTTCGATTCCTTTTTCTGCTAATTCAACGCTCATTTGCACATATTTATGACTCTTTTCAATTTCGACAGAATAATAAGGCGAATTTTCAAATTGCAACATAAAGTCAAAATCTTCCGGATTCTCCAAGTTCCATTCAACTGCTGCTAACCAAAGTGTATAAATGCTTTCTTTCAATGTCGCTCCTTTGTACACTTGACCAAGTGAATACTGAAAAATTCGATCTTTGATATCAAAATACATTGCTTTAATCAAGTCATCTTTCGTGGGGAAATAGTGAAATAAGATTCCATTGCTCACACCAGCCTCTTTCGCAATACGGGCTGTTGCGGTGCCATAAAATCCATTTTCTGAAAACAAGCGCTTCGCAGTGTGCATCAATTTTGTTCGTTTGTCCATTGACCTATAATTTGATGCAAATATATAAATTATTTTAAACCGACTGATTAGTCAATCTTCTCCAGATTCGTGATTCGTGAATAAGAAAAAAATTATGAATTATGAATTATGAATTATGAATTATGAATTATGAATCACCAATCCTCAATTCTTCGCCACGGCGGAGATGTATCCCGCTTTTTCTTTCGGATATGCATTCAATGTTGCTGAGGCTTTCGCAATTAATTCATTTGCTTGATTCAACACTTCTGCTTCTAAAAAGAGGATACGATTTCCTTGTTTAATTAGTTTTGAGCTTGCAGTCAATTGATCATTTAAAAATGCTGGATGGAAGAAAGTTACTTTCATTTCGATTGTAGAAACCACTTTTCCATCCGTACAAACAGCACTTAAAGCACCAACTCCAACTGTTGCATCAAGTAAGGCTGAGATTACCCCACCATGAGCAGCTTTTGGTGTAGCCAAATGCTTAGGTTCAACTAGCAAATGATACTCCACCTTGCCCTTTTCAAGAATCGTAAAGTTCATTCCAAGCGTTTCACCAAAGCTATTCTGCGCTACATATGCTTTTATTAATGGATGTTGATTTAAAGCGTTCATTAGATTTTAGCAATTGGCGCAGCGGCTGGTGTAGCATTTGGAAAATGAAAACCACTTTCTTTTAATTGTCGGAAAATCGTTTCATTTAAAGAATATAAAACATCAGAATGTTCATCTGTCATTGCCCACGCTCTAACAACCAATTGAACAACTCCATTTGAAGAAGATTCTATTCCAATGAAAAATTTTGGATCCTTCAAAATGCGTTTGTCTGATTTGATGATAGCCTCAATTATTTCACGTGCCTTTGTGATGTCATCTTCAACTGACAAATTGAAAAACGTATCAACTCTACGCTTGTCTGCTTTGGTGAAATTTGTAATGTTTCCATTCGCAACTGGTCCATTCGGAAGAATAATCACTTTGTTATCTGAAGTATACAAATAGGTATTAAAAATCTGAATTTCTTTTACGACTCCTTTTTCTCCTTGTGTTAAAATAGTATCACCCACTTTAAATGGTTTCAACACTAAAATCATTACTCCACCTGCAAAATTGGACAAGGTTCCTGAAAAGGCCATACCAATTGCCAATCCTGCTGCTCCGAGAATAGCAACAAAAGATGTCATCTCCACGCCTATTTGTGTAATTGCAGTTACAACCACAAGAATTTTCAACACCATCGACACGAAACTGGTTGCAAAGGTTACCAATCCTTCGTCGGTATGGCTTTTGCGCAAAATTTTACGCAAGGTTCTCGACAATACTTTCGCCAACCAAAATCCAATGACTAAAATGAGAATACAAATCACTAAATTGGTTCCCATCTTCACTAAGAACTGATTTACGTCGGTGTATTTTATTCCAAATAATTGCTCAAGTTTATCCATTGGTTATTTTTTTTTACAAAATTAATGCTTCTATTCAAATCTAAAGCGCTTGACTATGAATTCTCAAGAAAGCGTTTAAATTTGTTACATGTTTTTCATTTTATCTAAAGCGCTCGCATTTTTATTCTCTCCATTTGTTTGGTTCATCCTTTGCGTTATAGCCGCTTTTTTCTGGAAAAATGAACGATGGAGGAAACGTTTTAAGTGGATTGCACTTGGTTTGTTTGTCTTCTTTTCCAATTCCGTGATTTATTTAGAATTCTGTCGACTTTGGGAAGTTCATGGAACACCGATAAATAAAGTCAAAAATTATGATGTTGGAATTGTGCTCACCGGCATGGGCGAATACAATGCCGACTTAAATGTTGTCAGTTTACGTCGCGGTGGTGATCGCATTTGGCAAGCAGTGACTTTGTACCATAAAGGAAAAGTGAAACAACTTCTAATTACGGGTGATAACGGATATGTGACAGAACGTGGCTTGCATGAGGCGAAACAACTCAAAGAAGTTTTGGTCGGTTGGGGAATTCCGGAAAAGGACATCATCACCGAAGAAAAATCGCGCAACACGCATGAAAACGCAAGGGAAACACAAAAAATCATCAACCGTTCGTATCCACATTTTAATTCGTTTTTATTGATCACTTCAGGTACACACATGCGAAGAGCGCGCGCCTGTTTTGCAAAAATCAACATGAAAGTGGATTGTTATTCAACTGATTTGTATACTGGTCCAACACGAGGCTATCATTGGGATCAATATATCATACCTGATGTTTCAAATTTTGATTGTTGGAATCACCTAACAAAAGAATGGGTTGGCTATGTTGTTTACGATGTCGTAGGATACATCTGATTCGAAAAAAATACTTAATTTCAACTTTTACTGAAAATAACCAATTCATGACCACAAGCGCAGACGAAGCAGTAAAAATCATTCGATCAAACGATCACGTTTTCATTCATTCAGCAGCAGCAACGCCCGCAATTTTAGTTGATGCGATGGCAAAGCGGCAAAGCGAACTAAAAAATGTGAGCATTTATGCAATGCACACAGAAGGATCAGCTCCCTATGCTCATGCTGACATGCAAGAATCATTCATCGTGAAACCTTTTTTTGTAGGACAGAATATCCGTGAGAACATTCAAAACAATCGCGGCAGTTACATTCCCATTTTTTTGAGTGAAGCACCTTTGTTGTTTCGCAAAGGCATCATTCCAATTGATGTAGCACTTATTTCTGTTTCTCCACCAGATCAACATGGTTTTTGTTCATTAGGCACTTCGGTCGATATTTCGTTGGCTGCAGTTCAATCTGCAAAAGTTGTTATTGCTCAAATCAACAAACATGTTCCTCGCACACATGGCGATGGATTTATTCATATTTCAAAAATTCACTTTTCTGTAGAACACGATTGCGAGTTACCACAAATGAAGGATCATGCTATTAGCCATGAAGAACATTTGATTGGCCAAAATTGTGCGAACTTAATTGAGAATGGCGCAACACTTCAAATGGGCATTGGTTCAATCCCAAATGCTGTATTGAATTGCTTAACGCATCACCAAAACCTAGGAATCCACACAGAAATGTTTTCAGATGGAATTTTACCTCTGATTGAAAAAGGTGTGATTAACGGTTCTAAAAAAGCCATTCGCCCAAATGAAATTGTTGCTTCTTTTGCCGTTGGAACGCGAAAGTTATTTGATTTCATGGACAACAATCCAATGGTCAAAATGCTTGATTTTTCATGGGTAAACAGTGTCGAAATCATTCGTAAAAACCCAAAAGTAACTGCGATCAATTCTGCAATAGAAATTGATTTAACAGGACAAGTTTGTGCTGATTCCATCGGTTCAAAAATCTTTTCAGGTGTTGGAGGACAAATGGATTTTATTCGCGGTGCCTCGCTTTCAGAAGGTGGAAAACCGATTATTGCGATTACATCAACAACAAAATATGGTGCTTCGAAAATTGTCCCAACTTTGAAAGAAGGTGCTGGAGTTGTTACCACGCGAGCGCACATACATTGGGTTGTAACAGAATATGGAGCAGTTAATTTATACGGTAAAACCATTCACGAACGAGCCGAATTATTGATTAGCATTGCACATCCCGACCATCGAAAAGCGCTTTGGGATTCCTTCTTCACTTTCCGAAATTGATCCTATGAAACCACTTTATCTGATTCTTCTTTTTGTTAGTTGCTTCTTTAATTGGGGATTTTCACAAGATGTTCCTTCTTTTGAAAAAATTAACTCACAAGTAAATTCAATCAAAAAGGTGAAAGCCTTGAATAATGCTTCAGAAGATCTTTGGTTGACAGGTGATTATTCAAAAAGTACAACTTACGCACAAAAAGCACTTGACGATGCGAAGAAAATAAACGATAAAAAAGGAGAAGCAATGGCCTTGAATAACCTTGGAATCATTTGTGATTATCAAGGTAAATATGCAAGCGCGCTCGATTATTATTTCAAAGCTTTACCGTTGCAAAAGGCAATTAAAGATAACAGCGGACTTTCATATACTTATAACAACATTGGACTTATTTATTCCAACCAGAATAATTTTGAAAAAGCCTTAGAAAATTACCATTCTGCTCTCGAATTGCGCAAAAAAGACAAAAATTTACAAGGTCTTGCATCCACCTACAACAACATCGGAATCATCCACATGCATCAAATGAAGTACGAATTAGCACTGGAGGATTATTTCGCATCGCTGAAAATTGATTCCTTACTTAAAGATCCAATTGGAATAAGTACTTCGCTTAGCAACATTGCAATTGTTTACATGGATTCTAAAGAATACGAAAAAGCACTTGATTTTTTTAACAAAGGATTGAAACTGCGCATCGAATTGAAGGATCAACATGGCATGGCTAATTCATACAACAACCTTTCTACGGTTTATGAAAAAATGGGCGATTTTCAGAAAGGAATTGAATTCGCCAAGAAAGGTTTAGTTATCGGAGAAACAATCGGTGCGCTGGATTTAATAAAATACAGTTATCAAATGTTGTATTCGTGCTCGGAAAAAGCTGGAAACATTGCTGATGCTTATCGCTATTATCGTGCATTTGTCAATTATGGAGACAGTATCACAAATGAGATGAATACGAAAAAGCAGACGGAAACCGAAATGCAATTCAAATTCGATCAGCAAAAAGCAATTGATAAAATCAAACAAGAGAAAAAAGATTACATCGATCAACAAGAAAAACAACGTCAAATCTACTGGGTAATTGCCTTAACTGTTTTGCTATTATTCGTTCTTGCATTTGCCATTTATGTCAATAATCGACGTAAAATTGAGCGTTCTCAAATGGAGCAAATTGAAAAGCAAAAAGGATTGGTTGAAGAAAAGAATACCGAAATCCTGGCTTCCATCACCTATGCAAAACGCATCCAAAGTGCCATTCTTCCTTCTGACAAATTGGTAAAAGAATATTTGCGCAATTCCTTCATTTTCTATCAACCGAAAGACATAGTTGCAGGAGATTTTTATTGGATGGAACCAAAAAAAGACAGTTTAATTTTTGCTGTAGCGGATTGCACGGGACACGGCGTTCCAGGAGCATTGGTAAGTGTAGTTTGTAACAATGCCTTGAATCGTTCTGTGCGCGAATTTAATTTGACGGATCCCGCTGATATTTTGAACAAAACACGCGAAATTATTTTGCATGAATTTCAGAAAAGTGATGAAATAGTCAACGATGGAATGGATATTTCGATTTGTAATTTAAATTTCACAACAAATGAACTTTACTGGGCTGGAGCAAATTCCCCTTTGTGGCTCAAACCGAAACAGCAAGATGAGATGTTGGAATTCAAACCTTCCAAACAACCCATCGGTCAATTCAGCAATTACGAACCTTTTGTTTCTCAGAAAATTCAGCTTGAAAAAGGTGATTCCATTTACTTGTTCAGTGATGGATTTGCCGATCAATTTGGCGGCGAAGACGGAAAAAAAATGAAATCCAAACGCATGAAGGAAATGATTTTGTCACTACAAGCGTATTCAATGACGGAACAGCGGCATTATCTGATGCAGTATTTTGACCAATGGAAAGGGCTGCTCGACCAATTAGATGATGTATGTGTAATTGGTGTACAAGTTTAACCTTTCATAAAAATTCATTCGCTCCAACTTTTTAATAAAAACTATCTTTGCCAACTTGACACGTATCATTTCAATAGCACTTTTACTTTTCGCGAGTTTTCATCTTTCTGCACAGAAAACGATGGAAGCTTTTCGTACATCCGAAAAAATGGTGATCGATGGAAAAGCAACTGAGGCCGATTGGGCGAAAGCACAAAAAATAGATCATTTCACGCAATTTAAACCGCAGCCTGGAACGCCTTCTACACAAAACACAGAAGTTCGAATCATGTACGATGATGATGCGATGTACATTTTTGCAATTTGCTACGATAAACCAGAACATGTTTCTAAAGTGCTTTCACAACGTGATGATTTCAATGCAAACGTGGATAACTTTCAAATTTTGTTAGACACTTACAATGACGATCAAAACGGTTTTGACTTTGGTGTCAGTAGTATGGGAGTACAATATGATTCTAAATTGTATTTCGCAGGAGAGAACGTTGAAATGAACATGGTTTGGCAAAGTGCTGTTGAACGCAACGAATTGGGATGGCAATGTGAAATACGCATTCCTTATTCTGCTTTTCGTTTTCCAAAAGTAGAGGTTCAAAACTGGGGCGTCAATTTCTTTCGATACATCAGTCACAACCGTGAAGAGTCAACCTGGCCAGAAATAAATCCTGCAATAGACAATTGGTTGCTGCAAAATGCTAGTTTAACGAATGTAAAAGGAATTCAACCACCTTTGCGCTTGGCTTTTATGCCATATGTTTCTGCTTATGCGGATCATTTCCCTTTGAATCAACCAGGAACAAGTAATTGGTCACGTTCATTCAATGGTGGAATGGATATTAAACTGGGGCTGAACGAGGCGTTTACCTTGGACATGACCTTGGTACCTGATTTTGGTCAAGTGGTCTTCGATAACAAAGTATTGAACTTGAGTCCGTTTGAAATTCAATTCAATGAAAACAGACAGTTCTTTACCGAAGGAACTGAATTGTTTAGTAAAGCTGGATTGTTTTACTCACGTCGCATTGGAATACAATCGCCCTACAGCGTTTTGAGTACGAATTTGTTAGAAAACGAAGAACTAACCAATGTCCCAACGAGTTCACAATTGTACAATGCCACTAAAGTTTCTGGTCGAACAAAATCTGGACTTGGAATTGGAGTTTTCAACGCTATAACAGCTGAACAAATGGCAACCGCTCACAACACGCTGACGGGCGAAGATAGAACAATCGTTGCTGCTCCTTTAACCAATTACAATGTGTTGGTGGCTGATCAAAATTTAAAAAACAACAGTTCAATTACCTTGACGAATACAAATGTAACGCGCGCTGGTAGTTTTTACGATGCCAACGTTACTGGCTTCAACATGAAATTGAATACGAAAACAAACAAGTATTTTGTTTCTGGAAAAACGAATTTATCCAACAAATTCTACACGGACAAAACAAAAACAGGCTACAACTATGGTGTGAACTTTGGAAAACAAACAGGGAACTTCGTTTTCACTACAGCTTATTTCGAAGAATCAAACACCTACGATCCGAATGACATGGGATTCAACGCTGTGAACAATAAACGTGTGATTGAGACAAGCGCTAGTTACCGCATCTTTAAACCTTTCTGGAAATTAAACCAAATGGGGGTTACATCAACACTTTCATACAATCGTTTATACAAACCAAATGCTTTTACAAATACTTACTTGAATCTCAGTAGTTTCTTTATAACTAAAAAATTCAATGCCTTTGGTTTAAATGCGAACAGCACCTTAACAAATGGTTTCGATTATTTCGAACCGCGCAATGAGGGAAGTTATTTTGTTTTGCCGAAATGGGTGGACATCGGTGGTTGGATTTCAACAAATTATCAGAAGAAATTCGCGTTAGATTTATCATTAAACTATGTTTTATTGGATCGCGGAGATTGGGAAGAATATTATTACAACTTCAGTCCACGCTTTCGTTTGAGCGATAAAATTTTCCTTGTTTATTCGTGGGAACAATATTTCCAAAACAATAGTCAAGGATATGCAATCGCCTTCGGAAATCCTGTTGAAGTGACAGACGCCATTGTTTTTGGATCACGCGATTTGGTCAATACGACTAATTCAATTAATCTAAGCTATACAATGACAAATCGCATGGGAATCACCTTCCGTTTGCGTCATTACCGTTCAACCCTTTCGTATGATTCATTCTACGATTTGCAAACTGATGGAACCTTGTTGGCAAACAACTTAACAGGATTGGATGCCAATGGAGAATCTGTTTATAATACCAATTTCAATGCCTTCACCATCGATTTCGTTTACCGTTGGGTGTTCCGTCCAGGCAGTGAAATCAGAGTTGTTTGGAAAAATTCCATTTTCTCTGACGATAAATTCGTGCAATCCAGCTACACGCAAAATGTCCAAAAAATGTTCGAGTATTCACCCTTGAACAGCTTCTCAATTAAAGTTCTTTATTGGTTGGATTATCAGACCTTGAAGAAACTTGGAAAAAAGAACAAGGAGCAAGGAACAATGACTAAATAATAATCCTTAAACTTTGTTCAAGATCCTACAGCGAAGCGGATCTTGATATAAACTCCATGTTTCCGCCGCAGCGGACTCCAAATCCTACAGCGAAGCGGTCCTTGTTTATTGATCCTAATCCTACAGCGCAACGGTCCTTGTTCTTTGCTCCTTGGTCTATAATCTACTCCTCCCACCCTTTCCAATCATCATGATCACCTTTGCGGACATCACGCCACATGCCATAACCTAAGATACCGGCAATGATCACTCCAATGATTCCATAAACTGAAACACCGTGGTAGAGTGGTTCAACCTTGTTGACAATTAATAAGACTGCTCCAACCATTAAACCCGCTGCGAGTAAAGACGTGACAATTTGTTTTGTGACACGATTAATGGTATGAACCATTGGATCAATTCCCTTGTGGGTTAAATCGACTTTCACTTTACCATTGTTGATTTTGCGAATGGCATTTTTCAAATCTTGTGGAAATTCTTCCATGTAAGAAGCCAGATCAATCAATCCTGACAAGAATTTCTTACCAAATTTCAGTGGATTGACTTTTCGTTTGATCACATCTATTAAATAAGGACGCGCTAATTCCAACAAATCCAAATCAGGATCTAAATGATGAATTACTCCTTCAATCGTAACCATTGAGCGCGCCAACAAGAAGAAATGCGGCGGAACTTTTAAACCGTGTTCCACAACCACATCCTTCAACTCCATGAGAATTGTACTCATTTCGTTTTCATGAACACTATTGACAGAATAAATTTCTACAAACTCATTCAAAGCATACTCCAAGGAACGCATATCGGAAATCGTTGTGATTTCAGACATTTGCTGCAACACTTTAATGATTGATTTGATGTCTTTGGCTTTTACGGCCATGAACAATTTCCCGAACATTTCAATGTCGCGATCTAAAATCGAACCCATTAGTCCAAAATCCAAAAAACAGACTTCTCCGTTCGGCATCACCATGATATTTCCTGGATGCGGATCGGCATGAAAGAATCCGTATTCAAAGACTTGTTTGATGTAAGAAATTGCCAATTTGTGCGCAATCTTTTTTGGGTCGTGACCTTGCGCTTCCATGCCTCCAAGATCAGAAACTTTCGTTCCCTGAATGAATTCCAATGCCAAGACTTTCGAGGTTGTGAACTCGCGATAAACCTTAAGTGTATGAGTAGTATTGTCTTTTTTATCTTGATCAATGTTGTTGGCAAAGCGCTGCACATTCATCGATTCATGAATGAAATCAAGTTCCTTTAGAATGCTTTCTTCGAAATTGCGTACTAAACCTTTCGGATCAAATGCCTTCAAAGATGGAATGCGTTTTTCAAATATGTCCGCCAATGTATACATTACGCGAATGTCTTCTTTGATGATATTTCGAATACCTGGTCGTTGAATTTTCAATGCAACCTTCTCTCCTGTTTTCAAGGTTACTTTATGCACCTGAGCCATGGATGCAGATGCAAAAGCTTCTGGTTCGAACCAGGCGAATAAATCATCCACTTTTCCTTTCAACTCTTTTTCAACTACTTCTTTTGCAATTGCAGCAGAAAGCGGTGGAACATTGTCTTGCAAACGCTCAAATTGAGAAATTAATTCTGCAGGTAACAAATCTGGTCGATTACTTAAGATTTGTCCGAATTTGATGAATGTTGGACCTAATTCTTCACACACCAAGCGCATTTTCTCCCATTTGGTATATTTCTGCGCGTTCTTTTTTGTGGTTGTTGGAATCAGGCGACGAATAAAACTAAAACGACCAGTTTCATTCATGTAGGAAACCAAGTCCTCAAATCCGTACTTTACGAAAACACGTAAAATCTGATTGTACCGAACAAAGGAACGGTAGCGCTGACGAATAGAGGAAAACAAACCCATGATTTATTTCGCTTTTTGTTCTAGGTGATTGATACGCGCTTCTGCCAAGGCTAAATCCTTTTGAAGTTGCTCAACTTTCAATTCTAAACCTTTCACTTGATCTGTATGCGCAATGTTCACTTTTTCATAAAATGCAGCAACCATCTCACCGATTTTCACTTCCAGCTCTTCCTTCGCTTCATGGGCTTTTAAAACCAATTTATCCAAAAACTCCACTTCATTCCCATCTTCGTCAACAAGTTTTTCACCCATAAAATCATTGATTTTGTCTTTCCCTTGTTCCGACAAAGCAGTCAACTTCTCCATCAGGTGTGTTTCTTTCGAAATCGTGTACAAAGTAGATGACAGGGTAACTAATTCTAAAAGTGTTTTTGCTTTCATACGGCTGATTTTATAAGGTAAAATTAATATCTTTGTAGATACGAATAAATGACCAATCTCATAAATATCGTGATTTATTCTTGAACATAAACATTCTAGTTATGAATTTAAATTCCACTGTTGCTGAATTGATGTCTACAAACATTGAATCTGTGCAGCCAGATCAACAAATTATTGATTTGAAACATATTTATGAGAAACAGCCCTTTCATCAACACATTCCAGTAACAGAAAACAATCAATTGGTTGGAATCGTAAGTTTAATTGATTTTATGCGTGCTATTCACAACGCAAGTTTAGAAGATAACGAACCTGTTTATCATTCGATTTTGGTTAAAGATATTATGTCTATTCATCCAGTTTCGGTTGCACCAACAACGACATTAAAAGATGCAAGCAAGCAATTAATCGATGGTGGATTTCATTCATTGATTATAACAGAAAATAACGAAGTAAAAGGTATTATCACAACAACAGATTTACTAAATTACTTGATTCGTGAATAAAAAGAATTGAATTTGATTACTGAAGAAACCACAAGCACAATGAAAAGACTTGAAAACGATCAAGTTATCGTCATATTGCGAGGTGATGGAATTGTGCACGTAAGTTTCTTGCCGAATACAGAAATTACAGTAGAATTCCAACAGGTGCTTCTGAACATGTATAACGAAGTTACGGGTGGCAAAAAATCATTGTTTATCTTTGATGGAGGTGAATTTGTTTCAATTACGAAAGATGCGCGTGAAAATGCTGTTGCAATCGAAGAAACGACTCCGACTAAAGCTTCAGCCATCGTTGTTAAAAACCTTGCTCAAAAAATAATTGCCGATTTTTACTACAAAGTAAATCGCCCAAAACAGCCCTACAAAGTATTTTGGCAGTTCGACAAAGCCATTGAATGGCTTCTTGCAATTCGTGATTAAGGATTCTTAATTCGTGATTAAACGCATCTCGTTATAGAGACGACGATTTATCGCGTCTCGAAAACAACCTATATCTGGCGATTCGTAATTTCTTATTCCTGATTTGTAATTTGTAATTTGAGGGTGAACCAAAAATGACGAATCACGACCGCCGTAGGCAGCAGCGCAGCTAATCACAAATCCCGAATCACGACCGCCGTAGGCAGCAGCGCAGCTAATCCCCAATCACGAATCATGAATCCCGAATCACGAATCATGAATCCTGAATCATGAATCACGAATCATGAATTTTCCTGATAATTATCAGAATTTAAACCTCTGTTACTTCCTAATTTTACAGCAAATTTTACCAACATGAAGTGGACGAAACGCTCGCAAGAAGAAATCAATGCACATGTCTTTAATGCGCTCTCGAAAAATGTAAATTATGCCAATGAAATTATCCTTGGTGTGCCTGCATCCTACTTGGATGAAAAAGTGTTCTCACAGGACAATACCTTTTTGAAAGATGCCCCGTTCTTGAGTACCTTAGTTCAGAATCCGAATCACATTGGTTGCCACACAATTGGCGAATCAGAAAGCTTTTTTGCTGGAACACATGAAATCGAACGTGAATTAATTGCTTACTGTGCGGAAGATATTTTACACGGAGAAACCGACGGATTTGATGGATATGTTGCCGCAGGTGGAACAGAAGCGAACATGCAGGCGATTTGGATTTACCGCAATTATTTCCAACAGGAATTCAACGCAAAACCTTCTGAAATAGCCATTATATGTTCGATCGACAGCCATTATTCAATGGACAAATCGTCTAATGTGCTTGGAATTCCATTGTATAAAATCAATACCGACGATTCCACTAAAGAACTTTCAACTACACATTTGAATCAGCAATTGGATCAAGCCACAAATGACGGAATAAATTACTTCATCGTCATTGCAAACATGATGACAACAATGTACGGTTCTGTTGACAAAGTTGATGTTTATACAGACGCGTTAACAGAACGCAATCTTCCTTTCAAACTGCACATTGATGGCGCTTACGGTGGATTTTATTATCCTTTCTCCAACAAGGAAACGAATCTCAACTTTGCGAATCCACATGTTTCTTCTGTTACCTTGGACGCTCATAAAATGGCACAAGCACCTTACGGAACGGGGATTTTCCTCATTCGAAAAGGGTTAATTTCATACGCCACCACGAAACAAGCAAGTTATGTGGAAGGAGAAGATTGTACCTTGATTGGAAGTCGATCAGGCGCGAATGCTATTGCGGTTTGGATGATTTTAAGCAAATATGGTCCAAATGGTTGGTTCGAGAAAATCTTCGTACTTCAAAAACGCACCGATTGGATGTGTGAACAATTGGACGAATTGCACTTAGACTATTTTCGCGATCCGTTCTCTAATATCATCACCATCCGCAGTTCAAGTATTACTGCCGAATTAGCGCACAAGTATCATTTGGTTCCGGACAATCACCACGCAGCGAATTGGTACAAAATCGTCGTAATGGAACATGTTACATTGGAGAAATTGTTACCTTTAGTGGAGGACTTAAAAATACATTTTAAGAAACCAATGGTTTTGTAATGCACATCGAAAAAACACATATCATTCTTTTTGTCAGCGATCAAACCGAGAGCACAGAACGATATTGTTTGTTATTCAATAAAATGCCGCGCTTGGATGTCCCAGGAATGACGGAATTTGAACTTTCCGACAATCTCATCCTGGGACTCATGCCCAATGAAGGAAGTGGAAAAATTCTTACACCTGCCCTACCTCATCCTTCCGAAGGAAATGGCATACCACGTTGCGAATTGTATCTCTATGTAAAAAACCTCGATGCCGAATACGAACGATGTCAATCACTTCCATTTACACTTGTGAGTCCGCTTGAAAACCGTAATTGGGGTGACAGAGCTTTTTACATAGCCGATAGTGATGGACATGTGATTGGTTTGGCGGAGAAGATTTAGTGAAAAGATTCTATTACTTCATAAATAGCAATAGCACTTCCTACACAATTTACGAAATTAAGTCGATAATAGTGTAGGATTTTATAGGCTGAAGAGGTAGTTTTTCGCTAGTTTTTATTTTGAACCATTGTGCACACAGTTATTTCAAATTACTTACTTTCTCTATGAATTAATTTTGCCAATTCATTCAGTTCGTTCGAATCAACGAGGTAATCACTTAAATAAATGTCATTTCCTTTGAGTTGATTCAATAAACTGTTTCGCTCATGATCGTGACGTTTAGTTACAATTTTAAATTGTATCACGCCTTTACTTTCTGACCAAAGACCGATTGATGCAATATCTTCAATTTTCAAATCTACGGCTTTATTGAATAATTTGGAATAATCATTCAACACACCATTTTCATACACAATTAGATTTTCAATCTTTTTTAATCGTAATAAATGCCTGATCATAGAACCAAATAAAACAGAAAATAATAGCAGTCCAATCACAACAATGATACTTTCATTCGCCATTGTTCCGTTTTCAATCAGATTCATAATTGGCACTAAAACAGCAAGTAATCCAGTTCCAATTGTCAAAACTGTAAAGGATGTCAACCTCTTTCTATATTTTCGCTTGTCAATTGTTATTGTCATTGCTCCGTTCAGTTTCTTAATAGTTCATTTTTAGATACATTGGTAAACCTTTAATTTGGTAGTTAAATTCTTCTACCCTTCTTTTCAATAAACGTTCCCGTCTTCTCCTTCCAAAATTGAAATGGCCTAACAAAGGTAAATATTCTCTGTTTCCATTGAATTGATAATCAAGTTTCAATTCACCAATTATGGATTTAAGCTCTTGGGGAAGTTCACTTTTCGCTGCTTCCTTCAGAAAATGATCCAATTCAATTTTCAGTTGATGTATTTCATCTTCATTAATGTATTGATCTTTTAAATAACGATCACATTCAGTGTTCAGAAAGACAAAATAGTTGTAACAAGTTTCAATGGTCATTTGGCGATCCTTTGCTGATTATTAGTTTTCAAAGGTATTTTAAGTTCATTCCAAAACAATTTTAATCGCTTATCCATTGAGTAGCTCAAGTTCTCGTTCAATATTTTGCTTTGCTTGTTCTTCAAACTTGCTGTAAAAATAATCCGTCTTGAAAATTCTGTCCATTGCCAAAAAATGGTTTAACACTTTCTTGCGTCCGGGTTGATATACAAAATCAGGATAAATTGAATACTCTTTACGAACGTTTGTACAATAGATCTGATATTCTTCCCACGCTTGACCTAATACAGAAAGATCCGCATCGGTGAAATAATTCGTATCACTGTTTGTTGATTTTACGTGTGATTTAGTGGCCAAAATTTGCGCTTTGCACAGCTCTATTTTCTCACCAGGAACAGAAAGTTGTTTCATTCGTTTTACGGCTAATTCAGCACTTTTTTCTTCATTATCTGAAAGCAAGGCATTGTAAACGATGTCATGATAATAGAGTGTAAACAACGTGCTTTCCCAATCAAACAACTCATTTCTTACGTCCCTCAATTGAACCAATAAATTTTCGAGGTGCTGCAAGGTATGATAATGCCTTTTCTTATTTGAATAGCTTTTCTCAACTTCTTCCCAAAGCTTATTTCGCTGATCTGAATTGTCAGTATAACTTGTCAAAAGTTCTATGAACGTATCTTTTAGCAATGGTGTTTTTTTATTCTAACAAACTTAAACAAATGTGCGAATTGAAATTTAGAAAGTTAAACGTAAACCACTAATTAGTTTTCAATCTTTCTATCCCTTACTCCTAAACTTCAATTCGAATTAATACAAAATCTTCAATTGTTTTGCCCTTCTTTACAACTGCATGTAAAACAGTTTTCATTTATTCCGAGCATCAAAGCTGTGATTTGTTCAATCATTAAAATGTCTTCATCCACTGAAATAAATCGTGGAATACCAAATTCATAATCGAGCGTATAAATTCCATAGAAAGCAGTTGGTCGGTCATAAAACACAGCGCTGTTCAACACATTCGAGAAAAACGGAATGATTTGCTTCGAATTGTTTGAGTCCCAAAAGTAGTTCGCGCATATTTCTTTTTTTTGCCTTCCCGAACGAATCTCGCGCCGCAAAGAATCTTGCATGATCATTGCCGAATCTAATTTTTCCTTACTCCATGTTTGCATAAAAGAAAGTTGAATGGAGAGCGTATCAGAAAGCTTATTTACATTCGTTTCTGTTGCTTTTAGATAATCATTGCGTAACCAGTTCAAAAGCTTTTTGTCTGTTGGAACAACAATTTGAGCAGAACAACACCCTTTTGCATAGATCCCATTTTCAGGTACGTAGAAAATTTTCAGTCCCTCATTCGTTGCCTCCACTTGCCACGCCTCAGGTATTCTTAATTCCAATTTCTCAATGAATACTAGTTTTGTTGAATCAGCAATCATTACTTGGCTTTGCACCTGAACAATTGATAATAGTATAAAAAATGTTGTGATTAGTTTTAGCATATTGATTGTTATTAACGATGGCTCTTATTTCTTGACATTACTTGATAATTAAATCAGTTTTTCAACAAATTTAGTTGGCTCAATCTCGATTCTCGGCTCTCGATTCTCGATTCTAAATCAAACAACTCTTCCCCGCCACAAACCCTGTCGTCCATGCCGCCTGAAAATTAAATCCTCCAGTAATTCCATCAATGTCCAACAATTCGCCAGCGAAGAACATGCCTGGCACCTTTTTACTTTGCATCGTTTTGAAATCAACGTCGGAAAGCGCAACGCCACCCGCAGTTACAAACTCTTCCTTAAATGTCGTTTTTCCACTGACTTCATAACGATCGTTCAATAAGGTATTCACGAGTTTATTGATGTTCTTTTTTCCCAAATCTTTCCAACGCATTTCAGGATGAATCTCTGATTTCTGTAAAAGGAAATTCCACAAGCGACTCGTCATCGGAAAAGGATTGATGTTGGCTACTTTCTTGCCTTCGTGTTCTTGAATGATTTTTTGAAATTGCGCGCGCAAGGCATCCTCTTTTTGATCATCTAACCAATTCACCAAAATGGCAAAGTTGTATGAACGTTCAGCCAAGATGCGCGCTCCCCAAGCAGATAACTGCAAAACAGCTGGACCACTCATTCCCCAATGTGTCACCAACAACGGACCTTTTCCTAGCAATTTCGTTCCTTCAACTTTTACAGTCGCTTTTTCAACCACATTGCCCATCAACTCACGAATTGGGTTGTTTGGCATGTTGAAGGTGAACAATGAAGGAACAGGCTCAATGATGTCATGTCCCAATTGCTCCAACCATTCTAAGCCAGAACGTTTTGGTTGTCCGCCTGTTGTGACGATGATTTTATCGGCATGATAGTGCGTATCGCGTGTGTAAAGTGTGAATCCGTTTGCTTCGGTGTCAAGGTGAGTAATCGATTGATTGAGTTTAATTTCAACGCCCAAATCCACTGCCTCTTTCAGAAAACAATCAATGATCGATTGTGAATCGTTGGATTGAGGAAAAATACAATTATCGGGATACGTTTTAAGTTTCACTCCGCGACTTTCAAACCAGTCGATGGTCGATTGAGCATTGAATCGTTCGAAGGCTTTGCGCAAATAATTTTCTCCTCGCGGATAAAAGGCAGCCAATTCACGATTCGAGAAACAGGCATGTGTTACATTGCAGCGTCCACCACCAGAAATCTTGACTTTACTCAAGACCTTTCCCGACTTTTCATAAATCGTGACCTGTGCTTTAGGGAAATGTTTTTTAGCAGAAAGAGCAGCAAAAAAACCTGCTGCTCCTCCTCCAATTATTGCGATGTTCATCTTATTCAACTTTGATCAATCCACCTTTTTCTTCTTCTCCTTTGTATTTTTTCTTCTTCTTCGTTTTCTTCTTTTTAGCTGAAGGCATGGCATCATCTTCGGTTGAGGCACTTGCTTCTACACCGAACGTATAATTCTCTGTTCCATGTTCATCATAGCGATGCTCTTCAATCAACACACCTTTTTTATACAAGGCTCTTCGCTTCAATTTATCATCTGGCCAACGCTCTTCAAACCAACCTTCTTGAACTCCTTTTTTGTAATTCTCCATGGTTTGAACAAGTCCATTGTAATAGAAGGTTTTGAATTCTCCATCCTTCACGTCCATCGTCCAATGTTCTGTTGAAAGTAAGGTTCCATCGTTGTAATACAATTTACATTCGCCGTTTTTCTTTCCTTGTTTGTACGAAAATTCTTGGATTAATTTTCCATCGTAATTGTAGGCTTTGTAAGCGCCATCCATCAAACCATTCACATAGTTTACTTCTTTTTCAATTTTCGATTTTGGGAAATACGTTTTCTTCACACCATTCAACACACCATTGCTGTAATGTTCAACTTTCGTTGTATCTCCCGGTTTATCCGCTGTACCTTTTGTGAAATATATTTGACGACCATGTTTTTGACCTAGGTTATAATTCATTTCCCAAGCAACATTGCTCGTACTATCGTATAAATACGTCCACGTTCCTGATTCAACTCCTTGGATATAATTTCGCACAACTTGCAAACATCCAGATTTGTAATACGTTGAATCAACTCCATTTTCCTTTCCATTCACGAAGGTAATTCGACGTTCCAACATTCCGTTTGAAAAACAGGTTTCACAACCACCTGTGTAGGGCATTCCTCCACCAGCAATGTTCACTTGATCTTTCGGTTTTTTCAGAACGGTATTTGATTCTTCATCGTAGATTAACTCTTCATTACAATCCACAAAACCAGCCAATTTACCACATTCCCAACTCGCAAAACGTTGCTTGTTCGCTTCTGCTTCGCGATCGTAACAATGTTTCTTTTTCACTTCTGGAATTTGTCCGAACACTACAGAAAGTGACGAAACGACGAAAAGACTCAAGAGAAATGATTTCATAGATATTATTTTATGTGTGTCAGCCGAAGCTTTCAAAAACTATTCCTTAATTATTTTTTCCAAGGCAAAACGCATTTGATCTGGAATCGCAATGGTTGATTGCGTTGTTGCATCGAAGCAAACTTGCACTGATCGACCTTTTGCGTATACTTCATCATTCACGCGCAATTCATAGCCCAAAGTAAAACTTTTTGTTCCAAGTTGTTCTGTAAAAACGGTAATTTGTGGCTCGTGTTGCAACAATACGCTTTTCACATATTCCACTTCATTTTTTGCAATAACGATTCCAAATTTTTGCCAATCCCAACTGATACCCAATAATTCTCTGAAATAATGCACACGCGCCATTTCAAAGTAGCTCAAGTAAATGTTGTTATTGACGTGACCAAGAACGTCTAAATCGGTGAAACGCACTTGTATTTTTGCTGGTGCAATCATTTTTTGTCTAATTTTTCGAAGTCGGAATTGTTACTGATAAATTCGGGAACAATGTGTTTCATTTTCCCTACAATTTGATCGTTTTCTTGACGTTCGAAGAGTTGAATTAATTGTTCTATTTCTGTAATCTGTTGTGCATCCTCGTGCCGCACTTTTGCTTTCAAAATTTGCGGATGATGCGTCGGGATCGTGTTTTCTTCCTCTGCCAACAATTCTTCGTATAATTTTTCTCCAGGACGCAATCCAGTTACTTTAATTTCAATGTCTTTGCCCAGTTCCAATCCGCTCAATTGAATCATTTTCTTCGCTAAGTCGATAATTTTAACCGATTCTCCCATGTCGAACACAAAGATTTCTCCTCCCTCGCCCATTGTTCCAGCTTCCAAAACCAATTGACACGCTTCTGGAATCGTCATGAAGAAACGGGTAACGCGCTCATCCGTTACAGTGATTGGTCCGCCTTGTTCAATCTGACGTTGAAACAATGGAATAACCGAGCCATTCGATCCCAACACATTTCCAAAGCGCGTTGTGACAAATTTCGTTGTCCCATTTTCATTCGCAGCTTGAGCATAAATCTCAGCAATACGTTTCGATGCACCCATCACATTTGTTGGGTTCACGGCTTTGTCCGTTGAAATCATTACAAACTTGTGAACGCCAAATTTGAGTGATAAATCAACCAAGTTCTTTGTTCCTTTTACGTTCGTCAACACTGCTTCCGAGGGATTCGATTCCATCAACGGAACATGCTTGTATGCTGCTGCATGAAACACATAATCAGGTTTGAAGCAATCGAACAATCGTTCCATGCGCTCAAACGAACGAATATCGCCGATGACAACTTCAAAATTTAAGTCCAAACCACTGGATGCTAATTCATTTTGAAAATCATACATCGGGGATTCAGCTTGATCCAATAAGATCACTTTTTTCGGATGGTAATTCGCAATTTGTCGGACCATTCCAGAACCAATCGAACCTGCTGCTCCTGTTACCAAAATAATTTTATTGCTTAATTCACTGGCGATTTTTTGTTCATCCAAGACAATTGGCTTGCGTCCCAATAAATCTTCAATGTTGATTTTCGCCATTTGCTTGGTTGAGAATTCACCATTGATCCAACTTTTTGCACTTGGAACTTTCTGAATTTTCACGTTTAAGGCCAAACACGTTTCAACAATTGATTTTCGGTTGTTTTCGTTCGGTTTTTGAATGGCGATAATAACGGTGGTTACACCTTCTTCTTTAATTAAACTTTCCAATTTCGACGAATGAAAAATACCGATTCCTTCCAATCGTGTTCCATCCATTTTCTTGTTATCGTCAATAAAACCAATGATTTTATAATTCAATCGCGTGTCTTTCTCAATTGTTCGTTTCGTAATTAAACCTGAGATTCCAGCACCATAAATTAATATCTGTTCAACATCTTCAGTTGATTTAATGGATTCTAAATACAACAATTTAACGATGAAACGTGAGCCTACCATCAGGAAGAAACACGCCAAAAACTCCATGATTAAGACTGATGTCGGAAACAAATATGATCTGTCGAAATAGTTAAATCGAATAATTCCAAAAATAAAATACAGCACTGAACTTGTTGCAACCGCGATGAAAATACGACGAATATCTTCCGTTGATGTGTAACGAACCAAGCCTTTGTGAATCTTGAAGAAGTAAAACACAACCAATTTCACGCCGAAATACAACAAAATGGATTTTGATAAAATAGCCCATTCCTTTTCAATTAATGCTTTATCTGCTTTCAAATCGAAGCGAATCAAATAGGCAAAGGCCAATGCAAGGAACGACAGGAATAAATCCATAAGGATAATTACCCAGCGTGGAGTATTTGCTTTTAATCGAAACATGAACAAAGGTAAGAATTAGAATTTGAAAATTTGAGGATTTGAATATTTGAATATTTCCTGCCTATCGGCAGACTGGGAATATTTGAATCATCAAATCTTTGAATCATTGAATTAGGAAAACATGCCTCCATTCAAATTAATCACTTGACCAGTCACATAGCGCGTTTCATCGGCGATTAACCATTCAATCGTTTTGCAAACTGTTTCAGGATCTCCCAAACGATTCATTGGAATAGTTTTAATGATTTCTTCTTGTAGTTCTGCTGGCACATCTTCAATCATTCCAGTATTGAAATAGCCCAAAGCCAAGGCGTTCACATTGATATTTGCAGAAGCCAATTCTTTTGAAAGTGTTTTTGTTAACCCAATCAATCCAGCTTTAGATGCTGCATAGGCCGCTGTTCCGATGGCGCCTGTTTGCGCAACAACCGAAGAAATATTGATAATAGATCCTGACTTCTGAGCACGCATTGTTGGGATTACAGCTTTACTCACTAAGAATGGTGCGTCAAGGTTGATGGACATCGTTTCTTTCCATGCCTCGAATTCCGTTTTCCAAGACATTGCACTGCGTGAAATTCCAGCATTGTTAATCACAACATCGATTCTACCAAAACGTTCTAAGGCACGATCAATCAAGTCCTGTGCTGTTTTTTCTTCGCGTAAATCGCCTGCAATCAACAAGATATTATCACTGGATGGTAAAGAAATTTGGCTTGAATGCGAATGCAACACCAAGTTAAAGTCGTGCTGATTGAACCAATTCGTTAGAGCTGTTCCCATTCCACCTGAAGCGCCTGTTATGACGATTACTTTCTTTTCCATGCTTGTCTCGCTTTTTTCAATAGTTTAAACCAAAACGGCGCATTGTTCCACTCGTAAGAAAAATACACCTGATCGTGTCCGCCCAAATTTACATTAAACCTGCGAACTCCTTCTACTCTCGATCCACCAAAATCGAAGTTTTTACCAACTGCTTGTGCTTGTTTGATTGCTTCATTCATGGCAAAATACATGGCTCCTGAATCTTTGGCTTCCTTCGTAAAGGCACCTTTCAAATACAAAACTGTATCGTTGAATTCCACCAAATACAATCCTCCAACAAGCTCATTATCTTTTTTGACCGCCAGGATTTTCAACAACTTTTCACCTTGTAAATTCGCCGTTAATTGCTGTAATACAGTCAAACTTGAGTCATTGATTGTTGCAATCTTTTGAGGCAATTCTTCTGCAATTATAGCCTGAATTCCGTCAATTGTTGTCGCTTCTTCTATGGAAAAAACTGCTTTCTCTGACTTCGTCAACATGCGTTTTGCTTGCGAATTAATCGTTCTTTCGGTTAAATCTAGGATACGTTGAAATACAAATTCTTCACTTGGATAGCCAAGAATTGCTTGTTTGATACAAATTTGTCCACCTGGAAATTCTGCCTGTAACAACGAAATCAATTGATCGAATTGCACGGTTTGTTCTCCAATCCATTCGACATAGCGCAAAAAAACAGCCGTATAACACGTTTTGACACCTAAGCGATACGTAAAAGGTAAAGCAATTCCCTTCGAATAATTTTCATCCGTAAAAACGCACCAATTCTCTGCAACAGCATCTAAATAAGCACTTAACGAAAACACCGAAACACTTGGATCACTTTTTACTAAAGCATCCCATTTGACACAATCGATATGTTCGCGCTGAATGAATCTCACAGTGCTTCGGTTAACGCTTTAAACGTGTGTTTCGTATAATTCTTTGCAACAAAACGTTCCAAAACTTTCAATGAAAATTGTGTCAAGCCTTTTGGGTGACCAATTACCACAAAATCTGTTGCATGATTGTTCTCATGCAGTTTCAGACACCTTTCCAATTTCGACGCGTAATAACCGTCACAGCTGACGTGATTGTGAGTAAACGAGGTCAAAACTGATTTTTTTCTACCAGGTTGCGCCAAGAATGTTCCATCACCAATCATTTTATGTTGTGCAGGAAACAAACGTCCCAAACCATACAAGCGCCAATAAAACAGCGGCGAATAAACATGAGAACTAATTGGATATTCAATGAAATAACCTGTTACATCTTCTACGCAAACGTCGCTCGAAAAACGGTAATTCGATTTTTTAGGTGCTGTTCTAAAGTCAAAGGAATATTCACCAGCTTCGAAATGTCCACCTGAAAACACACTTGAATCAACACGGATTTCCAATTCTTTAAACACGTTCTCCAAGCGGCTAAATGGTTGAATACACCAACCTCCAGCTCTGAATACTTGTGCTTTTTTTCCTATCAAATTATTCAAATAAGTAGAATACATTCGAACAATGCGCTCAATATCTTCATCCGAAAAATCAGCTAATTTGTACGCATTCTTCGTTTCAATTTGCCATTTTCCATTCGCAAAGATTGATTTCTCCCAATGCGGATGAATGTGAATTTGCAAGGAATGACCTTTTGCATGTAAATCAAGTAATTGTGCTTTTACTTGGTCTAAATCCTTTTGCAACGACGGATTGTTTGGCGCAAATTCTTCCAATTTGATCAAATAACCAATGTCAACAAAAAAAGTCATCGGAATAACATACTTCTCAGCAATCTGAAGTAGCGCATTGGTTGGTTCTAACATACATTTCTCGGTGCTTCCAGTTGACTCACCAAAGAACAATTCGTAATCGTATGTTAGAAAAATATTCATGCATGCGAAGGTAATAGAAAGAACGAAGAAGCGAAAAAAAATGTACTTTTAAACCCAGATTGTTTCGCTAAAAATTCAAATTTGATTCAGAATGCACCCAGTTTTAAAACATTTTCTTAAAAAACACTTTTTACATTTTAAAATTCGGGAACGTTTTAGCGCAACAGAAACAGCACGTCAACAAGCCATTTATCAATCCTATCGTTCTGGAAAAGTGACCGACTTTAACAAAACGGGATTCAAGGTGTTTTCTCAATTTGAAGAAGATGGATTATTGTTATACACCATTTCGCAAATCGAACATCCTGTTAAAACATTCTTGGAATTTGGATCTGATGACGGCGTAAATAGTAATTCAGCGAATTTGCATTTTCACCACGATTGGGCAGGATTGTTCTTAGATGGAAATCAAAAAGCGGTTGAACGAGGCGAATATTTCTTCAAGAAATGGGGAAATAAAAAAGTAGCTGCTCCACGTTTCATTTGTGATATGATTACGCGTGAAAACATCAACGAGTTAATTACGAAAGGCGGTTTATCAGGTGAAATTGGAATGATGTCAGTCGATATAGACGGCAACGATTACTGGGTTTGGGAAGCGATTACCGTTATTCAGCCTCAAATTGTAATCATTGAAACGCACAATGAATTTGGCTTGCACGACATTGTTGTTCCGTATGACCCAACGTATTTCTATCCAGGAAAACATCCAGATTATCATGGCGCTTCGCCAGTAGCGATGACAAAACTGGCTAAACATTTGGGTTACCGTTTGGTTGGCTGCCATGAATTAGGTTTCAATTTCATTTTTGTGCGAGAAGGCTTGGCTCCATCCTTAAAAGAAGTAAGTGTTGAATCTGTCCTAACGCATCCTTCCAACAAAGAAGCACAAGCTCGTTTTGAAGCAATTAAAGATTGGGAATACGTTTGGAACCGTTCATTTGATCAGCAATAAGCATGGAAATCGAACGCAAATTCTTAGTTGACAAATCCGAATGGGCAAAGGTTGAAAAACCTGCTCCAAAGAAAATTGTTCAAGCCTATATTTTAAACAGTCCTGAAAAAACGGTTCGTGCGCGCATCAAAGGCTCAAAAGGTTTTTTGACCATTAAAGGTGCAACAGTTGGAATTTCACGCAGTGAGTTTGAGTATGAAATACCAGTCGATGAAGCGGAAGAAATGATTCGCTTATTTGCTGAAAAAACCATTTCAAAAGACCGTTACGAAATCACAATTGGAAATCATCTTTGGGAAATCGATGAATTTCACGGGAACTTGGAAGGACTTGTCTTGGCTGAAATTGAATTATCAGATGAAAACGAAGCCTTCGAACAACCGATTTGGGCAACAGAAGATGTTTCGACAGATGTCAACTATTACAATTCAAAACTGATTGAAAAGTGTTAATCACTGAATTTCACTTATCTTTACAAAAAACACGGATATGCTTACGAACAACGATATATTAAAGAAACTACGCGTAGCACTTGAATTACGCGACGACCAAGTCATTGAAATTTTAAAATTGGTCGACTTTAATGTAACGAAAAGTGAAATCAATGCCTTGTACCGCAATCCAGATCATCCAAAATACATGGAATGTGGCGATCAATTATTGCGCAATTTCTTAAACGGATTGATTATTTACAAACGTGGTCCAATGCCTAAGAAAGGTGAAAACAAGGATGTTATACGTTAATTCAAGGATTTGATTATTCAACGATTTACTGCCACTCGCAGTCAAGCATCATTCAAAATTTGAATTGTTGAGTTAATGTTTTTAAATAATTATCGAATTTTCAAATCTTCGAATTGTCAAATCTTCAAATCTTCAAATCATTACAATTTCTCCCCTTTCAAATCGCTTTTTTCCAAATCAAAAACCGTCGACCCAATTTCGATGTCAAACCAATTCAAAAAGGTATCCATTGTTCGATCTTCCGGCCATTCAGATTCATCTTCGGTAATCATCGCAAGCTCATTCTTGAAAATTTTCTTGAAATTTTGTTCGATCAAGGGTTCAATTTCGAAAAAATCTTCGGTAATCAAGTAGACATTTGGCTCCACGCCATCTTCGGCAGAGAATTCCATTTCTGATTCAAATTCATTTGCCCAATCCCAAAACGCTTGTCTTGGTGTAATCGTGATAAACCCTCTGTTTACAATTTTCATTTTACCGGTTTTAGTTCTTCTAATTTATCGTCCGCGAAACGCATCCATTTTGCTTTACCGCGTGTTGATTGTTCAATAATTAATTTCCATTCTTCCACACCACTGACACTTTTCAAATAAGCTTGCCAATCTTTTGTAGATAACTTAAGTGCTGAGGAAATGTACGTAATTGACGTGTCGTTCATGAACAATCGGAAATTATCTTTCTGAAAGTTCACGTTTTGTCCGAAATGAATGGATTTACATTTTTCACCAAAGCAATCAATCCAATTGTAGAACGCATTTTTAGTTTTCACTGAATCTTTGAATGACCACTGGCAAAACAAGATTTTGTCTTCTTTCAGTTGTAAATACAACTTAGCCTGAGAACGAGGCGAAAAGCGATCTACAAAAAATGGATCTTCCACACTATCAATTTCCATAATTGCCAATCCAATACTATCTGCTACTTCTCGATTGAAACCATAATCGCTTGTTTCAACATTTTCTGTTTTCGTGGAATCATAATTGCGCGTTGAATGAGGCGTAATGTCCTTCATATCAATCACCTCATCTTTTTGCTTTCCGCCACATGCAGCAGTGATTAACAAAACAATTGAAAAGAAATATAAATAGTTATTTTTCATTACAAGCCTTTCAATACAGCACACGTTTCTTCTATTTGCTCTGACCTTATGTCCAAATGTGTCACCATGCGCAACATTCCCGGTCCAAATGGCATAATGCGCACATTGCGTTCTGCTAAACGTTCGATAATTGCCTCACGTTGGTTTGGATCCTTTAAAATGGTCACAACAATGTTTGTTTGCACCGGCAAAACGGATTCAACCCAATCCAATTGATTCAAGGTTGCTTCCAATTTTCGTGCGTGTTCATGATCTATTTTCAAACGATCAACGTTATTTTTCAAGGCGTACAATCCACCAGCTGCAATGATTCCCGCCTGACGCATTCCGCCACCAAGTACTTTTCTAACGCGACGTGCTTGCTTAATGAACTCCTTCGTTCCAACCAACACAGAGCCAACTGGTGCACCCAATCCTTTCGACAAACAAATTGAAATTGAATCGAACTGCGCTGCATATTCTTTCGGGTCAATTCCTGTTTCAACCAAGGCATTCATCACACGAGCACCATCCAAATGCAAAGGCAAATTATTGGCAACACAAAATGCTTTTATTTTCTTGATTTCTTCAAAATCATAAATCGCTCCTCCACCTCTATTCGCTGTGTCTTCCAAAGAAACCAATTGTGTCAAAGGGAAATGTACATCTTCCGGATTATTGATCCATTTGGCGATTTCATCAACCGTCAAACGTCCACGATCGCCTTGCAACAATCTAACAGAAGCACCGCTGTTTTTGGCAATTCCACCACCTTCGTATTTGTAAATGTGACTTTCTTTGTGACAAATCACTTCACCTCCAGGACGCACATGCACATTAATGGCAATTTGATTGGTTTGTGTTCCAGAGCTACAAAATAAAGCCGCCTCTTTCCCAAAATAAGCTGCTGCAAATTCTTGGAGTTCATTCACCGTTGGATCTTCAGAAAAAACATCATCTCCCACTGGTGCCTTAAACATGGCTTCCAACATTTCTTTTGTTGGTTTCGTAACTGTATCACTTCGAAAATCAATCATTGTTGTGCATTTTGAGGTTGAAATTACGCTTCTAAAATCAATTCTACCATCTATTTTAATTTTTTTTAGCTAATTTGAACCCATGGATTACGCAATTATCGCTCTTACAGTTCTTTTCGGGGCTGTCCTAACCTTCTTTTCTGGTTTCGGATTGGGGACTCTAATGCTTCCAGTCTTTAGTCTGTTTTTCCCCTTGCCCATTGCAGTTGGAGCAACGGCGATTGTTCACCTTTCCAACAACATTTTCAAATTTGGAATGGTTTTCAAACACATTCACAAACTCACCTTACTTTCTTTCGGTTTTCCAGCTGTTTTAGCGTCTTTACTTGGTGCACTTTGCTTGAATTACTTAGCAGATCTTCCACTCGCTGGAACCTACCTCATCGGTGAGTCAGTGATTGAATTAACTTACTTAAAAATTGTAATTGGAAGTTTGATGATTTTCTTTTCCTTAATTGAACTTGTTCCGAAATTATTACCACTCGGTTCGTTGAAGAAGAACATCGTGCTTGGAGGAATTTTAAGTGGCTTTTTCGGCGGAATATCAGGACATCAAGGAGCTTTCCGTTCTGCCTTTTTAAGCAAAGCTGAATTAACGAAAGAAGAATTTGTAGCAACCTCCAATGCCATTGCCCTACTAATCGATTTGTTCAGAATTATCGTGTATTACGAAACCTTCAATTTCGCGGCACTGAGTTACAAATCGGACCTTTTAGTTGTTGGAATTGTTTGCGCATTTGTTGGAACCTTCTTTGGAAAAAAATTACTCAACAAAGTAACAATGAATGGAATCCAAAAAATTGTAGCCTATTGTTTATTGTTACTCGGAAGCTTGTTTATTGCCGGATTAATTTAAGCGCCTTAAATTCTTCTAAAATGGCACGAAAATCAAGGGATGGATTTGCAGAAATCGTAGTTTCAATCTTTGTCTGAGGATGTGTAAAACGCAGTTCTTCAGCATGCAATAGCATTTTATTCATTTGCCATCGCTCCAAGAAGAATTTATTTTGTTTGTTACATCCGTGCGGACGATCGCCAATAATGGGATAAAAAATATGTGCTAAATGCTTGCGCAACTGATGCATTCTTCCGGTTTCAGGATCCAGTTTCACCAGGGAATAACGAGAAGTTGCATGCTTCCCAAATGGAATTGGCAATTCAAACGTTTCGATTCGTTCGTAATGCGTCACTGCATCCTGCGTTTTTCCATCATCCGTTGTCAACGCATAATCGATGGTTCCTTTTTCAGGAATAAAACCACGCACCAAAGCTTTGTAGGTTTTAACAACACCTTTGTTCATGAATGCTTGCTGCATCAAACTGTTCGTTTCTTCGTCTAACGCAAAAAGTAAAACTCCACTTGTTTTTCGATCCAATCGATGTGTTGGAAAAACTTTCCTACCCAACTGATCACGCAATAATTGAATAGCAAACTCAGAAGCATCCGCAGCAATCGGCGAACGATGCACCAACAATCCATGCGGTTTATTGATCGCTACTAAAAAGTCATCTTGATAAATGATTTCCAATAAGTTATTTTCCACTTCTTCACTCATCGTTCAGCTCTCATGATTAAAAGTTCAATTGGTTCAAAAGTTAAAAGGGTTCAAAAATTCATCTCTCATCGTTCATCACTCAACACTTATCGTTCATCACTAATCGTTCAAAGGGTTAAAGTGGTTCAAATGGTTCAATAGATCATCTCTCATCTCTCCTCTCTCATCACTTCTAATCACTAGTCACTAGTCACTAGTCACTAGTTCACTTCTTCCTCGCCACCATCAATCCATCACGAATCGGCAATAAAATCTCCTGAACACGCTCATCCTCGTGCACCATTTTATTATAATCCATTAAGATTTTCGTTTCACGGTCTAAGGAATCATAATCTTCCAATACTTTCCCAGACCAAAGTACATTGTCTGCAATGATGTAACCACCCGATTTCACTTTATCAAAAACCAAATTATAGTAATTGCAATAGTTCTTTTTGTCTGCATCAATAAAAACTAGATCAAATTCATCATCCATCTGAGCCACAACTTCCATAGCATCACCAATGATGTATTCAACTTTATCAGCGCAGTTTGCTTTTTCAATGTAGGATTGAACAAATTCTTCCAATTCTTCATTCACATCAACCGTCGTTACTTTTCCTCCTTCCTGCAAACCTTCAGCAAAGCACAATGCAGAATAACCAGTATACGTTCCAATCTCAAGTACGCGTTTAGGCTGAATCATGTGTGACAACATACTCAACAAACGCCCTTGATAATGTCCGCTCAACATGCGCGGCTGAAGCACTGAAACATGTGTTCGACGGTTTAAATCCGCTAACAGTTCCGGTTCTTTTTCAGTATGTGCACAAACATAATCGTCAAGTTTTGCATCGATGAATTCCATAACAACAAATTTCTTGCAAAGATGCAGAAAAGGAAACAAAAGCTTGGCAACTGAGAATATTATTTGAATATAATCTGCAACTTTGTAGGATGAAAACAGTCAACAAGGAAGGATATTGCGCCATTGGAATTTTCCGTGGAAAAACAGAACACAACTTGGGAACACTTTGGCGTTCTGCATACATTCTTGGTGCATCCTATATTTTCACTGTTGATAATAAGTACAAAAAGCAAAGTTCTGATGTGCTAAGAGCTTGGTCACGCATACCATTATTTCACTACAAAACCTTTGATGATTTACTGAATAACATTCCTTACGATTGCCGATTGGTTGGTGTAGAAATGGATGACCGCGCAGAATTTCTGCACACATTCGAGCATCCAAAACGCGCTATTTATTTATTAGGAGCTGAAGGCGACGGTTTGCCTAAAGAAATTCTAGACAAATGCCATTACGTCATTAAACTACCGGGAAATTCTTCGTTAAATGTTGGGGTAACCGGAAGTATTGTCTTGCACGACCGCGCCACGAAAATGATAACCACTTTCCCGCCCGATCACAAAGAACATTAAAATATTGATGAAGGAAACTATTTCTTTTCTTCAGTCAACGTTTCGACAGCTTTATTGTATTGAAACAACCAATTGTACATTTCATCAGTTCTGAAAACACGTTCCAACGCTCCATGGTCAGCACCTGGAACAACTGTATACTTTAGGTTTTCACCGCCGTTGCATGCTTTAATCGCCTTCACCACTTTTTCAGATTCTGAGATCGGAACAGCACGATCAGCATTTCCATGTTGAATCCACAATGGAACTTGTGCCAAATTACAACCATCTTTTACATTTCCACCACCACAAAGTGCAACGGCTGCTGTAACAATTTCTGGATAAGCACCCGCAAAATTCAACGTTCCGTAACCTCCCAAACTCATTCCCGCTACATACACACGGTTTGTATCCGTTTTGTAGTGTGACTGAACGTACTGTAACACATGTAAAATCTTTTCAGGCTCCCATGATTTTCCCGCTGGAACTTGCGGAGCAATCACAATCGCAGGAATCGATCGACCTTTATCTATTTCATGAATAACACCATATTTGCGCACCAATGCTAAATCCGAACCCGATAAACTTTTACCGTGTAAGAAAATTAATACCGGTGGATTATTTTGTAAAATACTATCCGCTGGAAGCGATAACCAAAAGTTATAATCTGATTTTCCCTTTTCCTCAGTCAATTGCCCAAAAGCGCCTGAAATCAAGGAAATAAAGAAAACAATAAGAAATGCCGTTTTTTTCATAGGACGGCAAAGATAGTGATAATGAGAGGAATGAAATGTTAAAAAACGTCAACACGTTGTTTTGAACATGGAGCATAGAACATGGAACATAGATTATGAAGGATAGAGCGACATAATACATATTGTCTATCAGCAAAGTCCCTTATGTGTCCTTATGCCTGCGCTGAGTTTGCCGAAGCGTTCCTAATGTGGTTCAAACTGGAAATAACGCTCATGTTGACCACCCCAAAACGGTTTAAGCTGACCACCCTAAAACGGAGCATACTGACCACCCCAAAACGGAGTATGTTGACCACCTAAAATCAAACGATTTTCGAGAGTTATCGTAGCTGTAAAATCAGGCTTTATTAGATAAAGTTTGAATGATGGCTGGAAAAACGATCGACATGAGTAAGTTAAGAAAAGTAATTAAGTTGTATGTGCAGGGTAAAAGCAAGGTTTTTATCAGCTCATATTTAGGTTTATCGCGCAATACAGTTAAGAAATACATACGGCAATTTAGTAGTTTAAAAGTCACCTACGAGGAGTTAGATAAGCTAACAGATCTGGATTTGGACGAACTATTTAATTTGCAGCAGGAACAAGAGTTAACACCCAAGATGCGTGACTTGGAAAGCTTTTTCCCTCGGGTTGAGAAAGAGTTAAAGAAAACCGGAAAGACACTAAATATTTTATGGGAAGAATACAAAATCAAATATCCTGATGGCTTTCAGAGAACACAATTTGCAGTTTATTTTAATCGTTGGACCAAACGAATAAATGCTAAAGCAACGATGCATATGAGCCATAAAGCCGGCGATAAAATGTATGTTGATTATGCAGGCAAAACACTTGAAATCATTGATAGAGAAAGCGGAGAGGTTATCGACGTTGAGTTTTTTGTTGCCATTTTAGGAGCAAGTCAAGCGACTTATGCAGAGGCAAGTATGAGTCAGAAAAAGGAAGATTTTGTTGAATCAGTTGAAAATGCGCTTCATTTTTTTGGTGGAGTTCCAGCGGCTATTGTTCCGGATAATTTGAAGTCTGCTGTGACAAAAAGTAATCGTTACGAACCTACATTAAATGAAACTTTTTTGGACTTTGCAGAACATTACGGCACCACGATATTACCAGCAAGAGCCTACAAGCCTAGAGATAAATCGTTGGTGGAAGGAGCAGTTAAAATACTTTATACACGTATTTATAGTGTGTTAAAAGACCAACAGTTTTTTGATCTTGAGTCATTGAATAGGTCGATAAGAATCTTGCTCGAAAAGCACAATGCATCGAATCTTACAGGGAAGCCATATAGTAGAAAGCAGCTGTACGAAGAGTTGGAAAAACACATGCTAAAAGAACTTCCACTGGAGCGATTTGAAATCCGTAAACAAGCCATTGTAACGGTAATGAACAATGGTCACGTTTTATTGTCCGAGGACAGACATTATTACAGCGTTCCTTACCTATATATCCGTAAGAAAGTCAAACTACTGTATACTGAAAAGTCAGTAGAAATCTACTCTGGATACAATCGAATCGCCATTCATCCGAGACTAAAAAGTCCGCATAATTACAGTACTGTAAAGGATCATCTTGCAACAACCCATCAGTTTATGACCGAATGGAATGCTGAGCGATTTATATCCTGGGCAGAGTCCATAGATATCAATGTGAAACATTTAATCGAACAAATACTTAATAAAAAACAGCATGTGGAACAATCTTACAAAAGTTGCATCGGTATTTTATCGATGGCGAAAAAAGTTGGTAATGAACGCCTAGCAAAAGCATGTTCAATGGCCATGGAATACGGTATTTATAATTATAAAATCGTAGAAAACATCCTAGAAAAAGGGCTAGATAAACAATCAGAGCAAGCTGAAAATCAAGAAAAAGAGCTTCCTAAACATCCGAATATTAGAGGAAATAATTATTACAAGTAATCAATAAAAACAAATACAATGAATCAAACAACACTTTCGAAAATGAAGTTAATGGCACTTCATGGAATGCACAATGCATTTAAAATAGCCATAGAAACAGGACGAACTGATCATTATACCTTAGATCAATTTGTTGCACAACTAGTTCAAACAGAATGGGATGATCGACAAAATCGTAAAATCGAACGGAACATCCACAACGCTACTTTTAGATACAAAGCATCATTAGAAAAGATCGACTTTAACGATGAACGAAATCTGGATAGAAACAAACTATTGCGCATTGCTCAGGGAGATTACATCCATCAAGGACAAGATCTTTTGATAACAGGAAGCACTGGTGTTGGTAAAAGCTATTTAGCAACAGCCCTAGGATATCAGGCGTGTATTGATGGTTATCGTGTGAAATATTACAATACAACACGACTACTAGCCAAACTTAAAATGGCGAAAAGTGACGGTACTTATCTGAAAGAAATCGCTAAAATAGAGCGTCAACAACTCATTATTTTAGATGATTTTGGTCTTCAAGCCATGGACAATCAAAACAGAATGGCGTTTTTAGAAATCATTGAAGACCGCCATGGTAAAGGTTCAGTTATCATAACATCCCAATTACCTGTAAGTCAATGGTATGATATTATTGGAGAAAAAACTATCGCTGACGCAACAATGGATCGACTTGTTCACCATGCTCATCGCTTTGAACTACAAGGCGAATCCATGAGAAAGAAAAAAGGCAACTTAACAAATGATTTTTTAATCGAAAAAAAGTAATATTTTTGGAAAATAAGATAACCTCTTAAATCGTTCTTTTAGGCAAATGAAAATGACTGGTCAGTATACTCCGTTTTAGGGTGGTCAGTATGGGCGTTTTCTCCA
>JBDLVK010000099.1:0-30761 GCA_039804825.1 Bacteroidota bacterium
ATCATTTTCCCTACCTTTAGATACGATACTTTTTAAAAACTATTCTATGTTGAAACTACTTTTGAGCCTACTTCTTTTTTCGGCACTGTGGGGAAACGCCCAAGAAACCAAACTAAAATTCCATCAACAGCTGTATTTAGAACCGAATGTTGGGGTTGGATTTTTTCATTCAATTCATAACAATATATATGAAACACCAAATAATTACCCCTCTTTTAATGGGTCACTTGGTTTAAATTTTCGAAATTCATTTATGAAAACCGGAATTGATTTTAATTATTTCTTTCCATTATCCTTATCTTCATTCAGATTTCAAACTTCATGGAATTTTCATCAATTTTTAAATGACAACCCTTCTGAGAATTACTTTTGTGGACCAATAATGGGCGTTGGATACTACGATCATCCGAAATATTTAGGGTTTACTTATTTTACAATAGGATTGGATAATTATTTTCACAATTTCCATTTTGCTATTAAATATGATATATTAGAAACAAGGGGTCATTATAGCTACATGAAAAAAGCAAATATGGTTTACCTCGAATTAGGATATGCCATTCATTTAGGGAAGAAAAATAAGAAAACACAAGAATAGAAATTAAAGGGTCGGAAGTGCTGGGCCTTTTGTTTGAAAAGGTTTTTCAACGCGAAGGCGCAAAGAACACAAAGGTCCGCGGAGAGAACGCTTCGCTTGTAGTTGTGCATTGCGGTTAAAATGCACTTTGTTTAATAGTTCAACGCCAAGGCGCAATGAACGCAAAGGGACGCGGAGAGAATAGGATAGCTAAAACAGCTCCGTGACCTCTTTTAACTCCACAACTCTGCGTTGAAAAGCACAGGACTTGCGTCGTTGAGTCTGTATTTAAACCTATCTTTGATTGATGGATTATTTTACGGTTGGCTACGTCGGTTTGTTTTTTGCCAGTTTTCTTTCGGCAACGATACTGCCATTGAGTTCGGAAGGGATTCTGCTACTCATGCTTACGCAAGGATATGGTCCAACGCTTTGTCTGATAGTTGCAACCATCGGAAATTCATTGGGCGGTTTAACGAATTATGCGCTCGGTTTACTTGGAAATCCGAATTGGCTCAAACGCATCGGAATTAGTCACATGACAATTCGTTCCTTCGAACATCGCATTCAGACCTACGGTTATTGGTTGGCCTTTTTCTCTTGGGTACCGTTTATTGGTGATCCGCTTTCGGTGGCGCTGGGCTATTTCAGGGTTTCGTTCTGGAGGTTTTTTGGATTGATGGTGCTGGGGAAAGCGGTGAGGTATGCGGTTTTGATTTGGATGTTAGGACTTTAGGATATTAGGACACTAGGACTTTAAGATGAAAAGACTTAAAGAATGCAGGAGTCAAGAGTCAGGACTAGAAGACGAAGGACGGTGAGAGAGGAACGATGAACGAGGAGTGATGAGAGATGAGAGATGAGAGTGAGCCAAAAACTATGGGATTTTTATCTTGGATTATCAAAAGTTATACGTCAGAAATAACGATATTTGCAAAAAAATTAGCGTCATGTCAAATCTTATCACACTGAATGAATTCATCATGGACCGCCAAGCGGATTTCACAAATGCCACTGGTGAATTGTCACGTATCCTGAATGATATTGCTGTTGCATCGAAAATGGTGAGCCGCGATGTACGTAAAGCTGGATTGGTAGACCACATTTTGGGTGCGCACGGAGCAACCAATGTGCAAGGTGAGGAACAACAAAAGTTGGATGTGGTAGCCGATGAGCAATTTATCAAAGCTTTTCGCAATGGTGGTGAAGTGTGTGGAATTGCATCTGAAGAAAATGATGACTTCGTTGCATTCGAATCTGACACTGCGAAAAATGCAAAATATGTCGTGTTGTTTGATCCTTTGGATGGATCTTCAAACATCGATGTGAACGTTTCAATCGGTACAATTTTCTCCATTTACAAACGTCAAAGTGCTTTAGGAACATTGGCAACAGAAGAAGACATGCTTCAGGTTGGAACAGAACAAATCGCTGCTGGTTATGTTTTGTACGGTTCATCGACCATGTTGGTGTACACAACAGGAAAAGGTGTAAACGGATTTACCCTAGATCCTTCTATCGGTGAATTTTGTTTGTCGCATCCGAACATGAAAATGCCTGAAACTGGTAGAATTTATGCCATGAATGAAGGGAACATCGACATTTGCAACCCAGGAATTAAAAAATATACGCAATACTGCCAAAGCTTCGAAAACGATAAAGGCGCTCCTTATTCAGGTCGTTACATCGGTTCGTTGGTGGCAGATTTTCACCGCAACATGATCAAAGGTGGAATTTATATTTACCCAGATACAACTACTTCTCCAGAAGGAAAATTACGTTTGTTGTACGAATGTAATCCTTTAGCCTTCATTGCTGAACAAGCGGGTGGATTGGCATCAACAGGAAGAGAACGAATTTTAGATATTAAACCAACGCGTTTACACCAACGTGTTCCATTGTTCATCGGCTCAAAACAAATGGTTGAAAAAGCATTGAGTCTTTTGGAGTACTAATAGCATTCCGCTTCAAAAAAATGGAACTAAAGGAACTCAAACAACGTTTCTCGAAAATCGGACAAATTGACGCTACTGCGAATCAATTGCAATTTGCAGGAACACATATTCATTGGAAAGGACTCGTAGGTTCTTCCCGCAGTTTGTGTGCCTCTGCCTTAGCGGATCAAACGCCCGGACATCATTTGTTTGTCTTGAATGACAAAGAAGATGCTGCCTATTTCTTGAATGATTTAGAAGGATTATTTCCTGAAGACAAGCGTGTGTTGTTTTATCCTGCGTCTTATCGTGTTCCTTACCAATTGGAAGAAACGGATAATGCGAATGTGGTGTCGCGCGCAGAGGTTTTGGAAAAGATCAACAACGGCAGCAATGTTTGGGTGGTAACCTATCCACAAGCACTTTTCGAGAAAGTTCCGACGCAAAAAAAGCTGAGCGAAAACACCCTTCGCGTTGAAGTTGGAAAATCCTATTCGATCGATTTTATCAATGAACTTTTGTTGGATTATCATTTTGAGCGCGTTGATTTTGTTTATGAACCGGGACAATTTTCCATTCGTGGTGGAATCGTCGATGTGTTTTCGTATTCCAATGATCATCCCTTCCGCATTGAGTTTTTTGGCGATGAGGTAGAATCCATCCGAACCTTTGATGCGAGTTCACAATTATCACTTACAACACACAAGCATTTTAATATCATTCCAAACGTTCAAGGTCAATTGAACTTGGAAGGCAATGGAAGTTTCTTTGAATTTTTAGGAAAGAATGTAACGCTTTGGCTTTCTTCTTTTGATCAATTGACTTCTACTTTGGAAAAAGAATATGAGAAATCGGTGAAGATTTTCTCCGGTTTATCGGATACTGTAAAACGCACGATTCCGAGTGAATTGTACTTGCATCCAAGTGATGTAAAGAAAGAAATTGAAGCCTACAATTGCATCGAATGGGGTCCAGAATTTCACTTCAAAGCAGATCAAGTTTATAACTTCGATTTTCTTCCACAGCCTAGCTTCAACAAAAATTTTGATTTGTTGCGCGAAGATTTGGTCAACAGAACTGAACAGCATTTCACCAACCTCATCTTTTCAAATCAGCCGAAGCAAATTGATCGTTTGTACCAAATCTTTGAGGACATTGGAGGCGGAGTTGATTTCAAACCGTTGCCAATTGCCTTGCACGAAGGGTTTATTTCACCGAGTCAGAAATTGGTGTGTTATACCGATCACCAATTGTTTGAGCGCTACCACCGTTTCCGCCTAAAAGAAGGATTCCGTCAGGCGAAACAAGCGCTCACACTTAAAGAAATTTACAACCTTCAAAAAGGCGATTACGTTACGCACATCGATCATGGTGTTGGACAATTTTCGGGCCTAGAAACGATTGATGTCAACGGAAAACCGCAAGAAGCGATCCGTTTGGTGTATAAAGATGGCGACGTTTTGTACGTTGGAATTCACTCGCTTCACCGCATTTCAAAGTTCACCGGAAAAGATGGTTCTGTTCCAAAAATGAACAAACTCGGAACGCAAGCGTGGACGAACTTAAAAAATAAGACCAAGAAAAAAATCAAGGAACTTGCCTTCGATTTAATTCAATTATATGCGAAGCGCAAGAGTCAACCAGGCTTTGCGTTCAACGAAGACACGTATTTGCAAAACGAGTTGGAAGCTTCGTTTATGTATGAAGATACGCCCGATCAGTTAAAAGCAACGGAAGCTATTAAGAAAGATATGGAATCGCCAACGCCAATGGATCGATTGGTTTGTGGAGATGTTGGTTTTGGTAAAACGGAAGTTGCCATTCGTGCTGCGTTCAAAGCTGCGACAGATGGAAAACAAGTTGCTGTGTTGGTTCCAACAACGATTCTTTCGATGCAGCATTACCGCAGTTTCAAAGAACGTTTGAAAGATTTTCCTGTGACGGTAGATTATATCAATCGTTTTAAATCGTCGAAAGACACAACGGAAACCTTGAAGAAATTGGCTGAAGGGAAAATCGATATTTTGATTGGAACGCATGCTGTTGTTGCTGAGCGCGTCAAATTCAAAGACCTTGGATTGATGATTATCGACGAGGAACAAAAATTTGGTGTTGCAGTTAAAGACAAACTAAAAACCTTGCGTGCAACTGTTGATACGTTAACATTAACCGCTACACCGATCCCAAGAACCTTACAGTTTTCGTTGATGGGTGCACGCGATTTGAGCATTATCAATACGCCACCACCAAATCGTCAACCCGTGTTAACGGATATCATTCTCTTCAATGAAGAAACGATTCGCGATGCCATTGCGTATGAAGTGAGTCGCGGTGGACAAGTATTTTTCGTTCACAACCGTTTGGCGAATATTCGTGAAATTTCGGGGATGATTAGTCGTTTGTGTCCGGGTGTTCGCGTAGGAATTGGTCATGGACAAATGGACGGAAAGCAATTGGAGAAAATCATGTTTGATTTCATCAATGGTGAGTACGATGTCTTATTAGCCACAACGATCATTGAGTCGGGAATTGATATTTCAAATGCCAATACGATCATCATTAATGATGCGCACAATTTTGGTTTGAGTGATTTGCACCAGTTGCGCGGTCGCGTTGGACGAAGCAATAAAAAAGGATTTTGTTATTTGGTGGCACCACCGTTTAGCATCATGACCTCGGATTCGCGCAAGCGATTGGAAGCTTTGGTTCAATTCTCTGACTTGGGTTCTGGTTTCAACATTGCGATGAAGGATTTGGACATTCGAGGAGCTGGAAATATGTTGGGTGGTGAACAAAGCGGATTCATTTCAGAAATTGGATTTGAGATGTATCAGAAAATCTTGAACGAAGCGATTGAAGAATTACGTGAAAGTGAATTCAAAGAATTGTTTGAGGAGCGCACGACTGATTCCATGTTGCATTTCGTGAAAGATTGTATTTTGGAAACGGACTTGGAAGTGCGTATTCCTGACGGTTACGTGAACAACGTTGCTGAGCGTTTGAGTTTGTACCAAGAAATGGACAACTTGAAAGACGAAGCAGAATTGCAGAAATTCTCTGAAATGTTGGTCGACCGATTTGGACCATTGCCAAAACAAGTTAATGAATTGATTTTATCTTTTAAATTGCGCTGGTTGGCGGAGGAAATTGGCTTGGAACGTTTGGTCATTAAATCAGGAAAAATGGTTGGTTACTTCATTTCGAATCCACAATCGCCGTTCTACGAAACTGATATGTTCCAGCAAGTATTGAATTACATTCAACGCAATGGACAAGGCTGTAAATTGAGTGAACAAAACGATCGTTTGCGCATCATCTTCGCCGATGTGAAACACATAAAACACGCTTTTGAGCAAATCAGTACGATCATTGGAAAAACTGATGCGGTAATAAACTAAATCTCTTTTATTTACGTTTTTGTTTTAAATTTTACTCGATGAAACAGCTTTTTACCCTTAGTTTTATTGTTCTTTTTATAAGTTCTTGCGGTACATTGCAGCAAGGCAGATTGCGCTTGGTTAAAGCAGAAAAACAAGAAATCGTTAGCGTGGAAAAGCAAGTTGTTCAAACGGATGTAACACCAATAAAAATCATTGAGGCATCAAATCCAAGTCCAATAGAATTAAGAACCACGACTGACCAAACGACAGATTTTAGCACTGAATTGACAGAAAAATCTCCTACTTCGAACATTCAGTTTGAGTCATCTATTGATGATAGTTTAGACCAAGCCAACAATGACGATCAACTCGAAAAAGCATTGAATACAGAAAAAATGGCTACAAAAACGACCGGCCTTTTTGTCGGTGGCATCGTTACATCAATTGTACCGTTTCTCGGTTTAATTTTCTTTTTATTAGCTGTTACGAATTATTTTGACGTTAAAAAACAACGCTATAATACAATGAGAGGAGAGCGCTTTTTACGTGCAAATACCGTTCTTTTCATTGTGGACGCTATTTTCCTTACCTTCTTTATCTTCGTAATGGTCTCGCTCATAATAGCTTTTCTTTAGTCCGTAATCAAAGCTGGCTTCCATTAAATTTCTACCTTTGAACAATGGCTAGAAAAAAACGCGCAATTGTATCTGTAACCAATGATTTATACACCGATAATCGGGTGAATAAGATCTGTTTGTTTCTCGAAAAACAAGGTTATGACGTGCTGCTTGTTGGTCGCCAGAAAAAAGACAGCATCGAATTGCCCCCACGTTCCTATCAGACCAAGCGATTTAAGTTGGCCAAAGAAACAGGAGCAGGATTTTACGCACTTTACAACCTTCGTCTTTTCTTTTTCTTGCTTTCGAAACGTGCAAATTTATTAGTGTCGAATGATTTAGATACCTTGCTCGCCAATTATGCTGCTAGCAAGTTCAAACCAAACGCACGCTTGGTGTACGATTCGCACGAGTATTTTACGGAAGTGCCGGAATTGATTCATCGTCCGCGAGTTCAAAAAGTGTGGGAAGCGATCGAAAGCTGGATTTTTCCAAAGCTAAAAACCATTTATACGGTCAATGAATCCATTGCCCAATTGTACCATGAAAAGTACCGTAAAGAAATCAAAGTCGTTCGCAATATTTCTCCCCGTTTTCAGTTGGAAGTTTTGCCAAACAAAGTTGATTTGAACATTCCTGAAAATGTATTTTTGATCATTATTCAAGGAGCTGGAATCAATGTGGATCGCGGGGCGGAAGAAGCAATAGAAGCCATGAAATTAATTGATCATGCTTGCTTAATGATTGTTGGTGATGGTGATGTTGTGGCACAATTAAAAGAAAGCGTTCAGCACGAAGGTTTGTCCGAAAAAGTGCGTTTTTATGGCAAACGTCCCTATGCTGAAATGATGGCATTTACACAGCACGCCGATGTTGGATTAACACTTGATAAACCGACGAATAAGAACTACTTGTTTTCACTTCCGAATAAAGTTTTTGATTACATCCATGCTTCTACTCCAATTGTAGCAACGGATTTGGTGGAAATTAAACGTGTCATTGAAAAACACGAAATCGGAACCATATTGCCTGAATTAACACCAGAGAATTTAGCAAACGCCATTCGTGATTTACAAGAAAATCCAGTTAAATTGGAACAAATGAAGGCCAATTGCAAACTTGCTGCTACAGTAGAAAATTGGGATAATGAACAACACGTTTTAGAAGAAATTTATCCAAAAGTTGACTAACACAAGAGTACATATCATTTCATTTGATGTTCCCTATCCAGCGAATTACGGCGGTGTCATCGATGTTTATCATAAAATTCGTTGCTTAAAAAAGCAAGGTGTTGATGTGATTTTACATTGCTTTGAATATGGACGTGGAGAACAAGAAAAATTGAAGGAGTTGGCATTGGAAGTTCATTATTACAAGCGTTCAACGTCGATTCTTCAGCAATTTTCTAAGATTCCATACATTGTTAAATCGCGTATTACACACGAATTAAATGAACGCTTGTTGCAAGACAATTTCCCCATATTAATGGAAGGATTGCATACAACAGGAATCCTTTTAGACAAACGTTTCGCACAACGTCACACAATCTTTCGAGAAAGTAATATTGAACATGATTACTATCGTGGATTGGCAAAAGCTGAACGAAATTGGATCAAAAAGTGCTTTTTTTTGTTGGAAGCACGCAAACTAAAATCCTACGAAAAACACTTGGCGAAGGCACAACACATGCTGATCGTTTCACAAGAAGATACATCCTATTTCGAAAGGCAATTTCCAACAAATAAAGTTAGTTATCTTCCAAGTTTTCATGCGAATGATGCGTTGAATGTTTCTACAGCATCGGACAAAGATCCATACATTTTGTTTCACGGAAATTTGAGTGTGCAAGAAAATGTTGAGGCTTATTATTCCCTAGCGAATGCAGGTGTTTTTGAGTTACCTTTTCAATTTATCGTTGCTGGTTTGCACCCAAGTGAAGCATTGATAAAGGACATTTCAGCAAAACCGAATGTTCAATTGGTTAATAGTCCAGATGAAGATGCGATGACCGAATTGATTCAACAAGCGCACATCCATTTGTTGTTTACCAATCAACCAACTGGATTGAAATTGAAGTTGATCAATGTGCTTTACGCAGGAAAATTCATTGTTTGCAATCCGCACATGTTGGCAGGAACGGGTGAATTAAAGCAATTGGTTTCAGTGGCCCAAACACCTCCTGATTTTAAGCAATTAATTAAAGATTTGATGCATAAATTATTCAATGAAGATGAATTACTCAAACGTAAAGAATGTTTAATTCCATTTGATAATGAGCAGAAAACGCTCCAATTGATTTCCATTATTAACACCTAATTCAAGTTTATGAAACCAATTCTTGTATTCGCGCTGATGTTACTTGCTCAATTCGCTTTTGGCCAAATCAGTGGAACGTGGCATACCAGTTTTTCCGTGATGGGAAATTCAAACCGCTTGGATATCTTCGTCAATAACAACCCAATTAATCCTTCCGTTTTGGCAACGAATCCAGACAGTGATAAAACAAAAAATTTGCCAATGGATAAGGTGAAAATTACGGATTCTACCTTGTCGTTTTTATGGACTAAAACAGGAGTTTCTTTTGAGGGAACTTATTCGAAAACGGGAGATTCAATCGTTGGAGTCATGTCGCAAATGGACTATAAATGGGCTGTTACGTTTACCCGTCGTGTACAAGAAAAAATTGTTGCGAAGCGTCCGCAAGAACCAAAAGCACCTTTCGCTTATCCCGTTGAAGAACTATTGATTAAAAATGGAGAAAACACACTAGGAGCAACCTTGACATTGCCGTTGAATGCTGGCACAACTTATCCGATTGTCGTTTTAGCTTCTGGATCGGGTGCGCAAGATCGCAATTGTGAATTGATGGGCCATAAGTCCTTTTTAGTGATTGCAGATTATTTAGCGCGAAATGGAATTGCTTGTTTGCGTTTCGATGATCGCGGCGTTGGAAAAAGCACGGGTTCATTTCAAACTGCCAGTTTAGAGGATTTTGCTTCAGATGTAAATGCATGCGTGAATTATCTTGTGCATGATCAACGATTTGCGGGACATAAAATTGGCGTTGCAGGACATTCTGAAGGAGGAATGCATGCCTTGATTGCAGCAAGATCGAACAAGAACATTCAGTTTGTCGTAGAATTAGCTTCAGTTGGAACATCCGGTGGTGAAGTCTTAGCAGAGCAAAACTATTTAGTTTACAAAGCAAGTGGAAGTTCGGAGGAAGTAGGTCGTTGGGCTGAAGAAACAATCAAAGGGATTTGTCCAATTCTAGCCGAAAATTCTGCCGAAAAAGCCGTAGAACCTTTGTCAAAGTACATTGAATCTCGTTATGCTGTTGCTCCAAAAGAATTTATTGCAATGACAACTCAAGCAAACTATCAAATGGGAATTATGATGATGTTGAACAATGACTGGGGAAGACAATTTTTAGCTTATCAGGCAGCAGATTATTTGAAAAAGCTGAAGATTCCTATTCTTGCCATTAACGGATCAAAGGACATACAAGTTCCACCAGTAAGTAATCAAGCTGGATTTGCGAAAAACTTTTCTAAGAAATCGCTTCCACAATCGAAGGCAATCGTTGTTGATGGATTAAATCATTTGTTTCAAACATGTACAACTTGTACAACAAGCGAATATGCTGAATTGGAAGAAACTTTTTCTGAGGCAGTTTTGAAAGAAATGACAACTTGGATTAAGGGATTGAATTAATCCTTTTTCTCCACCTCATTGTCTCTAAACGCAGAAGGAATTAGATCTGGAATTACTTTTAGAACAATTGGAAGTAGCACAGCTCCACCAGGAAGCATAAAAATGGCTAGAGAAGGCATTGATTTCACCAAATCCTTGAATTGGGTTTTGACCATTTCTTTCTCTTCTTTGCTTAATTCCGTTGTTGTAGATTTTCGAATTAATTGAACCAATTCTTTGCTTTGCTTTAATTCGACCGCCAATTTATCCTTGTTTCGTCCCAATATTTTAACCCATCGTTTTGATAAGCTGCTGTAGACTTTCTCCACCGATGATGAGTTTTTCAAAAAGGGAATTCTGCTCTGATTTGTTAGAATAAACTGTTCTGTTAGGGCGAGTGATTCGTTTAATTCCATTTCGTTCAATCCCAACTTTTCACCCAATTCTGACAAATATTTCTTCTCTTCAATATCCGCTTCATGGTTCGAAAAAATAACAAAAGACGATAAATCAACCAAAAAGCGTTTGAACAACCAATTTGACTCAACAACATCCGTGAAATCATCAAATGAGGCGCCAGATTTGAAACGCGACTCCGCTAATTCACGATGAATGTCTGAAAGATTTGCTGAAGCTAAAAAGACCGAAAACATTGACTTTTCTTGCGATTCAATTGTTCCATCTGAATAGGCTGCCAAGGTAATTGCGTTAAGAGCATTCAAGGCCAATTCATCGTAATTGTAAAAGGTACTTTTCTTGCGGTGTTCCATGAAATCATTGAACAAAATGACATCCAAGTAGATAAACACGTTGTTCAAATAATTCACCCAGAAACGATTTTCCAAAAAATTGGATTTGATATCTACACGTTTCGCTAGGATCGTTTCCAGTTTCTCATCCTTCGTTTCCTTTATGAAAAAGGTGAAGATTTTAGAAATGGATGACGCATTGTATTTCCCGTAAAAATCAACCAAGGTATTGATGAAGTCATTCTTGTCGATTTCGCCTTCCGGGTTGTTTAAATTCACTTTATAAACGAAGAGATGACATTCAAACAAGAGCAATTTCAGTTTTTCTTCTGACGTCCATTTGGAATCGTCGAGTTCTTTGGCAAATTGCAAGCGGGAAGGGAATCCAAAGATGATTCCTGTGCGACCCAAGGCTGCGTGAATAAATGAATGTTTATCTACCTCATCTGGTAAATCGCACATCAAATCGAACTGGTTTTTTTCAACCAAATCGAAGTATTTATTGATCCATCCTTTTGAACCTGGTTGCAACATTCAATTTTCTTTCTGCAAATTTACAACAAATCAACCCATGAATCTGAAAGAAATGGAAAAGATTTACAGCGCATAACGCAAGGCCATTCCACCGCAAATAGTTGCTCCGAAATAAGGAAACATACGAAGCGTTGGGCCGATATCCATCGCAAAATTAATTGGTGCTTGTTTGAAGGTATATTCCCAACCGATGACAGCATCAGCACCCGCCCATCTTCCAGAATAATACGATTGATTCGGCTTGCTGTAAAATTGAAAACCACTTCTCCATGTTCCAATATCTGCCCCAACACCCCAATACCATTCAATTCCCCGTGATAAAGGATAATTCATTTCAAAAAGTCCTTCAAGCCAAAAATCATTTTTACCGCCACCAACATTCCATTCGAAAGCGCCGTTGCTTTTCACAAAATGTTTCACACTCAAGGAAGCTCCACCATTGTAATGACGACCGCCTTTAATTCCAATTGCCGCTGAATACTGTTGATTGAAAGCTACAAACGAATTGGTCAAGATGAAAGTGACAATTACTACTGTTCTCATACTAAATTTTACTTAGAGCTTTCCAGCAACGACGAATGCTTTTGTTTTTGAAAACTGGGTTTCTCCATCCAACGAAAATGCTTCAAAAACGGCAACATACGTTCCAATGCTGGCTTTTACCTCTTTATCTGTAACGCCATCCCATGAAAAAGTTCCACTTGTCGCCAATAATTCATTCGAAAAAAGTGATTTTATCAACCTACCGCGATCATCGTAAATGGTGAATTTACCCAACAATCCAGGCTCATTCATTTCATAACTAATCAGCAAGACATCTTCAAATCCATCGTTATCGGGTGAAATCGTTTCGCTTGTGAAGGAAAAATTACCATTCGAAACAGCAGGATAGTATTGCGAGTTTTTTCCTCCGGGTGTTGCAAAGCCAATTGCTTCTGCGGCTGAATGCCAATTTGATGCATTGTCTGAAACTCCCGCTGGATCAATGCGTTCCAAGGAAACACCATCTGTCACATCCAACAGGGAAAAATGCCAATCGCTTGTGTAAGAAACTTTGTCCATTACTTGAAAATTCCAAATCAAGAAAACGGTACTTGAATCCACGTTCATACTCGGTAAGTCCATTTGGTAAAATGTTCCCGGTATGGTTGCTGGATAGTTCATTTTGACAAAATTGGAGTCCTTTCCAAGCACAACATAGTCTCCCGGTGAAAGAATGTAATGATTCGAAATTACCTTGTTGTTGTCTATGGTATCGTTGTCAAAATTTGCGAATTGCCAATCTTTTAAATCGATCGTTTTGTTGGAGGTGTTGAGTAATTCAATCCAATCGTATCCTCCGGTGTAAGGATCGAACAAGATTTCGTTGATGACGATGTCTCCTTTCACAGGATTTTCCGGTAAAACAAATGTTCCATATAAATTGGTCGTATTTAACCAACAATCTCCCACATTTTGCAACAGGATTTCATAGGTTTGACTTCCCACTAAGTTTTCATTGAATTCAAACGTAACGGTTGTTGGAAATGGGTCTAGAATGTACGTATTCGACAGTGTTAATGTTGGATTCACGGAAACAAGTGCATCTGCCAATAAGGTTGAATCCATTCCTTCTGAAAAGTTGATGGTAACAAGATTTGGTGAAAGCGCAATTAACTCGGTGATAAATGGATTTTGTGTATCTGCCGTGATATCATAGACCGAATTTTGTGCGCCTGGAGTTCCGCCTGTTGGGTCATTACTTGCTTTCCAATTGTCTGCTGCCGAACATGGATCGTTAGGATTGATTAATTCTATTGAATAACCTCCACCTGCTTTTGTTGGATCTTGGTACCAATCATCTGTGTAGGAAATGCGGTCCAATTCAAGCCCTGCATCTGTTTTCAAAACAATATCATCACCAGCGTTATTTAAACTTGGAAAACTCGTTACTGCAACAGCTGTTGTCATGGTAAACGTATCCACATTGGCGGTTGAGCATAAAATCTTATGTTCTCCAGGATACAACCATGCACTTTGTATTGTACCATCCGATGAAGCATCACCCAATTTCCAATTTTGAATGTTAAAGTACTTGGTTGATTTATTGTAAATTTCAACGTATTCAACAGCAGGAAGGCCAATAGCAGGAGATTCATCACAGACAAATTCATTGAGAATTACATCACCTTTTACAGGCGTTTCAGCTACTAAATAGCTAAAATTGGTTGATTGGATCCCAGCCGCATTCAAGGCAATATCTTCAATGTTTTGAGCAAATAGTTGATAGGAACTACCATTGGTTAAAGGAGCTGTCAAGGTCAAATGAACCAAACTTAAATTCGTCGCATCACGTTGCGCTGAAGCAATCGTTGCAAAAGGTTGAATGTCATAATTCGCAACCGTTTCTGCACTTGTTTGATCTACATTTTCATCAAATAAAACATCCACTTGGGTTGCCGAAACTGGCGTTGCCGATAGTAAAACGGGTGGTGTAACGTCCAAAATAATTGAACCAACATAAATGTCATCAAAGAAGTGTTTTTGGAAAAAAGATGCCGTTGATTGGGTAATTGCAATTCCAAAATAACTACTTGTTGCAATTGTTGCATCGTTGATGGTTCCTTCCGTAAAATAACTCACTCCCGTTCCCGTAATATCTCTCGATAAGGTCCAATCGTTTGCAGTCGTACGAATCACTTTAATTTTAAGCGTATTGTTGCTCACGTTACAAATACCATCCGTTCCATCAATAATTTTGACAGCCGTTCCCGCCACTTTTCTATACAATGAAATTTCATCTGTCGTTCCACCAATTCGAACGAAATAGCCATTCAAGGTTCCGCTATACAAGTTGGATTGATCGGCCATTAAATAAATATCAACGTAATTGGCACTTGAGGTGTTGAAGGTCAAATTCGTATACAATTCCCATTGCGCATTTGATGCTTGCGTACTTGGTGTTGCTAAATAAAAGCTTGAATTCGTTTGCAATTTATTGGAGCGCAAGAGCATATCGCCAGCAACATCAACTACCGTATAAACAGAGTCATCGCCAATCCACGCTGGATTTACCGAAAAATTTCCATCTGTAAAGTTGTCATTTACTTGCGCTTGTAGTCCGAGAGCAGTTAAGAAAATAACAAAGGTCAAAAAGTATTTCATTCGATTCTTTTCTATGCTGCTAAATATACTAATTTTGGCAGAAGTTTAAATTAAATAATTATGAAATAGCCTTGTATATGATTTGCTGAAAAGGCAATGAAATTAATTTGGCGTATAACATATGACCTATTAAAAAACAAATTAAAGACATATGAAAGTTGCGGTTGTTGGTGCTACGGGAATGGTTGGAAACGTGATGTTGCAAGTTTTGCGTGAGCAGAATTTTCCAATTACAGAATTAATTCCTGTTGCTTCTGAAAAATCGGTTGGTACTGAAATCGATTTTGGTGGTTTAAAATTCAAAGTGGTAGGTTTGGAAACCGCTGTGAACATGCGACCAGATGTAGCAATTTTTTCGGCTGGTGGAGATACATCATTGGAATGGGCTCCTAAGTTTGCTGAAGTTGGTACAACTGTGATCGACAATTCTTCAGCTTGGAGAATGGATCCAACAAAGAAATTAATCGTTCCAGAAATCAATGGAAATGAATTAACTGCAACTGATAAAATCATTGCAAATCCAAATTGTAGTACCATTCAACTTGTATTGACCTTGGCGCCACTGCACAAAGCATACAAAGTGAAGCGCGTTGTTGTTTCTACCTATCAATCCATTACTGGAACTGGTGTAAAAGCTGTTCAACAAATGGAAAATGAACGAAATGGCATCAATGGCGACATGGCTTACAATTACCCGATTGATAAAAATTGTATTCCTCAATGTGATTCTTTCACCGATAACGGTTACACGAAAGAAGAAATGAAGTTGACGAATGAAACAAAGAAAATATTAGATCCGAGCATCAATGTTACAGCAACTGCTGTGCGCGTTCCTGTTGTTGGAGGTCACTCAGAAGCGGTGAATATCGAATTTGAAAACGATTTTGATTTGGCGGAAGTTCGCAAATTGTTGCACGAACAAAGCGGAATTACCTTGAAAGATGATCCAACAACGTACTCGTATCCAATGCCGAAATATGCTGAAGGAAAGGATGACGTTTTTGTTGGTCGCATTCGCCGTGATGAATCGCAAGCGAATACATTAAACTTGTGGATTGTTGCTGATAATTTACGTAAAGGAGCGGCTACAAATGCTGTTCAAATCGGAAAATTATTGATTGAAAAAGGGTTGATTTAACCCATTTGAAGCAAGCACTTTGAAGCGCATACTACAACACTTTAGACAAGGTCAACGTTGGTTTTTACCGCTCTTGCTCTTGCTATGGTTGTTGCGCATTTACCTGTTTTTTTCATTGCAGAACAGTTCCATTGCACGTGATACATCTTTGCATGTGAATTGGTTCGGTTTGATTTTTGACGCTTGGTTGGTCTTAGCTGTTTGGCTTTTGACATCCGTTTTAAATGCCTTGTTCAGTAGTTGGAAAAGATGGCCAAAGCACTTGTTAGCTCCACTGATTGGATCCGTTGTGTTGTTTTCGTGCATTGCCTTGGATCAATACTACATGACGATGTATCAACCCTTGGATGAGTCGTTTTTCTTCTTTTCGTTTGAAGAGTTGATGATGATTATTGGTTTGGAAGAACGCTTGTCTGTTGCCATGGTTCTCAGCTTGCTTGGGATTTTTGGCCTATATTTCTTTTTGTCTTATTGGTTGAATAAGCGCCTCGCTTCAGAAAGTAAACGAAGCTCCTTTCTTTTTTATACCAGCTTTCTCGCCTTTTTTGCCTTGCCATTTGCCCATTTCAGGTTCGAAAATGATTTGGCGAAGGAAGGACTTGCGAACAACCGTTTGGTTTTATTCGTCGATCAAAGTATTCGCTACGGATTAACACCTGAATCGGATATCAAAACCATCTTTCCACGCGATTTCAAGCAATTGGATGTTTCGTTTTATTCCAATTCGACTGAGAATCCTTTGTTTCCCTTGTGGCATAAATTACCCGCAAAAAGCGTTTTAGATCCTTATTTTAATCCAACTTCCGATGGTAAGGCGCCAAATGTTGTTTTCATTATTGTCGAAAGTTTGTCATCTGATTTATGTGGTGAGCGTGCGTACAAAACAGGACACATCATGCCTTTTTTGGATGAGTTGGCTAAAAAATCATTGTACTTTCCCAACGCCTTTTCGACTTCGCAACGCACGCACAATGTGTTACCCGCAACCTTGTCTTCCGTTCCAAATGTGATGGATGGAAATGTCTTCCAGCAAATCGAATTTCCGAATCATTGGTCCTTGATGCGCTTGTTGAATAAGACCTATCAAACCCGTTTTTTCTGTGGCGTTTATTTGGAATATTTGAACATGCGTGGATTTATGAATTACCAAAAAGCAGATTACTTGGTTGATGACTGGTCGGAAGAAGCAATCGCGCACAATGCAGCAGTTGGAAGTCCGTGGGGATTCCCAGATGAAGATTTATTCAAGCAATCGTTTGTTGATTTACCAGAAGAAAATGAAGAACCTTTATTCGATGTTTTCTTGACCATTTCGACACATGATCCATTCGTTTACCCGAACAAACGTAAGTACACGAAAATTGTAAAACGCAAAGCAAAACGAATCAAAGACCGTGAAATGCGATTGAATATTGCGGAAAACGATGAAAAGTTTGGATCTTTTGCATATACCGATGCCGCATTGCGTGCTTATTTGAATGCCTGGAAACAGCGAAAAGATTTTGAAAATACGATCTTCATCATCACCGGCGATCATGGTTCAGAATTGTACACGCCGAATAAATTAACGAAGTACAATGTCCCAATTATCATCTATTCACCTTTATTAAAAGAAGGAAAAATGTCTAAATCAATCGTTTCACATTTGGACATCACACCAACAATTTACAATTATTTGCGTCTTCGTTACAACAAGAAACTTCCTCCATCTGTTCCTTTCGTTGGGAAAGAATTGGTCATTGATTCCTCTTTCAACACAAAACGTTCGTTGGTCTTTACAACAAACAAATTGAAGACAAGTGAATTGTTTTACAATGGATTTGCCTACTTGGAAAATACGCTTTATTCGGTGAATGAAGATTTCGAAATTACGGAGGAGCCAGATGTCTTTATGAAAAACAAATTGAAAAAACAATTGGAATTGTATCAGTTGTTCAGTCAATACACTATCCGTCAAAATCACCTTGTTCCACCAAAAGAACATGCGCATTGGTTTTACACAAAAAAATGGAAAGAGAAATCGCGCTTCGAAGTCGCGGTAGACACAGCAACTTCCAGTGACAGATGTATCGCATTGGGTTCTTGCACATTTTCACCCAAGACAGACAATTCACTTCGCATCCAAGTTCAAGCAGAACTTTATTGTGAAACTCCAGATGATTTAAATTCTTTGGCTGATTTGGTGGTTAGTTCTAAACAAATCAGTTGGTTGGATCGTCGGGTCATCTTGTTCAAAGCGATTCGACCAACTTTTGTGGAAAAATTCAAACCGCATGGAAAAAACAAAATCGTTTATACCATTGAATGCGACGGCTTGAATAAATCGAAGCTACTCAAGAAGAATGAGTTGTTTTTCACCTTGTACAACAAAGAGCGAATTGAACAGCCGTTTAAGAGTGTGGGGTTGGTGGTGTCGAATTAAGCTTCGAGGGCATTGAACGTTGCCTTGGAGAGACCTTGAACAGTTGCCTTCGAGAGCCTCAGTCAACGGTTCGAGATCCGTGGGAAATTGGTGGCTGACAGGTCGTTGAGGCTCTCGAAACGCCGAAGCCCCAATTTTACTCCTTCACCAATTTCACTGGTGTAAGCTTCTCACCAATTTGAAGTAAGTAATTACCTCTAGCCAACTTCGATAAATCCAACTGAGTTGTTGTTCCAGATAATTTACCAGAAAGAATTGCTCTTCCTTGTGGATCGAAAAGAATGTACTTCTCATTGATGGAAGAACTGCTAGAAATGGTCAATTGATCTGTTGCAGGGTTGGGTGCAATTGAGATAGTGTTTTCTAGTTCGTTTAGGCCTGTAAAGTTCAAGCTTAAATTCAAAGTAATTGTACTATCGCAACCTGCTGCGTTCGGAAGATTTTGCGTGTACGTTCCTGATTGCGTATAGGTTTGACCATTGAGGGTGTAAGAATCTAAGGCTGTTTCGTTGAGGGTTGATGAGGAATTTAAACTCCCTAATTGTGCATTGTATAAATCTGCAATTTCACATTGGGTTAGAGCACGGTTCCAGATGCCGATGTCGTCTAGTTTTCCGTTCCAAAAGTATGAAATTGGATCTCCTATAATCGCATTTCTGGTCGCTCCAAAAATTAAAGAATCACCATTAAAAAATACCATTGCTGAATTAGCTAATTGTGATTCAAGTAATCCGTTTAAATATAATTTCAGTTGCTGATTGTCATTTACAATTGTCATTTGATACCATGTAATTGAAGGATTAAAAATTGTACTACTTTCTAATGTTGTAGCATTTGACCCATTATCGCTATATGTAAATCCAATTGAATTATTGTTTCGTTTTGAAATTTCAAAACCATTTAAGTTAGAGGCTCCTTGCCAATTTCCTATCAAGGCTGAATATGGTTGATTAATGATTTCAAGCGAAAAGTTCAAGGAAATTGAAAATTCAGAACCCAATTGCAATGGAGGATTTTTTATTGAGCTTGCCCCATCAAAACTATATGCCTTATTCGCAACCCCAAAACGATCCGTTGTCAATGTTGCTCCATTCACAGTTCCATTATTTCCGTTACCACTTTCATCGTTAGCATTTCCGTTGAAGGGCCACCAACCAACAAGACCGTTTGTTGGAACGTAGTTGGGTACTTGAGCAAATGCATTGATGCATAAAAGTGCAGTTGATAGGATTAAGATGTGTTTTTTCATAAGGTTTTTTTAAAAAGTTCTTCTAATTTTTCCCATTGTTTTTCGAATGACATTCCAGTAAAAAGTGGTTGAAACCACTCGTGCTGTGCATCATTTTTGCATTCACATTCACGCATTTGAAAGATTGGAAATTTATATTGTTGATTTTTGTTTTTTGCAAAATTGCGTTCGCGATTTACCAATGCGTACCATATATCCCATTCATCTTTCGACATATCAGCCCCAAGAATTAAAACAGGATTATGTGTTATTTGGTTATACCAAGAAGTAGGTTTATCTTTATCTGCAGATTTTGAATGTTTCCTTAACCTTTCGATTATTTCAAAACGTTTTGCATATTCGCGAGTGCCTAGCGTTATTTTATCTATATCTTGAATAGATCCATGCGGATACCAAAATCGAATGTTACCATGTTTCTTGAACACTACTTCCCAACAAGGAATTTCAAGTTTAGCATTTTGTTCCGATATGAATTGAGAAGGTTTATAGTTCGATACTTTTCTTTTTGCTAAACCAATACATATTTCTTCAGCGGTGGTATCAAAATTTAAAGAGACAACGTCTGAAATTTTAAGACTATTAAATAATCCTTTAGGATAACAATCCTTATTAAACTTTAACGCTTTTTCTTGTGCACATTTCAAATCAAAACTAATCTCATCAGAAATTTTTTTTTCCATTTCATGAGCTGCCTTTTCGTTCGACTTTTCTTTTTTCTGGTTGCCAGTTCGTCGAACAATCAATTGCTCATAATCAAGAGGGTAAAACCCTGTTAATTTCAATTCTGGATCTTGTTCTTTTAATAATTTATCCCAAGAACTCAATATAGAATTCCCACCTATCGCCTGACGATGAAATCCTGAGCCTAAAATAACGGTAAACTTTACTCCAGGAGTATTTAAAAGTTCGAGAAAATCTTTGTTGGTATTTTGATCTACTTCAATCATGGAATAAAGCATTATTTTTTGTTTCTTTTTTCTTCCAACTCTTCATTCCATTTCTTGTTCTTGAGATATACTTCACGACTTATTTCATGTATGTTTTCATCTAAGTCTTTTTGAGCCTTACGTGCTGAAAACCAACCTTCTATTGACTCTTGAATTTCAACTGATTTGCGCACTTGCCAAACTTTTACAAACGTATCCCAAAAACTCATTATTTCTTATGAAAAGCTGTAAGCGTATCTTCTACATTAGCAACAAATTCAGCAACGGCAGCACTGTTGGTATTAGCTTTGTCGAAAATAAAATCACGGTTTCCGCCAGTCATCATTATACGAACGGCTGATTTTAGCGTTGGCTTAACCTGTCTTTTCATATTGAAGAAAATTAGTGCAATAATCGCCGCACCAATTCCAAACATTATAGCAGAGAAAAAACCGAATAGAAACAAAACAATTCCACAAAACATGAATATTATATTATTAAATCTAACCTGTTTATATAATCGCAATTGAGCGTTTAATCCATCAACCATATCAATCACCCCTATTCCGTCAATTGATCGCAATGCAAAGGTTTCTGTTGAGGTTGGAGTGGTAATGAAAAGTTTCTCTTCGGTAAGTTTTATTTCCAAATTTTCAGTTTGAAAATGAGTTAGTGTATTTTCCATATTATTGTTTTTGAAATGATTCAAAGTTAATTACACTCTTTTTTAGCATTTTCAATAGCTTCATCCAATTTTGGAATCATATTCATTTCCAATGTGCTTTTAGCTATTTCTTTGTCCATATCATCCAAATTCCCGAACTTTATTGCACAATTTTTTGCTGTTTCAACATAATTATTAGCTTCTTCTTGTAAAAAGTCTCCATCGTTCATTTGTTCAGGAGTATAATCTTTTTTCATAGGATTATTCTCATATAAATTTGCACAGTCGCAAGCCGAAGGGTCATTGATACTGTCTGATCCACAACTAGATAAAATTATGGTAGCTATAACTCCCGTGTAAATAAATTTTAACTTCATAAATTATAATTATTTGTAAATACAATTCCTAAGAATGAGGCTCCTAAGATAGGCCCCTTGAAAAACCACTCAAGGATGGTAAAATTTTAAACTGTAATTTATTTTGAAATTTCATGAATTGATTCCGCATTATTGAATGATTTGAAAACATTCCAAAAAATTCAATCTTTCTTATGAAAAGCAGTTAAAGTGTCTTCAACATTTGCAACAAACTCAGCAAATTCGATACTATTGGCGCTTGCCTTGTCAAAAACAAAATCGCGGTTACCACCACTCATCATTATTCTTACAGCGGATAACATGCCCGGTTCAGTTGATTTTCTAATAGCGATAATGGTAATTACTGTAAGAAGTAACCCTACAAATAACAAAATAAATGAGCCTAATAAGGAAGATTCAGAATTTAAGGATTCTATTAAAGAGTATACCCCACCTGCAATAATTAGAATACCAACACCAAGCAATTTTACTACATTGCTTTGGTTTTGTTTAAATTTGGTTAAGCTATTATTGTAATCGTCTAATAAATCAACAACCCCTATTCCATCAATAGAACGCAGTGCAAATGTTTCGGTTGATGTTGGAGTTGTAATGAATAGTTTTTCTTCAGTAAGTTTTATTTCCAAATTTTCTGTTCGGAAGTGAGTCTGTGTATGGTCCATTGTATAATTAATTTCATTTGTATTATTGTGACACGCAGGTGGTTAAACAAACATAACAACTATTTTACACTTTTGTGCATTTTTTGTGATTTTATTTGCTCAATTTGGTTTACATTTTTGTGCAATGCAACACAAAGGTGAACTTGTAGAGAAAGCAGTGCGTGAGAGTGGTTATTCAATAACCAAATTAGCTGCTCGTTTGGGCAAAAGCCGCAGATGGGTCTACGATGCCTTTGAAAATCGCAACCTTTCAATTGATGTAATTCTGGAAATTGGGAAGGTAATCTACTACGATTTTAGCACCGATATTGACGAATTGAAGCGGTTTAAGATCAACACACAAGATAGTGCACAATTCAATTACCAAGTAGATGAAACTACGGTTGAATTTTGGAAGAATAAGTACTTGGATTTATTGGAGAAATATAATCGGTTGTTGGAGGGGGAATGACGCTTTCTCTTTACTATTAAAGTATATCTTTTTGCTTCCTGTGGGAAATTTGACTGTTATCCAATTGAAATAGTTAGGTGTTTCTCTAAGCCTATTTCAATTAATTTATAATAGGTAGAAATCTGGATATCACTTAATCCACGCTCTATTCTGGAAATATAACTTTTTTTTGTCCCCGTTCTTTCTGCAAGTTCTTCTTGTGTCAAGTTCGCTTCAATGCGCGCTTCTTTCAACATTACACCTAATCTAAAAGCAAGAGAATCCGCATCAAACTGATCTCTTTCAGTGTTTCCTTTTTTACCGTATTTCTCGTCAAGGAGTTGATCAAATGTTCTAACGTTTTTCATCTTCTTTCTGTTTTAAATATTCAGTTTTTAAATGCTCTGCAAGTTTGATTTCATTTTTCGGAGTCTTTTGTGTTTTCTTTACGAACGCATTTGTCAAAACTACCAATGTTCCTTCGTCCTGGAAACAAAGAATTCGAATGCTTTTTAGTGATGTAATAACCCTCACCTCATAAATTCCATTCGTGCTTTCCAGTTTTTTAAAAAATTTGATTGGTACTTGCCTTTCAAAACGAACTAAATCTAAAACATATTCAATTTTCAACTGAACTTTAGAATCTTGTGATTTATAAAAGTCAATAACATTGTCCCCGAAAAAAATGATTTCTCTTGCCACATTAACAAAGTTAACTAATTAGTTTACTTTTACCAAATTTTTGCAATCCTTTTTTGGTTTGAACTGTTGAATATAGCTTCTAGTGTTACAACTACTATCTCCACATTCTAACATGTAAGTCCAACCTTTCATAGATGATAAATTGTAAAAGTTGTATTGAAGATAAGAAAAAAATGGGGCTTCGAGTGCCTCAGCCACCATTTTTTAAAATTATTCTTTTCAAAAAAATCGCCTCAGCCACCATTTTTATGAAAACTATTATATTACTTCAGCCACGAATTTTAAAGTTGACTGAGCATTCTCGAAGGCAACACTTACTGAAGCAATTACCCACGAATTTACCGTGGGCTGAGGCTCTCGAAGCCCACTGCTCATCTCCTTAATCTCCATTTACTTTTGAGCACTGTACTTCTGTAATCATCGAGTTTTTCGGTGACACCTTGATTGGCTAATTTTTGTAAAAATTTGAAGGTTCCTTTTCCTTGCTTGTAATCCATTTCATCCGGGAAAATTGGAATGATGGCCAACATATAAATTGTTTTTCCTTCTACTTCGATTGGTTCTAATTGTTGTTCCAAAAGCAAGGGATCCGATAAGAAAAAATGGTTTTGACGCATCGTTTCTGAAAGTTCTTTCATTTCCTTTCCGCATGGTAGCGTGTGTCCAGCGCCAAACCAGGTTTGTTTCTCAACTACGTATTTTGCAAGTCGCTGAATCCATGGAAAGATCCAATTCATGCGCGGATTCTCTAAATCTTCCCATTCCCAATAACTTGGTAAGCAAAAATAAATTTCGTTGAACTCACGTCCAGCGACTTTTTCGGGTACAGGCATTTTGTACTCACTCAAACCATTTGTCATGATGACAGTAACCGGTGTATTCAATTCTAAATCAAGCGCAAGCAAAGGCATTTCGCCTTCTAAGGTTGGAATTTCAGAAACCCGGTGTTCACCGAATCGATTGGCAAGAGCTGCCTGTAATGCTGTCATTTCAGATTATTTTTTCTTCGACCACTCTTCGATCGATTTTTTGTTCATTTCAACGTAATCCGTATTCCCAGCTTTCTCTGCGCTTGCAGATGAAATTTTTGCCGTTTCAATTGCTCCTTTGAAATCTTTCAATTCAGCCTGAATTAATGCTTTTTTGCGGTACACATAAAATGGCGTATCTGCACCTTTCATCGCAACATATTTATCTATCCAAGCCAAGGCTTGTTTCATGTCTAATTTCGCATTGAAATAGTAATCAGCTGCTGCGTAGTAATCGTTTGCTGTTGGACCTGCCAATGTTTTATCGATTGAGGCTTGCATTTTTGCTTTTGTAGGAACTGAAAACGGAACTGAAACACGTGTTTTATCCCACGAGAACATCAAACTAGCTGATGAAGTCGTGATGTTGTCAAGTCCGATAGTGAATGTTTCAACAACATCTGATGACATCACAACAGCTGCAGAAAGTTTCAATACAACTTTTGCATCATCCCACGTTTCAGGTAAACCCCAGTTCGAATAATCATTGTAAAAGTAAATTTCCCATGTTTTTTCAGTTGGTTTTGTATATAAAGCATACGTTCCAGCTTTCAAGGTATCCGTTCCAAAAACGATTGCATCTGAAGTTGTGAATTTTGTGTTTTCATTAGCTCCTGTTCTCCACGTTTCGTTGAACGGAACAACATCACCAAATACAACACGACCACTTTTAGAAGGGCGATAGTATTCCACTTTCAAATCAGTTAAACCAACTTTTTGTTCAACTTTTCCTTGAGGGCTTAAGCGTGGTCCTTGAATTTGAGAAAACCCTAGAATTCCAAATCCAGCGGCAAAAATAAGTGATAATGCAATTTTCATGTCTTTACTTTTTAGGTACACAAAAATAACATAATTCAGGGTAGAATGTTCGTTCTATTCGACACGAATGAACTTATATTTCATTTGATTTCAAGAAAACATATGCGTTCCGTAGGCCGCAGCAATGAAAAAAGAGGCGACAGACATAATTAGGCCTAAGATTCCAAGTAAGTTCTTTTTGATTGCAGGGTACACACACATTAAAAAAGGAACAATTGAAAAAATTAATAACATCGTCCCTAAATCAATTGGTTTTTCATACGCATCAAAAGCGACTTGGTATTCTGGAATTTCATAAAGCGAAGCAGCGCCACTTCCAATTGGATTTTCAGCTGAAATACGCTCCATGTCTTTTTCGGCCATTTCAGCTGAAGGAACAATCACTAACATGAGATACAAGGCAAACAATAACGCGCCAAGTCCCAATGAAAACCCAATAAGCGATAGTTTTTGCATAGGTCAATTTTCACCTAATTTAATCTTTTTCATTGATTTACAAACTATTAGATTGGATTTTTAATCTCGCAATTCGAACTTTTTTATAAGTGAGGAGCAACGATTCGTTTTTACTCGAATTGCCATACAATTCTTAAAAACAAGAAAAGTGACAATTGAAGAAACGAAATAAAGACAAAATGAAAACTATTAATTCTGTACAATCGACAATGAAAGTGCAGTCCAAAATTGACTATTGGAAAGCACACATCCTTGCTCAATCATTTCGTGAATTTCAGCTTCTCGATTTTTGGAATAGGGCTTTTCGGTTTTAAAAAAGTTCAACTGATCTGCATCGTTTTTTAATGCTTCATGAATTGATTCGACCGTCGACAAATCAGCTTCACTATTTGCTTTACGATGAATGGAAATCAATTCGATTTTCTCTTGGCGCAAATGAAAGACCATACAGGTGTCAACTGAACGAAACTCCAGGTATTCTATTTTTTCATAGACTTTTTGCAAAACGGTATCGCTGAATACTTCAACTAATTGAACCGCCTTTTCAACGTCATTCTTATTTAAAGCTTCCCATTCCTCAGCATGTACGCCATTCACGATTAAAAAATGTTTGAAATCTTCTTCCATGTGGCTCAATTCTTCGTTCGATAAAATGCGGTACTTCATGTGACAAATTTTTCACAAAAATAAAGAAGCTGAAAGACTTTCTTTCTCTCTTAGCACAAAATAGTCAATTGAACGTTTAATAGACAACAGAATTATAAGAAAGTCGTATTTTTGAAACTATGAATCAAAAGAAAGGAATAGCAATACTTGGATCTACAGGATCAATAGGAACACAAGCGTTAGAAGTGATAGAAGCCTATCCTGATTATTTTGATTTACAAGTTATTACAGCTGGAAAAAATGCTGATTTATTGATTGAACAAGCCTTGAAATACAAGCCAAATACGGTTGTAATTACCGAAGAAAGCTTGTATGACAAAGTAAAAACTGCCTTGATCGATGAAGATGTTCATGTGTATGCAGGTTCCGAGTCGCTTTGTCAAGTTGTTGAATCCAATGAAGTACATACGGTTCTAACTGCTTTAGTAGGTTACGCAGGATTAAAACCAACCTTGCGGGCAATTGAAGCTAAAAAGACCATCGCTTTAGCGAACAAAGAAACCTTGGTTGTTGCTGGAGAATTAGTTACACGTTTGGCCAAAGAAAATGGAGTCAACATTTACCCTGTTGATTCTGAGCATTCCGCCATTTTTCAATGCTTGGTTGGGGAATTCCAGAATAAAATTGAAAAAATCTACTTAACAGCTTCTGGTGGACCATTCCGCGGTTGGACGTTGGAGCAATTGAAAGATGTCAAAAAAGAACAAGCCTTGAAACATCCGAATTGGACAATGGGAGCTAAAATCACGATTGATTCAGCGAGTTTGATGAATAAAGGATTAGAGGTCATTGAGGCTAAATGGTTGTTCAATTTAACCCCTGATGAAATTGATGTAATCGTGCACCCTCAATCGATAGTGCATTCCTTGGTTCAATTTGAAGATGGGAGTATGAAAGCGCAAATGGGCTTGCCAGATATGAAATTACCTATTCAATTCGCGTTGACGTTTCCAGCACGTTTTAAAACAGACTTTCCACGATTTAATTTCATGGATTATCCGCAACTGACTTTCGAAAAACCGGATCGTACGGTGTTCAAGAATTTAGATTTGGCTTATCGTGCGATGGAAATGGGAGGAACAGCAGCTTGTGCTTTGAATGCAGCGAATGAAATTGCTGTTGAAGCTTTTTTAAATGACCAAATTGGCTTTTTGGATATCGCGAACATCAATGAAGCAACAATGCTGCATATTCCCGTGATCCATCAACCTGTTTATGAAGACTTCGTGAAAAGCGACGCAGATGCACGTGCATTTGCAACATCACTTGTGCTAAAAAATTAACATCTTCTTAAAATAACGTCACAAAAAAAGTCGCTTTTCAGCGACTTTTTTCATTATATGTGGGCTATAAAACCTTGTTTATCACCATCGAAGTAATTTTCTAATAGATGGTTGACCAAATATTCTCGGTACTTTTCACGCGTTACCTTTGGCGCATAAATGTAACCTCTTCCGACAGATTGATGCTTGATGAATTTTTTACGTTCAAGTATCCTAACAATTGTCGATGTTGTGTTATATGCGGGTTTCGGGTTTTTATACAATTCTTGTATATCCTTTACAGCCGCTTTTTGAAGTTGCCATAACTTCAACATCACTTGTTCTTCTGCGGGGGTTAAACGTTCCATACTTGCCGTTTTTGTTTCCTTAAATCTACAAAAAGAAAACAAGAAAAACTAGTTTAACCCTTAAATTTCAATCAATTATAAATTTAGTTTCTTTTTCAAGGTTGGCATTACACCATCTTTATGAACGTAAACATTGATTGTTTTGTATTTGAAATAGTTCTCAGAAACGTATAAATATCCTTTAGGATAGTTTCCTGTTCCCCATGAATTTTTCACCAAGAAATAACGTGTTCCATTTTGGTCTTTGTACAAACCAACAATGTGCATCCCGTGATCATCTGTTGTTGTTTTTTGGTCGTACCCTTTTTGACGCAATTCAGGAGTAATTTCCAATTCTTTCATTGGTGTTACAAAGGCATTTGAAGCTTTGTCCGCACCAGCGTCCGAGAAATTTTTGTTATCTTTTCCTTTTACTTCAATTGTTGAAGGATCTGCAGGAACAATTGCCAAACCATTTTTGAAGCTGAATCCTTTTTCAGAAACATCAGCTCCCCACGCCAAGGTATAACCATTTTTCAAGGCATATTCTGTTGCATCAAACAAATCTTGTAATCCAACATTGTAGCTTTCTCCCCACGCCCAATTGTCTGGAATTGCCAACATGCATTTTTGATACATAGTATGGTTTGTGAAAGAAGTCAATGAAACATATTCATCCATGTTTAAGCCAATTGCTTTTGCGTACGAAACTGGCGTATATTTTTTTCCTTTGAATTCGAATTCTTTGATGTCTTTTCCTAAATACGCATCTAAAATTCCGTTCATTGCCGACATCCAAGAAGTTGTTAATGGAGCACCATGTGAATTTTGCATGTTTGTTAGTAAACCTTGCATTGCACCGTTTAATACTGCGAACAATTCACTGTGATCATGCGTTTCAGAACCATAATTCAACCCTGAATATACTTCTAAAGGAACAATTCCATAGTTACGAATGACAAAAGGAATATCATGAAACGCACCACCTTCAGAGAAGTTGATTTTTCCATCCATACGGATAAATTTTTCTGCTTTGCTCTCATACGCTTTACGTACAACGAACATTTCAGATAACACATCTGGGTTTTTATTTCCTTTGCGGATTAGTTCTGATTCAAAGTAAGAAAGAGCAGAGAAACTCCAACAAGTTCCTGTCATTCCTTGCGATTGCACAGGCGTTGCGTCTAAATGCGCTACTTTCGTAAATTGATACTCACTTCCTTCAGCATTTTTTACTGGTTCAGAATAGCCAAATTGCGCTAAACTCACAGTTGACATTCCTAAGAATAGGAAAGAGAAAAATATTCGTTTCATCGTTTTTGATTTTAGAAAAGTAAAGATAATCGAAAATAGCCAAATTGATGCCAAGTTGGACGATGAACTTAAAGAAAGGGAAAAGGCTTATTTTTTAAGAATCCAACCTTGTTGTCCAGCAGCTTGAACAGCAGAAATCACTGATTGTAATTCAGCGTCGGAATTCGCACCTCCAGCACTAATTCTGTGCAGCCCATTTGTGACATCCAAAATATACGCGTTCACTCCTTTTTGTTTCAAGGATTGAATCAATTTTTTCGCATTCTCTTCACTGCCAAAACAGCCAACGATGTATTCACGCGAGAAGTTCGTTGTTTGAGGTGTTGAAACTTCAATTTCAGGAACTTCAGTTGGTGCTGTATCGTTTGCTAAGAAATCTAAATCACCTGCCAAGTTATATGGACGTTGATTGTACGTTTCATTTACCACAGAAATCGCGTTGTCCAAATTGAACGTCATGGTTTGATGCGTTGCAACTTTGAATGCATTCACACTTGACGCTGGTTGACTTTTATGGAATGGGTTAAAATCATCCACTGAAATTACACCCGATTTCAAAACGTTCGTTTTCATTGGTAACCAAAACGAATAAAACGCAATTGGTAAGAAACATGCTGCAGCAACATAACGCCACACTTTTGTTTTCGCCTTTAAGGCTGGATGTTGAATTACAACTGGTTCAGCTTGTACTGTTTTTTGTGCTTCTGATTCCGTATTGAAAACAATTGCTGGTTGCGCTTCTGTTGTTTCGCTTTCTTGAATCGCTTTTTCAATGGTTGTTTTTTGTGCCAATTGAACATCTGATTCCGTTAAGAAATGAACTTTCCCAAGTCCATACGATTCTAACAGTAAATTGAAGAAACGATCTTGTTCGAAACAAATGTTTTTCTCTTGATCAAAAAACAAAAATCCCACTTTATCAATGGTAATTCGTTCACCTTTTCGCAGTTGTTCATTCCAATTTTCAACCACTTCACGCACGGAAGCAGTTGCTTCGTTGTAATGAATTGAATTTTGAACAGCCAACTCTGCAATCAATAAACCATCGTTGTTAATCAACTGGCGATTAAATAACAGGGATTTTTTCGGTGGGGAAATTAAACCATTTCGGTAATCAATTGACGCAGACGTTTGTTTTGCAACAAAACCTCCGAAAGAAGGAATTATCACGCAATTGTGTCGCAATAATAATTCGCCAATAAGATGTTCAACTGTTACCATGCCTCAAAGTTAACAAATTAGGTCAACCTCTGCAAGTTACGAAATTGTGAAGAAAGAGTTACAAAAAAGCAAGAACTTTTTCGACATCTTCTGGAACGTCGATATTTGGTGTTTCGATAGATGTTTCAACCAGTTGAATCGTATAGCCATAATACAACCAACGCAATTGTTCCAACGATTCGATTTTTTCCAAGGATGTTGGCTCCAATTTGGTTAATTCTTGGAGCACCGATGAACGATAAGCGTACAAACCAATGTGACGCATGTACGGATACTTTTCCAGCGGATTTCCTTTGGAATGGTGCGAATTTGGAATGGCGCTTCGGCTGAAATAAAGTGCCGAATTTTTAGCGTTTACAACTACTTTAATTCGATTGGGATTATCTACATCTTCTTGCGTTAACGATAGATTCCCAAGTGTTGCAATGTCTGTTTTAGGATCAACGAATG
>JBDLVK010000100.1:0-20000 GCA_039804825.1 Bacteroidota bacterium
CAGTATCAACGAATTGAACGATACCAGTAAAGAATGGGTGAGATTTGTGAGAGATATCCAATTTAAACAATGGATACTCGTTACCATCTTCCCAAGTGATAGTTTCGCTAGTGTTTGCACATGAAGGGCAAAGGAAAGCGTAATCGTTTGACATATCTTTAAAAACTACCAATCTGTAATCTTCTGGATGTATATCTTTTCTCATTTTGATGTATATTAAATGCTATTATATCCTCAATCGGGTTGCAAAGTTAATCAAACTTTTTAAAAACAATCATTTTTTTTGAATTAAAATAAAGATAAGTAGTTTTCGTTACTTTTGCATGAAACAAATTCAAATCTCAGTGAAAAAAGTAGGAATTTTATTTCTTTTCAGTTTCGTAATAATAGTAGCTTCATTATCAAGCTGTAAGAAACCTCTTCTTTTATCAAAAGGAAACTTAGAATTCTCTGTTGACACTTTAGTTTTTGATACTGTTTTTACCACAATCGGTTCTACAACTCAGCAATTTAAAATTTACAATCCAGAAAATAAAGCGGTTGAAATTGAAGAGATTGAATTAATGGGCGGAGAAAATTCACCTTTTAGAATGAACGTAGATGGGAATATGACCACTTCCCTATCGAACATTACAATTGAAGGAAAAGATAGTTTGTTTGCGTTTGTGGAAGTTACATTAGAAGTGAATGGACAAACCTTGCCGATGGTTGTTGAAGATTCAATTCGATTTAGAACGAACGGTAAAGATCAATACGTTAAATTGGCTGTTTGGGGTCAAGATGCCTATTTTCACTACAAAGATATTATGGCGACCCAAACTTGGCCGAATGATAAACCGCACGTGATTTATGGTTATGCAGCTGTTGATTCAGCAGAGACGCTTACCATACAAGAAGACACCGATATTTACCTTCATAAAAATGCCATTTTATACGTTTACAAAGGAAGTTTAAATGTTCAAGGAAGTTTAGGTCATGAAGTAACTTTCCAAGGTGATCGATTAGAATCTTTGTACGATGATGTTTCCGGTCAATATTATGGGATCTATTTTCAAGAGGCACGACCGTCGACAATCAACTATGCAATTATTAAAAATGGAACTTCTGGAATTCATCTTTATTCGCGAGACAATTCCTTTTCTGGTTATACATTAAATGTAACCAATACAATTGTTACTAACAATGCTCGTTATGGAATTTTCATTTATTCCGGTGCAAAAGTAAAAGCTGAAAATTGTGTCATTTCAAAAAATGGTAACCATGCCCTACTCGTTCTAGAAGGCGGCGATTTCAATTTTAATTTCTGCGATCTAATTGGATTTGGTGATAGTCAATCTTCAACTCCAGCAGTTGGAATTAGTAACTTCTTCAACGATTACGCGAATGGAACACAAAACATCGGTTCGATTAATGAAGGGAAAATTTACAACAGTGTAATTTACGGTGGACAAGATGTGGAACTGGTTTTCGATACAATTTCTGACATCGCAATAAACTTGAATTTTGACATTCAGAATTGTTTAATCAAACGCACACCGACAATGACGGATGGATTTTTAGCATCTATTTTTTGGAACAATAATCCATTATTTACTTCAGTAACAGATAATGATTTCACCTTCATGTCTGGGTCTATTTTGAATAACAATGCAAATACCAGCGTGCAATCCTTTTTACCACTGGATATAAAAGGTTTAACAAGAGGTCCTGTTCCTGACATTGGAGCCTATGAAAATTAATTCCCAACATTAATCATCACACGCCGGATGTGATGATTAAATAATACAATGGTATTCCAAGCGTTAAATTAAATGGAAAGGTAATACCAAGAGCCATAGGAATGTACAATCCTGGATCTGCTTTTGGAGCAACTAATCGCATAGCTGCCGGAACTGCAATGTATGATGCACTTGCGGCAAGAACTGAAAAAATAAAGCGATTTCCTACATTATCAATCATAAATTGACTGAAATAGGCTACCAAACATCCGTTGATTGCAGGAATTATAAGAGAAAAACCGATGACAAACCATCCTTGTTTTTTAAAGGCTCCAAAGCGTCCTCCAGTTGTGATACCCATTTCCAACAAAAAGATGGCTAAAAATCCCTTAAAAATATCGGTTGTAAATGGTTTAAACTCTGCTGCTTGTTGAATGTTAGATATATATCCAATGATTAAACTACCAAGAATTATGAGGACACTTCCATTGGACAACGAATGTTTCAAGGTATGCGAAATGCTCAATCCATCTGATTTTGTTCGATCGTAGCGTTTCATCAAGAGTACGCCAACAATAATTGCAGGAAATTCCATACAAGCCATCACTGCAACTAAATATCCATCAAACTGAATGTGTTGTGCCTCTAGAAAGGAAGTTGCAGATACAAACGTTACAGCACTAACTGATCCATAGGCTGAAGCTATCGCACCAGCATTCCAAGTATCTAACTTTCGAATTAAAATAAAGAATGTATAAAGTGGAATTAACGATGAAATCACAATTCCCAAAAGAAGATTGAAAATAATGGTTGAATTTATTTCACTATGTGCGAGCTCTTGTCCGCCTTTGAAACCAATTGAAAACAACAAATAAATGGAAATAAATTTAAAACTTGCAGCAGGAATTTCTAAATCACTTTTTACAATTGACGCAATGATTCCAAGGATAAAAAACAATAAAACGGGGTTGGTGATGTTGGTAATTAATAAATCTAAATTCATATTTTTTTATTTTATTTCTGATGCTCTTTTAATGCGGTCATTGATTGTTTTGCCTAAGCCGATACTTGGGAATTCTTCAAAAATGAGAATATCTAAATCTTGATGATCTAATTCATGCATGAGACCATATAAACGCGATGCTGCGAAGTCTAAATCTCCATGAAAAGAATAGAGAATGGTATTTTCCATTTCTTGAATATTCGGAAATTGATTGAAGCAAACAATGCCTCTTTTTTGATCAGTGTGAAGATGTATCGCCTCTTCTATGTTATTGGTTACGAGCATGGGCGTTTTTGGCGAATAGTGTTTTTTATCCATACCCGGAGATTTAAGCTCATGTCCAGAATTCATTTTAACCATTCCAATGCAGGCTTCAATATCTTCCAACGGAATTGAACCTAATCTATAAATCACAACATCTTCATCCTGAAAACCAACGATAGTTGATTCAAGACCTTTTTCACATGAACCACCATCCAACACAAGTGCTAATTCATTTTCAAAATAATCAGCTACGTGTTTGGCACTCGTTGGACTTATCGATTGATAAGGATTTGCGCTAGGTGCAACCAAAGGAAAATCCAAACTCTCTAGTAATTTTAAAGCCGTCGGATGATTGGGAATTCGCACAGCCACTGTTTCCTGTCCAGCTGTTACTAAATCACTTATTTTATTTGACTTCTTGAGCAAAAGTGTCAATGGACCTGGCCAAAATTTATCCGCCAATTGGCGCGCCTTTAACGGCATATTGTCAGCGATAAAATCAATTTTATCCAATGAGTTTACATGAACTATCAACGGATTATTAAGAGGTCTCTTTTTAAGTTGAAAGATGGACCGAATCGCTTTTTCGCTGAAAGCATTTCCCGCTAAACCGTAGACTGTTTCAGTTGGAAACCCGATGATTCCCTCATTTTCTAGAACTTCTTTGGCCCGTTCGCTGTTGGTTGTTATCATTTATTTTTAGGGATTACAGATATCACAATACGTTGGATCTTCTTCATATTTTTTATGTGGAAAATTGTGTTTTTCTTCGAATGAACATTTTTTGCATTTATACAAAATAGCTTTGGTAGATTTTGTAGGAAATCTGCAACTTGAACAAGGTAAACCTGGGACGACTTGTTCAACGCTAAATCCCGGAAAATAGCACCGTGGACAACATGATGCTATTTTATCGCATAATTTTGACGTGGCTAGTGCGATATTTTTCATACGAGTCGGATTGTACATAGCGCGCATGTCCGTTTCAACATATACAGAAGCATGTTTTTCCCAGCATGTATTGAATGCCCATTGTAATTTTTCTATGGACTGAATGCCTTTTTCCAAAAAACTAAAATCTGATTCTTTATCCTTCACAATAAGTGCATGAGAAGGAAACAGCACTTTCTCTGCAAACTCATCTAGTTCTTCCAAAGAATGAATGTATCTACCTGCAAGATTTGTTGATAAGGACAATTCACGTTCTACAATTTCAATGTTGTTTTTTCGATCTAGGAACATGACCAGTTCATCATTTGCTTGTGAAAAAAAGAGCAATGGATGATTACCAAACGATCCTTCTGATGCAATAGCAATATCACAACCAGACAATTCCATCGCTGCAAGGCATTTCGCGCGTAATACTTCAAGTGGACTTTTTGAACGTTCAATTTCACCTGAAAAAGTACCAAATTGATCTGTATCAAGCTTTTTTTCCAAACAACATTGAACACCTAATCGCTTTTCAAGAATTGGAGCCATTGCTTTTTCTTTGTTGTGCATGGTTGCAATCACCAATTTCCTTCCTTTAAAATTCATCAAAACCGCCAATTTTTATATATGCGTTTATTTTCAATTTAAAATCTTCTGGAAATTCCGTTGAGGTTAGTTCTTTTATTTTTTCCCGGGCGTTTTGCAACTCTTTGATGCGCATGGAAGAGAACAAATCTTCAACACCATTTCTCTCCCACTGTTGATGGTTTTTAAGTGAATGATATTGAATTTTTTTATTGATTAAATCAATTAATAGTTCCCTCGTCTCTTGAGAGTCGAACTCACCGTCAATTAAATTTATGGTTAGGTTTTCCATGATTACTTTTTAGTTTGGTTTCTTACATAATTGTCAAACCAACTGTTCGACTGGGTTATCGGTAATGAATAAATTGGAATCGTGGATTCATATTCTTGCTCAACAAATTGTTCTAATTTGGTAAAAAGCATTGAGCGTGTTTGAATCGTAAGAACGTTGTAATGCCGGACCACGATTTCTTCATTTTCCATTTGATAGGATTTATTATCAAAATCTATTGTTGCCTTTGCGATTAATCCTTCTTGTAAAAGTTGCTCTACCAAACGGTGTGGATCGTAATCTGTTTTTAGATATATAAGAACATTTACCATTGCTTTTATTTGTACAAAATTCAGTATTCAATTTGTATAATTTTTATTTATATTTGATAAGACATTATTAAATATTTTTATGAACTATACATTGAGTCAGCTGAATATTTTCCTAAAAATTGTGCAACACGAAAGCATTACAAAAGCAGCCGCAGAATTATTGTTAACACAGCCGGCAGTGTCCATTCAATTAAAAAATTTCCAAGCTCATTTTGATTTACCTTTGACGCAAGTAGTCAATCGCAAGCTGTACATCACCGATTTTGGAAAAGAGGTTGCACGAACCGCTGAGCGCATTTTGATTGAAGCCAATGAAATCAATTATAAAACTGCTGCTTATAAAGGTAAAATCACGGGTCAATTAAAAATATCTGTTGTATCAACTGGAAAATATGTTATGCCGTATTTCTTGACTGATTTTTTAAATGCTCATCCAGATGTAGAACTCAAACTTGATGTTTCGAATAAAAGTCAAATCGTTAACGATCTAGAGTCCAATGTTGTTGATTTTTCTTTGGTTTCATTGTTACCTGAAAAAATCAATCTCGAACGCATCAATCTTATGAAAAACAAGTTGTATTTGGTTGGAAATATTGATTTTGGTGCATCGAAAATTGAATCTATTCATGACATACCTGCTGATATTCCTTTTATTTTCCGTGAACAAGGTTCAGCAACACGAATAGAAATGGAAAATTTTTTAGATCGTCAACAAATAGCATTTAAGCGCTCAATTGTTCTAACCTCTAATGAAGCTGTCAAACAGGCTGTTATTGCCAAATTAGGAGTTTCTATTATGCCACTAATAGGAATCGGGAATGAACTAAACAATAAACAACTTCGGATTATTCCAATAAAACGACTCCCACTTGAAAGTGAGTGGAACTTAGTTTGGCCCAAAGGAAAACGCATGTTTCCGGCTGCTCAGGCATTTTTGGATTTTGTTGAACGAGAGAAAGACCGCATCATTCATGAGAACTTTTCTTGGTACGACAAGCACTAATAAAGTCCTGCTGTAGCGTAACTCAACGATAATTTAGCTTGTTGCAATTTCACTTGGCTTTCAATCAATTTTAATCGCGCTTGAATATAAGACAATTCGCGCTGATTAATTAAGAATAAAGAACTCTCGCCTGCTTCAAACATTTGTTTTTCCGCTTCCAATAATTTTCCAGAATCATCAACCGTTTTCTGATAGATAGCAATTTGCATTAAACTATTGCTGAAATCGGCCATCGCTTTGCGTATTTTATATTCAATATACGCCCGATTGTTTTGTAAATTGAACTTTTCATCCTGAATTTTCAAATTTGAAAGCGCCACATCACCTCTTTCTTTTCTGAGCAAAATTGGCATTTCAAATGTTAGTCCCCATTTGTAGTTATTAATTGAATAATTACCGAAGGGATTGTAATTTACTGGTTCATTCAAAAAATTATAATTGACCGCCAAATCTGGTTTTAATTGCTCTTTTTTAAGTCTATTTTCAACCTCAAGAGTTTCAATCTTGTAGGAGTTGATTTTAAGATATGGGTGGTTTACAACCAATGAATCCATTGAACTTTCAGCAATCAATAAATCCATAACAAGCTCTAAAGAATCTAAGGATAATGGTCTAGTAATTGAATCCAACTCCAAGGGTTCCAAATTCTCTGTCCACAAAAAGGTGGCAAGGTTGTAACCGCTATTTTTATAATCGGTTTCGTAATTTCTTAGCAATGTTTCTCGATTTTGAACTTGAATTATTGCTTCAACACTATCTATTCCTGGTCGATCGCCAACTTCTGCTGTTCGTCTAATTCCTTCATAACGTTCAGTTGCCAACTTATACGAGTCTTGCATGATTTCTACTGAATGATAAGCTAAAACCCAATTCCAATAAGCATAACCGGCCTCATACAACAATTCATTCAATTGTAAACGTTGCTCAAATAATGTACTGTTCTGATAAATTCTCGCCTTAAATAATTCAGCTCTTCGTTGATCAATAAACAATCCTTGACCAAGGTTTACGGAAACTCCTCCATACCACAAACCGCCTGCAGGTGTTTTCATTTGCGGACTCAAATAAGAACCACTGTTCGACTCAAAACCAGTTTTTAGTTCAATTCCATACCAAGTTGGAATCTTCAAGCCCGCATTCAAAAAGCTATAATAATTCGAACCATCGTAATATTTTTGATTCAATTGATTCTCAAGTTTTGGATCAAATCCTCCTTTTGCTTTCAATACTGAATATTTTCCATACGAAGGTTTTAAGTTGGCCTGTTTCGCTAATGGATGGTTATTTATTACCAATTCATAAAATCGTTGATCTGAAAAAGTCACTTGTCCATTAGCATCTGCCAAAGGAAAAAATAAGATTATGAAAACAATTATTCTTCTCATTTTTCAGCCTTTTTGGTTGTAGTTTTTTGCTTGTAAAATTGTGGTGGGAAACCATTGATTAATCGCCATAATTCATAACCTATTGGAACATCTTTCAACAAAATCATGGCGTTTGCTCCACCTCCAACGCGCAGTGCTTCTGGCCAAGGTTTTCCGTTTTTATCAGGCGAAATCAAGACGCGAAAATTCCCTTGTTCATCTGCGAAATTGTCGACTGCAAAAACTTCTCCCTCAAACGTTCCGAAACTCGAATTCGGCCATCCTGAAAATACTATTGCTGGCCATCCATCAAATTGTATTCGCACTTTATTTCCGACATGGATTATTGGCAAATCGACCGGTTTTACATACATTTCTACCACAAGATCGTAAACTGCAGGCATGATTGTCGCGATAGGTTGACCTTGTTTTACAGTTTCTCCAATACCGCTGGAAAGAACTTTTGTTACGATTCCATCCTGTGGTGCAAGAATAAAATACATGCCATTTCGGATGGAGTAATTTGCCACCTTCCCTTGCAATTTGGTAACATCAACTTCCGCGTCATACATACTCGAAAGTGCCGTGAATTTATCAGATTCCGCTTTTGAAACTTCATCTCTAAACTTGGATTCAACCGCACTCAATTCAACACGAGCATCTAAAATATCATTTCTACTTTGTAGCATTTTTTGTTGAGTGGCCACAACATTTGCTTGAGTTCGTTGTAAGGTTAATTTGCGCTGTTCTAATTCAGTTTGCGACTTATATCCATCTTTATAAAGTTTTTCAAAACGATGATATTGTTCTTCCGCAATTTTTAAATTTAATTCAGAAGTATGGTATTCAATACTATCCGTTTTATACTTCAATTGAGTTTGCGTTAATTTCAATTTTGCTTGTTGTAATTTCAATCTACCTTGATCAATTAAGGCATCAACGCGAACATCTAAATTTCGAATTTTATCCGAATATGAAACCACCGAGAGCTCCTTGTTTTTCAATTGTTGTTCTGTTCTGTTGATCAAATTTGGATCAAAATATTCATCCTTGATTTCTGATATATATAAAATCGTATCTCCTTTTTTTACGCGATCGCCATCTTTAACAAACCATTTTTCAACCTTACCAGAAATAACGGTGTTGATTGTTTGGGGCTTTTGCTCAGGACGCAAAGTTGATACCTTCCCTGTTGATTGAATATTTTGTGTCCAGGGAAGAAAAAGAATAATTAACAAGACAATGAGTAAAGCATAAATTGTTCGCTTTATTTTCTTTGAAGTTGATTTACTTTCAACTCTATTAATCGCAGTTAAGTTCTTTAAACTAAATCCGCTTTTATTGTTTGGTGACAAATTTAACATACAATAAGTTTTAAAGAGTTTGTTGAGTTTGACCTTCAAATCTGGCCTTTCCGTTTTCAATATAAATCATCACATCAGATAGTTGATGAATTTGAGGATCATGACTAGCAATGATTCTTGTAACGCACTTTGTACGATCAATGATTTGAATGATTTGCGCCTTTTGACTTGCATTCAAGCCTGCTGTCGGTTCATCGAGCAACAACAAACGTGGCTGTTTCACCAATGATCGCAGCAATAAAATTTTAATTTCTACATCCCTTGGTATAAAATGTCCTTCGTTATCGATGATTGTGGCATATTTTTCAGGTAAGGAATTCACAAATTCTCCAAGCCCGATTTCCTCAGCCATTTCAACGATTCTTTTCAAAGAAATATCTTTGTGTCCAAATTGGATATTTTCAGTAATACTGCCATTAATTAAGTGTTCATGCTCGAATAAAGTTCCCATTTGTTCTCTCAAATCGGAAATATTTAAGTTCACCAAAGGAACACGATCGAAAGCAATTGATCCCTTTGCGTTGTCACAAATTCCGGTCATTATATAAAACAGTGCATTACTTGAAGCACTCGAATCAGAAACAATCGACACCAACTGATTTGATTTAATTTCTCCAGAAAAATGATCCAACAACTTTTTAGGTGAAAAATGCGATTTAAAACTTAAATCATTGAATGAAATTTGCATTCCTAATTCCGTATTATTTTCTAGAATCTCACCTTGACTATTTTCCAATGGAAGGTCAGTAACTTGTCCAATTTTCTCGATAGCTGTAAATACATCATAAATTACGTCTAGACTCACAATTAATTTCTCAACTGATGATAACACAAGCAAAATAATAATTTCAGAAGCGACAAATTGACCAATGTTCATTTGTTGATTGATCACTAAAAATCCACCAACAATGAGTAAAATCAATGCAATAAGAATTTTAAACGCTATTAAAAACGAATACTGCTGAACCAAAACCGAGAAATGTGTATCGCGTGCACCCAAATAATCATGCAGATAATTGTTGGTTTTTTCCAAGTGTAGGCGCTCTTTGGATGCCATCTTAAAACTTAATCGAGCTCTTGAAACATCGTGTAACCAGTTTGCGATTTTGTATTTGTAAGAAGATTCTTTCAAACTAGATTGAAACCCTTTTTTGGCGGTTACTCGCACAATTATGTACAATAGCAAAACGAGAAAAAGTCCAATAAAAATGAAAAAACTATGATAAAATGCGAGTAGAATTAATCCAAAAATCACTTGTAAAATTGCTGCTGTAAATTCAATTAACAATTTTGAAATACCTTTTTGTATAGTCAAGGTATCAAAAAAACGATTTGTCAATTCATTCGCATTTAACTTCAGCATTTCCAACAATTTCATTTGTGGTATTCTGCCCGCAAATTCGAAAGCTGAACGTGTAAAAACTCGCTGCTGCAAATTCTCCGTGATCTTCATTTGGTAAATTGTAAGTAAGCCAGAAAATCCGATAGCGCCCACAACCAAAAGAACAAGAATGATCCATGATGTACTAACTTGTCCAACTTGAATAAAGTTTATAATCATCTGAATACCAAGCGGTAAACCGAGTGACAGAATTCCACTGAAAATTGCAAAAATATAGATGTTTTTAATTTCCTTGTAATCCGGTTTTAAAAGAGCAAGGAAACGACTTAACACTGTAATTGATTGGTTATCCATGTTGAATTGCTTTAAAAATCAAATCTTGATAAAATTGTTCTACTAAATCTGCCGTTGCACTTGAATTAGTGAGTTTTGGCAAGTGTTGAGCAAAAAACCGCTGCTGGTTACTTCCTTCAATAACTGTTGTAACCAACATATTTGGAAAAGGATATTCAGGATTTATGGCCTGTATCATTTCAACAACATTGTTCACAACAGTCTTATAAACACTAAAAACACCATCCTTGTTTTCAGTATCTACTTCTTTGGTTAAAAAAACTTTGGATGCTTCATTAATCACAACCTCCTTAAGTGAAATTTCATTCGGAAGCACGTGCTCAGTTTCAGGATTTGGCAAGGCAGTTAACACATGAATTGCTTTTTGTAAGCGCAAAACAGCGTCCTGAATATTACTCGTTTCAAACAATAATCGTGTCGCAATACAGCTCCAATACCAATTATTCAAATACAGTAACAACTTGTGCTTGCTCTCAAAATAACGATAAATTGATGCTTCAGTTGTTGAAATATGGATGGCAAGTTTTTTAAATGTAAACTTTTCAAAGCCAATTTCATTAATTAGCACGATGCTTTCATTTAAAATCTTATTGCCAATTTCAGAAGATTGCGGATCCTTCAAATAAAGTTTTTCATTAATCGGCAATTTGATGTATTGTAAAAACGATTCCATTTAAAAGTATTTTCTACAAATATAATAGTATTACTATCTTTTAATATAGTTTTGCTATTTTTTTAAGAAAAATTATGAATAATACTATCAGGAGAAATTAACCAAATACTGATATAAATCATTTGTTATAAGCTTTTTAATCCAGACTTTTGTCTAAACCACTTTATCATGAAACAATTTGTATTTATTCTCTCGTTTTTCGGTTTCAACCTCGGATTAACGGCATTTAGTCAATCTTGTCAAATAATCGATTCAATCAACACAAGCCCAATCGGAATTTACAATCCCTACTTCCATCCAGTTGGAATTAGTTATGATGGATCTGGTTTATGGGTCGCAGGTTCAACTTTACAAGAGAACAGAATTTACAAGTACAATTTCTCGGGAATCCGAGTAGACTCAGTGGATTATGATCCAAATGGTCAACCAATTGAAGCCATTCAATACGACAATGGTTATTTATGGGCTGTGAAATTTATGGAAGACACACTTTATAAAATAGAAATTTCAACTGGAAATATTACCCAAAAACATGTAATTGGAATGGCACCTAACTATGAAGAGACTCTGGATTTAGCAATGAGAGGAGATACTATCTACTTCATTAGTGGTGGTGCTTCCATTAGTCGTTTTAAATTCGTAAAAAGCACAGGTACTATTCTTTCTATGGGTAGTGGAGATTATTCTCCTACAGGAATTGAATTTTGGAACGATATACTTTTTGCAACCAGCTGGTATCCAACTTGGAATCAAGCTTGTTTATTAGAATCTTCAACTTTGTTATACAACCCATCCACTCCTCAACCAAATTGGTGTGTTGACAAAGGGTTAGCTTTAACCACTGATGGAACATATTTTTATGAAACAAGTTGGGACACCAAGAACATTTACATTTTATCAATGGACAATCTTGGGGTAAAAAACGAAAAAGTAGATGCACAAATACCTACAATTTCTCCTAATCCTTGTGATGGAAAATTCAAACTTCTTGGCTCAGAAACTTTATCCTATTTTTGGATTTACAATTCACAAGGCATGCTTATTGAATCGGGCGATTTGGATGCTAACAATTCACAACTAAGCATTCAAATCAGTTCTGGATTATACACTTTAATAACTGAATCCAACGGAACATTGTCAGTTCAAAAACTATCAATCGTCCATTAATTTCTATTTAATTATTGTTCCATACTTTCCTCCAAAAAACTCTCTGTACGCAGTTGCAATATCTTTTGGAGAATTCATTACAAATGGACCTTCCGCAAAAATTGGTTCATTGTAGGGTTCTCCTCCAAAAATGATTACATCAGCAAGCTCATTTGAGTTGTTATAAAAAATAATTTCTCCTTCGTTTCTATCAAATTCGACAAACTCACCTTGCTGAAATTCAATGGTATTTATCGTAAGATTTGTCAATGGTAAAAAGGCTCCAATTTCTAGATCCTCTTCAAAATTGATTGAAAACGTTTGATTAGGAAAAAGCTGAAGATGATACAAAAACTGTTCACTGAAACTTGGAATTAATGAACGAATCCCTTCAAATTCACCTGCAATTATTTTTAAACAACCTTTATTTTCTGGAAGCATTAACTTCGGAACATCTTCTCCTTGAATCGATTTATATGCTGGATCTTCTTTTTTAATTGCTGATGGTAAATTGATCCAAAACTGAAATCCATGCGTTAGATAGTTCCCGTTTTCTGCGTCGAAATTAAGCGTTTCATCATGAATAATTCCATTTCCCGCTTTCATCCATTGCACGCCACCAGAACGAACAATCGCATGATTTCCCCTACTGTCCCAATGTTCACCTATTCCTTCGAGCAAATAGGTTAATGTCGCAATTCCTCGATGCGGATGAGCACCAGTCCCTCCTACCAAAGGTTCTTTATGTTTGGCTAATGCTATATGATCTAAAAAAACAAAGGGACCTACAGCTTGCGCATAGCGATTCGGTAGAATCCGAAAAATCGTAATTGTACCGATGTCTGCACGATTACCTGAAGTTGAAAAACTGATTTGTTTCATTTTGATTAATTATGCATTCTTAATCCATTAATCCAATGATTTTTAGCCGCTCCCATACCACCTTGATGACGGAAATAATGCATCCTGAATTCATCATTATCATTCGAAAAATAACATCCGTTAATATCCTTGTAAAAATCTACTTCTTTCACTTTCCAAATAAACTGTTCGTTGGGTGCATATTTCACTAAAAGTTCATCCGCATTTGGACCGTATTCAATTGTACCTTCTGTGTAAATTGAATCAAGTATCAAAAAAGATGTCCCTTGAACAAATTCTTGTCTTTTTGTGACAAACAGATACTTTCCTATAACTTTGTTTCGGTAATCAAAGGGTTGTTTTTCACAGGAATAGAAAAAAGAAATCGATGTGAAAATTGCAAGGTAAATTAGGTTTGTTTTCAAATAGTTTAGTTTTAGATTAGGCATTTTTTTCATCCATCATTTTCTCCAACAACTCTTTAAGTTCTGGGAGTTTGTAATTTACTACAGTAGATGGAATTGCAATCGGCGTGCGGTACATACTGTAATTCATTTTCATGGTTTTACGCAGCAATCCTTTCGACTTTTCAATCATTTCCTCACCATTATCGACTTGAATCACCAAGTATTTTTTCGACATCATTTCTTCAATTTTGAAACCTGTAATGTTTTCCCATTTGATAAGTCCAAAACTTGTTGCAGTTGTATTATCCAAGATCCCTTCTTCGTTAATCGTCATCGCACTTTTGGACGAAAAGAGTTTTATGATTCCAAAAATCCCAATGGCACCAAAAAACAGCATACAAATGACACCTAACACTTTCTTCGTCATGTTGTTACTTGCTCCAACTTCATCCGACCAACTAAAAACCAGCAAGGCTCCTAAGGTTACAAATAATGCCGATCCAATAATGGCCAATGCTAATTTTGATTTACTAAATGGTATTTCAATTGTATTCATCCCTTAATTTTTGTTGAATTTACGATTTTTCCGTCAAATTAATTTTCTCTTTATCTGTAATTGGGTTTCAATTCCATGTCGTATCGATGCAGTCCGGGCATGTAAAAATCGTCTGTGATTTTTGTTGTTTCAAAACCAAACTTTGCAAAGAATGGAGCTGAGTGTTGCGAAGTATCTAAATAGATTGTCTTTGTTGGATACACGATTCTTGCCTCTGCCAATCGATGTTTCAGTAATACCTTTCCAAATCCTTGTTTATGAAAATCAGCATGCACCAATCCCCAAGCTAAGGTAACGGTTCCATCTCGTTCGCGTTCACCAATTCCTCCGCAACCAATTACCAATCCATCTTTCAAAACGACATAATAAAATGTACTCTGAATCTCATCAGCTGTTGGAATTGCACGTTCATTTAGGAAACCTGCAAAATCATGAATTTCATCCGGTGTAAAATAAGTTGGAATATTGCTCTGAAAAGCTTGAAGACAACCTACTTTGTATGAATGATTGTATGTTGTAATTTCTATTGCCATGCTTGTTTAAAATAACAAAAAAGGTTGCCAACCTAAATTGACAACCTAAATATACATTTTCTATACATGTCTTGAATCATCCGTTTGGAAATTTCTCCTCGTACATTTTAAAACTATCCTGCAAAATTTCAATCGCAGTCTCACGATTTAAGAACTCTTCTACGACAACCGTTTTGTTTTCCAATTTTTTATAATCTTCAAAGAAATTGCGCATTTCAGAAATAAAATGAGCTGGTAACTCCGAAATATCATTGATGTGATTTACGCTTGGATCTCCTGCTGCTACTGCAATGATTTTATCATCTGCCTCACCATTGTCCAACATGCGCATTACACCAATCACTTTCGCCGGAACGATACACATTGGAACGACATCAATTTGCGACAAAATCAAAATATCCAGTGGATCTTTATCGTCACAATAACTTTTAGGAATAAATCCATAATTCGCTGGATAATAAACTGATGAATACAATACACGGTCTAATTTCAACAAACCACTGTCTTTGTCTAATTCATATTTTGCGCGTGTTCCTTTTGGAATTTCGATGATTCCGTTTACTTCATTTGGTAAATTGTCACCTCTCGATACATCATGCCAGGCATTGAACTTTTGAGCCATTTTCTTTGTAAATTATTAGCAATAAATCAATTAGTATTAAACAAGTTACTTATGCTTGCATAACACGGCGCGAAAGTACATATATATTGAGGAATAGCGTTGAATTTTCCCGTTAAATTAAGCTAATTTATAAGTGAAGTTTGTATAAAGTCAATTGTAAAAAAATCCCTCAATCAAATTTGACCGAGGGATTTATATTTTAATTAAGGATTGAATTATGCGTTAGCATTCATTTCATCCAAAACATTCATTACAACTTTTACTGCTTCCGCTGATTCAGCTAACAATGCTTTTTCTGCATCATTCAAGTCTAATTCAATAATTTTCTCGATACCATTTTTACCAAGAACTACAGGAACGCCTAAGTAAATATCGTTCATTCCGTACTCACCTTGCAACCATGCACAAACTGGGAAAATACGTTTTTGATCACGAACAACAGCCTCAACCATTTGAGCAGCTGCAGCACCTGGAGCATACCAAGCAGAAGTACCCAATAATTGAACAATTTCTCCACCACCAAATTTCGTACGCTCAATGATTTCGTTTAATTTATCTTCAGCAATTAATTCAGTAACTGGAATACCTGCAACAGTTGTATAACGAGGAAGTGGAACCATTGTATCTCCGTGCCCACCCATCAATACTGCTTGGATATCTTTTGGAGAAACATTCAATTCCAACGCCAAGAAAGAACGGTAACGAGCTGTATCCAATACTCCTGCCATTCCGAATACTTTGTTCGGAACTGTGTTTGCATTCAAATATGCACAGTAAGTCATTACGTCTAAAGGATTAGAAACAATGATAATTACAGCGTTTGGAGAATATTTAATAACATTTTCAGTAACAGTTTTAACGATTCCAGCGTTCGTAGCGATTAAGTCGTCACGAGACATTCCTGGTTTACGTGGAAGACCTGAAGTAATAACAACTACATCAGAATCTGCTGTTTTTGAATAATCGTTTGTTGATCCAATTGTACGTGAATCATACAAACCGATTGGAGCTGATTCCCAGATATCCAATGCTTTACCTTCAGCAAAACCTTCTTTAATATCCAATAAAACGATTTCATTGGCAATTTCTCTGTGAGCTAATACATCAGCACAAGTTGCACCAACATTTCCAGCTCCGACTACTGTTACTTTCATTGTTTATTTTTTTGTTTTTGTAATCAAAATTAATCGAAAACGAAATTAATACTAATTGCCAAATATTTCTGTTATTTTGTGCGTAAAATTGGTTGATTGTCAATAAATATTTTTTTGAAGGCAACCGAGAAAAGCGAGATGCGTCTAACGAATGTTAAGAATGTGGAGAACAAGGACAAATTAAAAGAGATTATTGAGGGCTGCTTGCGAAACAATCGACGTTCGCAAGAAGAACTTTTTAAACTTTTTTACGGGAAAATGTTACCTGTTTGCATGCGTTACATGCCCGACAGAGACAGTGCCCAAGAAGTTCTTCAAGAAGGTTTTATCAAGGTCTTTGAAAAGTTAGGAGCATTTGATTATAAAGGTTCTTTTGAAGGTTGGATTCGACGGATAATTGCAAATACAGCAATTGATGCGATCCGCAAATCGAAAAAAGATCCTTATTTGACGGACAATGACAATGATTTCAAATTGGGAGCATCAGACCCAATGGAGGATCAAGAAGAAGTTGAATTTACTGATTTGAAAGCGGAAATTGCGATGGAAGCGATTCAAAAATTGTCACCCGCCTATCGAGCTGTTTTTAACTTATTCGTTTTAGAAGATTATTCGCACAAAGAAATTGCGGAGCTTCTTGGAATAAGTGAAGGAACATCGAAGTCAAACCTAGCGAAAGCAAAAATGAATCTTCAAAAAATATTGAGTGAAAAATTCATGAACATAGATTAACATGAAAGATAATTTTGAAAACAACATCAAGGAAAGTCTGAACGGTTTCGAAGTGCCGTACGACGCTACTGCATGGACTGCCATCAGCAAGCGTTTGGATCAGGCGATGCCTGTTTCTGGCAATTCCAACCTAAAATGGTACTTGGGCGGTGCAGCAACTGTTGCTGTTATCGTTACAACTGCATTATTATGGCCATCAACGGATGTTGAGAAATCACAACACATCACTTCTACTTCAACTGAAAAAGTTAAAGAGACTGAAGATCAAGTTCATACTTCGAAAGGAACTTCATCGCACACAACTATTCAAGATGCATCATCAATTGAAGCACCTGAGAAAAACACTTCTAACGGAACAAGTAATCCTGTTTCTTTTGATCCTGCACCAAACATTTTTGATAATCCTATCGATTATATTAAAACGAAGGAAAACACTTACATGAACGAAGATGAACCAGTAAATTCGATTTTCGATCCGATTATCGAAATGGTTGCACCAACGGTTCCTAGTGTTGCGAACATTTGTTTGAACGAATCAACTACGATTAACAATCCAAATAAACAAGAATTGACAGTAGTTGGTCCGAATGGAATTACCACAATTAAAGGAAATTCATCACTTCAATATACACCTGACTCAGAAGGTATTTACAATTTAGGATTCATGGTAAATGGCATCTTCAATTCGAAAGAATCTTTTGTTGTAAAACCTTTACCGAAAGTTGACTTTACAATTGATGAAACGTATCACTATGAAAATGGGGTTCCTTCAATCAATCTAGCAACAAATTCACAAGGCGTAGCACATGTTTGGAATTTTGAGGGACAAAACGGTACGACAACGGGAACTGAAGCTAAAGCACATTTCTTCTACAAAGGAGAATATGATATTACATTGACCGTTACCGGTTCAAATTCATGTAAATCATCTGTTGCAAAATCAGTTCAAATTGAAGAAACATATAACTTGCTTGCTGTAAATGGTTTTGATCCAATGTCAGGCGATAATCGCATAAACAGTTTCATTCCAAGAGGTTTAGTTGAACGTTCGGCAGATTTTAGAATGATTATTATCGATCCAACTGACGGAGCAATCATTTTTGAAACAAACGATGTTTCTAATCCATGGAGAGGACTTGATAAACGAAATGGTCAAATGGTAAGTGCGAACAAAGCATTCATTTGGAAAGTAACCTTGAACAATCCTTTGAAAGGAGAAAATCCTGAATATAAAGGTACAATTGTACGACTATAACTTAGTTCAAACGTATCTCTATCAAGCTAGAATAATAAATGGGTAGGCAGCTTTAAATTCATTACAAAGTTGTTCTACCCTTTTTTTATGTTCCAAAGTTTCATTGCTTTCGGGATGAAGACTTTTATGCGATAACGCCAATTTTAAGTGTTTTACTTTTCTTGAAAGTTCAATTGTTTCTTCAGAACAATATGTTGCTTCAAATCGTTGCCATACATAATCAATGGCTTCTTCATTCGGATGTACGCGATCTAACTTAAAAAAGCGATAATCACGTAATTCATCTATTACAATTTCGTAGGAAGGAAAATATTCAACATTTGAACTTTCTTTCAATTGGCGAATTGCATCAATTAATAGTGCCTTGCTTTGGTTATTTTCAATTAACCCATCTTTTGAATGACGAACTGGACTAACTGTAAAGCAAACGTTTAATGCAGGATTGATTGCTTTCAGTTCTGATATAACAGCCTTCCAACATTGCACAATTTCTTCAGTTGTTGTTAATTTTTTTTCAAATTGTTGACTTGGCAATTTATGACAATTCGCAACCAATAGCTCTTTATCTCTATGCGTATATCCCCAAGCTGTCCCGAATGTAATAAACAAATGCGATGCTGATTTTAATTGATGTAGCCAATCATTTCTTAAATCTTTCAATTTATTTGTTAACTCCGAATCATTAAGTCCATAAATTGTGCTACTCGCATCTAGCGAAAAAAATAAATCTTCTCGTTGAAAGATACGTTCCATCTGAAAAGAAGAGCTTAAAGTTTCTTTAACAAACCTAGCAAGTGCAATGGGATGAAAAACTGTTCCAAAAGGATTTGAAAGTACATTAAATCCTGAAAATCTGGCTTTATCAGCAATTTCATCAGAAAAACAACTTCCCAAGAAAAGAATTTTTTCTTTGTGATTTATTTTTGTTTCCTGACTAGGAATTTTGAACGATAACTGAAAATTACTCACGATTAGTTCATTAGTGCTTTTGCATTTTCAATTGCTGCATCAGTTATCAATTCACCGCTCATCAAACGAGCAATCTCTTCAACGCGTTCTTGTTGATTCAAAACTGCTACATGCGTAATTGTACGATTGTTAATGATTTCTTTTTCAACTCTAAAATGATGCGATGCTTTTGCTGCTACTTGAGGTAAATGTGAAATTGCAAACAATTGAAAATGTTCTCCCATTTTCTGTAACAATGTTCCTATTTTCTGTGCTACATCACCAGAAACTCCTGTATCAATTTCATCAAATAAAACAGTTGGTAATAGCCGTTTTTCTGAAATTAATTTTTGTAGGGCAAGCATTACACGAGCTAATTCTCCACCACTTGCCGCTTTCTCTATCGGAACGGTTTCAATTCCAAAATTCGCTGAGAAATTCAAAACAATATCTGTACAACCGGAAGCAGTCAAATCTGCACGTTCAGTCAATTTAAATTCTAACTTGGTATTTGGCAATTTTAAATCGACCAAAATGGCTTGAATCGCTTGCGAAATTGGTTCAATAGCTTTTAATCGAG
>JBDLVK010000101.1:0-22513 GCA_039804825.1 Bacteroidota bacterium
TAAAAACAGTACAAAAATATAGAAAAAAAAGCGGAACTTCAACAAAAAGGAATAGTTTTGTCGATTCGTCTTCCCAATATTGATACACGGATGAATGTATTTACGACACGAAAATCGTTGAATGAGGCGCTTGCTCCTCTGAAAGAAGCAAAGAAAAGTGTAGGTTTTGTGCCAACAATGGGAGCATTGCACGAAGGACATATGGCCTTGGTGAAAAGAGCTCTATCAGAATCAGACTGCGTGGTGGTGAGTATTTTCGTGAACCCAACTCAATTTAATAATCTGCAAGATTTGGATAAATATCCGCGTATGTTGCAAGCTGATGTTGATTTATTGAATTCGATTGGTGAAGTATTGGTTTTTGCTCCAACGGTTGAAGAGGTTTATCCAGAAAATGATGCGTATTCGCCATTAGATTTAGATGGAATTGACCAAATAATGGAAGGTGAATTTCGGCCAGGACATTTTCAAGGAGTTGTTCATGTCGTTCGAAATTTATTTCAGATTGTTCAGCCAACTCATGCCTATTTTGGTCTAAAAGATTTTCAGCAAGTAGCTGTAATTCGGTTAATGACGAAAAAATACAATTTCCCAATTCAACTAATTGCTTGTCCAACTTTGCGCGAAACAAGTGGATTGGCAATGAGCAGTCGTAATCTTCGATTAACAGAAAGTGAACGCGAAGATGCCTTAATCATTTTTCAAGCCTTGAAGTATATTCAAACGTTGAAAGCTTTAAAATCACCAAAAGAGGCTAAAGTATTGGCAATGGAGTATTTTTCAGCTGGTAAACTACGTTTGGAATACTTGGAAATTGTTGATGGCTCAAGCTTGAAAGCGCTTGATGCTACTTGGAGTGATTATTCAGTTGTTTGTATTGCTGCTTATTGTGGAGCAGTTCGATTAATAGACAATTTAGAATTGGTGTAAACCATTCTTGACTCAAAAAAATGCTTTACATTTGTCCCCGAATTTAGAATAGGATGTTGATAGAAGTAGTAAAATCAAAAATTCATCGTGTTAGAGTTACACAAGCAGATCTGAATTATATCGGAAGTATTACGATTGATGAAGATTTAATGGATGCTTCAAATTTAATTGAAGGTGAAAAAGTTCAAATTGTAAACATCAACAACGGTGAACGTTTTGAAACATACGTTATTAAGGGTGAACGCAAATCAGGTACAATTTGTCTGAATGGTCCAGCTGCGCGTCGAGTAGCAATGAACGATATCATTATTATCATTGGTTATGGCTACATGGATTTTGAAGAAGCGAAATCGTTCAAACCATCCTTGGTCTTTCCGAATGAAGAAACTAATCTAATCGACTAGTGACTAAAAAAACGCTCCTCACGATAGTAAAAACTGTTCTTCCACTATTGTTAGGTGTGTATCTTATTTGGGTCTTTTTTGCAAACATGGCAGAAGATCCCAAAAAACTTTCCGCTTTTTATAAAGCAATTTCCGAAGCAAATTATTGGTGGATTCTTCTTTCTGTAGTTTTAGGAGTAGTTGCGTATTTATCACGTGCTTACCGTTGGAAATATGTACTAGAACCCTTGGGGTATCAAACTAATTTCTGGAACCGCTATCACGCTGTAATGATTGGTTATTTAATCAATCTCACAATTCCTCGTGCAGGCGAAGCTTCACGTTCAGCCATGCTCTATCGTTCAGATGGTGTTCCCTTTTCAACGTCATTCGGAACGATCATTGCTGAACGCGCAATTGATTTGATAATGCTTGGTTCAATCGCTTTTTTAACGGCTATTTTAGGATACGATGATTTCTTTGAAATTAAAGCGCAAATCATTGAAAAATTTGGAGGATCAGCAAATACTTCAAGCAATGGTTTCCCATGGAAATGGGTGATTTATGGAGTCATCGCTATCGCTTTTGCTGGAATTGCTTATTTGTTCCTGTATAATCATAATTTCCGCAAAAAACTACTTGGTTTTGTAAAAGATGTGTTTGCCGGATTGTTCTCCATTTTCAAATCAAAACAACCTTTCTCATACATTTTTCATACGCTCATAATTTGGACGTGTTATGTTGTTATGTTCGCACTTCCATTTCAAGCACTTGAGGAAACATCATCCATTCCTTTTCAGGGAATTTTATTAGGTTTTGTTGCTGGTTCCTTAGGAATTACATTTACAAATGGTGGAATTGGAACGTATCCATTACTCGTTGGATTGGTTGTGGCTTTTTACATTTCAAAAACAAGTGATGTTGACGGCACAGGAATTGGAAATGCCTTGGGAATGCTGGTTTGGATAACACAGACATTTTTAATGATAATACTTGGATTACTTTCATTAGTTTTATTACCAAAGAATTATACGCAAGAAAAAGAAAATGAGCAGATTGGCTAGTATGCAAAATAAAATTGTTTTGTTAGAAGACGCAAAACGACGCATGAATATGTGGCATTTGAAAAATGACAAAGTTGTTTTCACGAATGGATGCTTTGATATTTTGCACAAAGGGCATGTCACCTATCTTGCACAAGCAGCTGAATTGGGAGATCGATTAGTTGTTGCAATCAATACAGATTCTTCTGTTAAACAATTAGGCAAAGGAGACAACCGTCCAATTAATCCAGAAGATGCACGTGCAACAGTTTTAGCAGCTCTTGGTTTTGTGGATTTGGTTGTTTTCTTTAATGATCAAACGCCTTTGCAAGTCATCGAAATACTGCAACCAGATGTTTTGGTAAAAGGTGCGGATTATGATCCAAACGAAACAGACCCAATGTCTAGGAAATACATTGTGGGTTCTGACATTGTCAAGAAAAACGGGGGAGAAGTAGTAGCCATTCAGTTAGTAGATGGCTATTCTACTACGTCAATTATTGAAAAATCGAAAGCTTAATAGCGCGATCTGAATCCACCTCCATCACCCATGTTGAAGCGAAGAAACAATTCAAATCCTCCTTTGGAATTTGAAACAGTATTCAAACTTGATATATTGAAGTCGTAAGCAAAACCAGCCGAATATTGATCCCATTCCATCATAAAACGTGCAACCATAGCATCTTTAAAACGGTTGAAAACACCTAAGTAAAGTGAAAATGGGCGATTAAATCCTGTATACATCGAACCTTCATTGATTAGGTATTTATAATTGAATCCGTACATGATTTCCATGGAAGATTTTTGTCGTTGGAAATAAATTGCAGGCATGAACGCACCACGTGTGTTTCCAATACCAATCGTAGCATTTGCGAATGATGAAAAACGAATGTACAAGTGTTCATTATTTTTATCAATGAATGAATATCCTGGTTTATTGATGTGATACATCGCAAATCCATATTGAAACTCACGCTGGTTGTTTTGCGTCATGTAACCTTGTCCCTTTTTGTAAGTGTAAACAATTCCCGCACCTGCATCTACATAATTGAATGAGGTAGAATTAAAGGTTTCACCTGAGCCAATTGAAGCATTGTAACTTGTTCCATCGTATTGACTTCCCCAACGACCTGCGTTAGGATCAATTGAACGTTGACCAAATCCTGTGTAAATTCCAAGTCCAAGTGTACTTGTTCTGTCCAATATCAAATGGTAAGCAAGATTCAAGTTGACATTGGTAGTATTGACTTTCAAATCACCAGATTGATCATTGAAAAAGTTGATTCCTCCGGCAATGATTCCTTTTTTATTGCGCTTGTCTTCGTTGAATCGAGCATCAAAAGAGGCTGCTATTGTTTTATAAGGTGTCGCTACACTATTCCACTGACTTCTGTAGTTCACAACTCCTTGCATGGGTGAATTCGCTCCAGCAAGACCTGGATTTAAAGTCAGAGGGGAATATTCCATTTGTGAGAAATGCACATCCTGAGCTAAGGTTCCAAATTGGAAATAACACAAAGCGCCGGCAAGTAAAAAGTTATATAAATTCGTTTTCATTGTTGTATGTGTTTTCGATTAGCGTACTAATGTTAAATTCCCAGATTCAATGATTGTTGAACCGTCAAATAATGTTACAACAAGTTTATATGCAAAGACTCCTGGATTCAATGGTTTGTCTTTGTAATTACCGTCCCAACAAATTTGTGGATCTGTTGTTTCAAACACTTTTTCTCCCCAGCGATTGTAAACCGCATAATTTAATTCAGCAATACAGTTTCCATAGATGCATAAGGTGTTATTTGCAGATGGACCTGAACCATTAGGAGAGAATACAGTTGGGACAAAGATATCTCCACAAACTTGAGTAACATAGATAGTAACGGTGTCAGCACCTGTACATCCTGAACCATCCGTAGCATTTACGATGTATGTTGTGGTACTTGAAGGAGAAGCAATCGGATCTGGACAAGTCGTACAACTTAATCCTGTTGTTGGAGTCCATGTGTAACTTGTTCCACCTGTTGCATTCAATTGTACATCTTCACCTTGTAGGATACTTGCACTTCCAGGTGTAATTTGAACGGCTAAACTTCCAACCGTTGAAACAGTATAATTTTCAGTTAAACTACATCCATTTTGATCTGTTACCGTTACTCCGTAATTTCCATTAGCGAGGTTATTGATGGATGAACTTGTTTCTCCGTTAGGTGTCCAAGCGTAACTGTACGTTCCTGTTCCGCCTGTTACTGCAACTGAAATTGCTCCATCACTGTTTCCACAACTTGCATCGGTAATAGTTTCTGTTATTACAAGTTGTGTGGCCTGACCTATTGTAACGTTTAGTCCGCTAGCGCATCCTGTGTTATCTGTTACTGTAACGGTATAAACACCAGCACTTAAATTTGTTGCTGTACCACCATTTCCACCTGTTGGTGACCAAGTGTAGGTGTATGGTGCAGTTCCTCCAGTTTGTGTGACTGTTGCTGAACCATCGTTTCCGCCAAAACATGAAGCATCAGTTGAGGATTGTAAAGTCACAGTTGGTCCACCAATGGAAGGGATAATCACTGAAATCGAAGCAGTACAGTTTGAATTATCCTCAACTGTTACGTTGTAAGCACCACTAGCAAGTGAACTTGCAGATGCATTTGTTCCACCTGTTGGTGACCATGAATAGGTATAGCCACCCGTACCACCCGATGCAGAAACACTTGCACTACCGCTATTTGACCCACAGTTGGAGCCAATAATGTTGCTACTTGTCAATGTGATTGCGCTTGGTTGTGTTATTGTAACTGTTGTTGAATTGGAACATCCTCCAGCATCTTGAACTGTTACGGTATATGTTCCTGGTGCTAATCCCGTTTGTGAAGTTCCAGTTAATCCACCTGGTGACCATGAATAATTCAAAGTTCCAGATCCACCACTTCCACTTACAACTGCTGCTCCGTCATTTGCACCATTACATGATACGTTCTGAGAAGAAACGAGTGAGATGGAAGGTCCACCATTTGCGTTGACTGTTGCAGATGCAGTTGTTTGACAACCATTGCCGTCTGTAACAGTTACAGTATAAGTTCCTGCGGCTAAATTGGTTGCTGTTGCTCCAGTTCCACCAGAAGGGGACCAAGCGTAAGAATAACTTGTTGTTCCTCCAGCAGGTGTTACAGTTGCAGTACCTGTTGATGCACCGCAATTGGTATTGGTTGCTGAAGCGGTTGCACTCAAAGCACTTGCTGGCTGAGTAATTGTTACTGTAGTTGAACCAGGACATGCATTTGCATCTGTAACAGATACAGTATATGTTCCTGCTGCAAGATTTGATTGTATAGGACCTGATAATGTTCCAGGATTCCATGTATAGGAGTATGGAGTTTGTCCACCTGTTGCTGAAACGGTTGCCGAACCAGTCGAATTTCCGAAACAAGCCACGTTTGTTTGTGCTGTTGTTGAAACTGTTATCGTAGGACACGGATTGGTAACACATGCAGGCAATGAAGAAGGATTAAACGTGTAAAGCGTTCCAGCTCCATCTGTGATTTGAATTTGTGTTGTAACTGGAGGAGTTACAGTTGTGTTTGTAGCAAATGTTGACCAATATGCAGGCGTATTACAGCTTGTCACTGGAGTTACGCCATTTAAACAACTACCGAAGAACCATGAATAACCGCATGAAGTACATTGTGCTTGCGTTGTAATTGGTGTAGTTGCTGCAGGAATATATTGTGCCCACGTATAAGGACCAACTCCACCTGATACAGTTAGGTTTCCATTTGTTTCATGACAAACTGAAAGTGAGGTACAAGAACTCACAACAATAGAAATTGATTCTGAACCACAAGCCAACGTGTAAGTAATGGTGTGTGTTCCGGGACCGGCAACTGAAGGAGAAAATAATCCAGTCGTTGCGTTGACACCAGGGCCACTAAATGTTCCCCCAGCAGTAGCAACCGTTAATGTAAATGGGGCATCTGTTGTACAAACTGATTGTGGTTGACAAATTGTCGCATCACAACAAGTAATCGTGATTGGAGCACAGGCAGCTGCTGCAAAAGATTGCACACCTCCTGATCGCGTCGAGGTACTGCTGTTACCTGTTCCTCCACATGCAACAACTTCTCCTCCAGAATTTACACGCACATCATAAACGATAAATGTTGTTGGATAGAATGCTTGTTGAACCAAGCTAGAGTTAAATTTATAAACGCCGGTTTTTGAACCTACATAAATATTTCCGCAAGCATCAATATCAATTCCTGCATTTTCAGTGACATTGTCGCTCAATAAAGGAGTTGACATAACACCACCCGGAATAGTTACAGTGGCAATAATGGCAAAAGTGGATAACGATCGTTTCTGTAATTGATTTCCTTTGTGTGTATAGACAAAATTCGCGTCAGCGCGTAAAACTTTGATTCCAGTATTGTTGACGCGGAAATTTTCACTTTTATATCCCCAATTGACTCCGTGATTTGCACGTGTTAATGTGGAGCTGGAGCCGCCACATAAATTCAAATCATCGTTGATGTATCCAATTGTATCAAGCGTTACAAAATAGTATTTTCCACTTGGTGATGAGGTTAAAGCACGAACTTCTTGAATTTGTGGCGGAATACCAAATAGGTTACCGGCTGAAGTGACTTGAACGGATGAATTGATATTACCGTTGGCCATATTTACATCATAAATGCGACCGTGAATGTCTAAGTTTCCACCAGAACCACCAATCAACAATTTTGTTTGATCGCAGTTAAATGTAATGTTCCAAAATTCGGTACTAATTTGTCCTCCCGATGGACTTCCATTGTTCCAAACAACTGTTCCAGCATTGTTAACTTTCTCAATCGCATAATACGTTCCATTCGTAACATAGGTGTTTCCTGCGTCGTCGGTCGCCATTGTTCCCAACCAAGAAGTTGTGTCGTAAGGAGTACTATGTGTCCATTGTAAAACCCCAGTTGAATTGTATTTTTTCAATTGAAGCGGCATAATTCCACCAATGATGTAGACGTTTCCTGCTGCATCAGTGTCTAATTCCCACACACAATCCCAGTTATCTGGAAAAGTAGGTGTTTGAACCCATGGGTCAATGACTAAAGTGCGATTTTGGTCGAAGGCTGCTACCTCAAAGCTTACTTTTTTACCTGATAATCGGTAGGAAGAATTGATAGTTTCGTTGGATTGGTTGTCGTAAAATGAAAGAGGTGCATGATCCGTGATATCTCCAAACAATGTTGAGATTTTAAGTTCATTGTTGACTAAGCGAACTTCACGATCGTATGTCATTGAGATCTTAGAAAGGTCTGCTCCAGGATGTACAATAAATGCATATTTCACACCGATTATTGGGTGAACTGTGTATTCAATATCGATGTTTGGATAGATGTTGCGATAAATCAGTTTTTCATACCCTTTTGCAAAGTTGACACTTTTGTGTTGTTTGTTTTCATCGTTGTAGCTGTATGAATGATAGTCACTTTGAACACCAATTCCTTCGATTTTACAATCCGTAGAAACGGATCCCCAAGAAAGGTTTACTTCATCTTGACGAACCAAGTACTTTCCAGCTAGACGTTCATTTTGCTTGTGTTCAGCAAAGGTCTTAACCGGAGAATTCATGATTTCTTGACGCTCGGCACGTGATTTCTTTTTGATTTCTAAAAAATTGTAAGAAACACCCTTTTCTCCAAAGAAGATTCGTGTAGAACCAAAATCAATGGCGTACTTTATTGCTCCTGTTTGTTCGTTCGCTTCCGAATCGAATTGACCAAGATTTTCAATGAAGACTTTACTTGTAGAAAAATCAGCAGTCCAATCGCCAGTGGTTTGAGCGAAAACAGATTTAAATGAACAGAAAAGAATGGAAAGAAATAGGAGTTGTTTCATTTTTTGTGATTTGAAAAATGGAAGAATAACAGCTACTCCCATTTTCCGGAATCACATAATAAAAAATGTAGTAGTAAGTTATTCTGATGTATAACTACCACAAATTTACGTCAATGGATTTATGATTTTTGAGGGGCTAGCACCTCAATTCTGTAAATTACTTCTTTTTAACAACTAGACTAAGGATTTTCCAGTCATTTCGATTGGCGCAGCGATTCCTAGTCTTCTTAAAATTGTTGGCGCAACATCGGCTAATATTCCGTGATTCAATTCAAGACCTTTTTCGTTGCTCACCAATACAACTGGAACTGGATTTAACGAATGCGCTGTATTTGGTGTTCCATCAGGATTTATGGCAAAATCAGCATTTCCATGATCCGCAATAACTAAAAATTCGTAATTCTTTTCTAATCCAGCTGTTACGACTTCTTTTAAACATGCATCAACCGTTTCAACAGCTTTTACAATTGCCTCATAAACACCGGTGTGTCCAACCATGTCAGGATTTGCAAAATTCAAGCAAAAGAAATTCGGTGTTTCTTGTTGAATGCACGCAATGATTTTATCTTTTACTTCAATTGCACTCATTTCTGGCTGTAAGTCGTAAGTTGGAACTTTCGGCGAGTTCACCAAAATTCTGCTTTCTAAGGGAAATGTTTCTTCACGACCACCACTGAAGAAAAAAGTTACGTGCGGATATTTTTCAGTTTCTGCAATACGAACTTGTGTTTTATCCAATTTTGATAGAACTTCTCCTAAGGTATTGTATAAATTATCCTTTTCAAACACCACGTTAACATTTTCAAAAGTTGCATCGTAGCTCGTCATGGTGTAATAGTCCAAGTTTAACTTGTGCATATTGTACTCATGGAAATCACGTTGCGTTAAAGCAATTGATATTTCGCGTGGTCTATCAGTTCTGAAATTGAAACATACAACAACATCACCTTCTTCAATTGTTCCAATTGGCGCATCGTTTTCGGTGATAACAATTGGTTCAATGAACTCATCGGTTTTGTTAGATGCGTATGATTGTTCAATTCCTTCAATTGCTGATTCATGGTGCGATCCATTGCCATTTACCATTAAATCATACGCCAATTTCACTCGTTCCCAACGATTGTCGCGATCCATTGCATAATAGCGGCCAATTACTGAAGCAATGCGACCTGTGGACTTTTTTAATTCTTCTTCCAATTCGGTAACGAAAGCCAAACCACTTTTTGGATCACAGTCACGACCGTCAGTGAAAGCATGAATAAATACGTTTTCAAGACCGTTCTCTTTCGCCATTTTGCATAGTGCATACAGATGTTCTTGAGAACTATGAACACCACCCTTTGAGACCAATCCCATAAAGTGCAATTTGACATTCTTCGTTTTCGCTTTGTGAATGGCATCGATTAGAATAGGGTTTTTAAAAAATTCTCCCTCTCGAATGGATTTATTGATACGTGTAAGTTCTTGATAAACAATTCTTCCTGCACCAATGTTTAAGTGACCAACTTCAGAATTTCCCATTTGACCATCTGGCAATCCAACATCCTCACCACTTGTTTTCAACGTAGCATTTGGACGAGTTGCCAACAATTCATCCATAAATGGTGTGTTAGCGTTGTAAATTGCATCAGATTTTGAGTGGTCGCCAAGACCCCAACCGTCAAGAATGATGAGTCCGAAATTGTTTGTCATAGTTCTAATGTTATTTCAAAATTAGCTCCTCGCGGAGTGTTTTCTTTGTAGCTCACTTTTCCATGTAGCATGCGCACCAATTCGGCAACAATGAACAATCCAAGTCCGCTACCTTTTTGTTGACGCGTATCTTCGTTTCCTGAACGATAAAATTTTTCAAAGACGTCTTTGATTTCTTCTTTGGGAATTCCAGGACCTTGATCCTTTACTCCAAAAATCAAGCGATCTGCTTTTTTGACTAAATATAGCTCAATTTTATTATTCGCACCGCCATATTTCAAGGCATTTTCAAGAAGATTATTGATAATGGTTTCAAGAAAGAAAACATCTACTTTGGCATGAACATCTTTTTCAAGATCAAGAGAAAGTAGTTCTAGTTGATTTCGTTTGTGAAAACGTTCAGCGAGTTGTTCAAATAATTGTGTAAGGTTTGTATCTTCTTTATGCGGCTTTAATGCATTATTTTCTAAACGAGAAGCATTCAAGATGTTTTCAATCATTCCTTCCAAGCGTTCGTTTTCTTGAATGGCTTTATCCATTAAACTTTTACGCTTTTCTTCATCTAAATTGCGTTTTTGAATGGTTTGAAGGTAGAGTTTATTGGCTGCTAAAGGTGTTTTTAATTCATGCGTAACAGACAAAAGAAAGTTGTTTTGTCGCTCCGATAATTGAAGTTCTTTTTTAATCGACGAACGAATTTTCCAAAGGCCAAATAATAGAATGCTGAAGAAGACCAATCCTTCACCAATAATCATAATTACTCGCTTAGAAACGTCGGAAGAATCGCGTTTTAATTCTTCGGTTAATTCAATTAAATGAAAGCCCCACCAAGCAAATTGCAGAACAACGTATAGTCCTAAAATGTAAAAAAATATGCCTGTCTGTCTCTTCATATGTCATGATTAAGACGTGGTTTAGCGAACGTCAATTAATAAGCGCGCTCGTTTTTGCCTTCCATCCAATTGATAAATGCTTTGTTCACCACTTTGTTTCCTCCTGGTGTTGGATAATTTCCTGTGAAATACCAATCACCAAGATTATTAGGACACGATTTATGCAAATTCTCAACAGTTTGGTAGATAATTTCTACTTCAGCATTGATGGTTGGAGGTGTTAATAATTCAGCAATTTTAGCAGAAACTTCTTCAAACGTAAATGGCTCATAAATCTCCTTCACGTAGTTCTTGATCTGCTCTTTTGGTAAATTCACTTGCTCCTTTGCTTTGCGATAAACTTCTTGAATCACATGTTCCATTCCACGGTCTTTCAGTAAACTAATTGCCGCTTCGAATGCAATGAAATCGCCCATTTTCGCCATGTCAATTCCATAACAATCGGGATAACGAATTTGAGGAGCAGATGAAACAACTACAATTTTCTTAGGATCTAATCGATCCAAAATTCGCAAAATACTTTGTTTAAGCGTTGTTCCACGAACGATGGAATCATCGATAACAACCAAATTATCTTGATGACGTTTTACGCTTCCGTAGGTAATATCATATACATGTGCTACCAAGTCATCACGCGAATCATCTTGTGTAATGAATGTGCGCAGTTTTGCATCCTTGATGGCAATTTTTTCTATGCGTGCTCGCTGGTAGATAATTTCACTCAATTTTTCTTCAGTGATATCTGAACCTAGCGCTTTGATTGCTTCAAATTTACGGTCATTTAGGTAATCCTCAAGACCTTTAATCATTCCGTAGAATGAGACTTCGGCTGTGTTCGGTATAAATGAGAAAACAGAATTATCTAAATCATGTCCGATTGCATCCAATACTTGAGGAACAACGTTTTTCCCCAACATAATTCGTTCGTTATAGATTTCAATGTCGTTTCCGCGTGAGAAATAAATACGCTCAAATGAACATTTCAACGCTTCTGTTGGTTCGTTGATTAAGGTTTCTTTAACCGATCCATTCTTACGGATGATTAATGCATGCCCTGGTGTTAATTCACGTACTTGTTCACTTTTTAAGTTAAACGCAGTTTGAATCACTGGACGCTCAGAAGCAACAACTGCTACTTCATCATCTTCGTACCAATATGCAGGACGAATTCCAGATGGATCTCTCAAAACGAAAGCATCTCCATGACCAAACAAACCAGCCATTGCATATCCACCGTCCCAATCAGAAGAGGCACGTTTTAGTATTTTCTCAATGTCAATTTTTTCCGCAATTCGATCATATATTTCTGCATTCGAATAACCTTGAGGTTTTAACTGAGCATACAATGCTTCATTTTCTTCATCTAGAAAGTGACCGATTTTCTCAAGAACTGTAACTGTATCCGATTTTTCTTTTGGGTGCTGACCAATTTCAACCAACACATCGAACAATTCATCAACATTGGTTAGATTGAAGTTTCCTGCAACAACCAAATTACGGGTAATCCAGTTATTTTGGCGCAAGAATGGGTGACAACTTTCGATTGAATTTCTTCCAAAGGTTCCGTATCGTAAATGACCTAAAAATAATTCACCTGTAAATCCAGCATGTTTTTTCAAATAATTGACATCCTTCAACTTTGTAGGATCTTCCTCTTCAATTTGCTTAAAGCGCTGATTGATGTAATCAAAAATATCTTGAATTGGTTTACTGTCGATAGAACGGTAGCGCGAAATATATCGTTCTCCAGGTTGCATGTCTAATTTGATGTTGGCAACACCAGCTCCGTCTTGACCACGATTATGCTGTTTTTCCATCAATAGATGCAATTTGTTTAACCCGTAAAATGCTGAACCATATTTATCTAGGTAATACTGAAGGGGTTTCTTTAATCGAAGAAGTGCTATACCGCACTCATGTTTTATCGCATCGCTCATGAGCCTATCTACTGAATTGAGCTGCAAATTTACGCTTTTTATTAAACCGATTTAACGAAAAAATTAGAAAGTTTTTAGAAAGTAAAGCAACCAACAAGTAACTTTTTGAGTTTTACTCTGTAGAAGCTAATAAACTGCTAAAAGTATTGATTTAACGGTTTTTATAAGTGGGTGATTTATTGTACATTCGGTGATTCGAGATGAAACATTTTCTATACATAGTAATTTGTGTTTTTGCGTCCTTTTATGGTCGTACTCAAAACGTATGGTTACATCCAAATGTTGGTCAATGGGATAAAGAAATTCTTTACAATGTTGATATGTCTTCAGGTCACTTGTATATCGATAAACAAGGATTTACCTATGTGTTACATGATGCAATGGCACACAAGCATGATGGTGAGGAATTAACAGAAGAAGACCATGATGAGAAAATTCATGTTCAGGTTGTCAAATCTCAATTTACAAATTCTTCCTGGAAAGGTAAAAAAACCGAAGGCGTCCAAAGTGAATTTTATAGAAATTATTTCATTGGTAACGATGAAACGCGCTGGAAATCAGACGTGAAAAGTGTCGCACTAACAACACTAAATGATTTTTATCCTGGAATTGATTTTATATTGGATGGTTCTTCTAATCAATTGAAATACTCATTTCTGGTTAAACCAGGTATGGATACTTCGCAACTGAAGTGGAAAGTGGAAGGTGCCAATCGTGTTTTCTTGGAAGAAAATCAGGTGCACATCGAAACAGATTTGGGTGATATTATTGAGGAACGTCCAGTTGCTTGGACAATCCATGAAGGTAAAAAACAACAAGTTGATGTTGAATATCAATTAAAAGATGGATCGCTTAGTTTTTATTTTCCGAATGGATACAACACTTCTGAAGAATTGATAATCGATCCATATTTAGTGTTTTCGACTTTCTCAGGATCTACAATGGATAATTGGGGAATGACAGCGACTCCTGATTTGCAAGGAAATTTGTACGCAGGAGGAATTGTATTTGATCAAGGAGGAAATTATCCAGTCACAACAGGAGCTTTTGATATGACCTTTAATGGTGGAAATTCATACACCTATGTTTCTCCACAAGGCACTTATTCTATGAGTGGTTTTGACATTGCACTTTCGAAATTTAATTCGACGGGTTCGGCACTCATTTTTTCAACTTATTTGGGAGGGACTGGAAATGAAGCTCCACATAGTTTAGTGACTGATAACAACAGTAATTTGTTTGTAATGGGAGTAACCGGTTCAGCGAATTATCCGATTGTTTCGGGTTGTTTTGATGGTTCGTTTAATGGTGGTCCTTCTGTCTCAGAAAACGAACTTGGTTATCCAAATGGAGCAGACATTTTTGTAACTCGATTCAATGTTGGTGGTACTGCACTTGTGGGATCTACATTTGTTGGAGGTACTGGTACTGACGGCGTCAACATCGGAATTTTAAATTACAATTACGGAGATTCTTTCCGTGGTGAAATTATTGTGAACAATGGGTTTGTTTATGTTTCAAGTACAACACAATCTTCCAACTTTCCAACTTTGGCTCCAGCTCAGGGTGCTTTAAGTGGGTCTCAAGATGCAGTAATTTTCAAAATGAATGCAGGTTTAACCGCTATGTCATGGTCTACCTATTTCGGTGGAACGGGTCTTGAAACAGGAAATTCACTGCAATTGGCGAGTAACGGAAATGTTTTTGTAGCTGGAGGAACAAATTCAAACTCAATTCCAGTTTTTTCTGGTAATGATTTAAGTTACAATGGCGGGAATTCAGATGGTTATTTGTTGAAAATTCAAGGCATGACTTGTACGTTTATGAATGGAACGTATTTGGGAATGAATGAATACGATCAGGCTTATTTTGTCCAACTCGATTTAAACAATGAAGTTTACGTCTATGGTCAAACAGAAACTTCTTGGGCACTTTCTCCAGGAGTTTATGGAAACCCAAATTCTGGGCAATTTATTCGTAAATATTCAAATAATTTAGGATCCATACTTTGGACAACTATGATTGGAGCGGGAACGGGGCATCCAGAAATTTCACCAACTGCATTTTTGGTTTCAGATTGTTACGATATTTATATTTCAGGTTGGGGAGGAACTATCAACAGTGCGTATTCAACTCAAGCAATTTTTAGTACAACAAATGGTTTTACAACAACTACTGATGCTTATCAAGAAAACACGAATGGTTCGAATTTCTATATAGCTGTATTGAGTCAAAATGCTGCAACCTTGAAATATGCAACATTCATGGGTGGTTCTACGAGTTCGTTTAATCATGTTGATGGAGGAACTTCTCGATTTGACAAATCAGGACGTATTTATCATGCGGTATGTGGAGCCTGTGGAGGGAATGATTACGGATTTACGTCAACTCCAAATGCTTGGTCACCGACAAACAATAGTAACAATTGTAATTTGGCGGCATTTAAATTTGAATTAAGTACAATTGATGCAATCGTTACGGAGCCTCAATCGATTATTTGCTTACCAAATCCTGTTGTGTTTGCAAATAATAGTGCGAATGGAAATGTCTTTAATTGGAATTTTGGTGATGGTTCAACATCGAATCTCGTAAATCCATCTCACGTTTATCCTGGGCCAGGAACGTATACCGTCACTTTGGTTGTATCGGATATCAACGGATGCTACACACCGGATTCAGTAACTTTTGACGTTGAAATAGGTGATTTTCAAGGTGGCGTTGTTATTCCAGTTGGTGGTGTTTGTCCAGGAGAACCGTTTCAATTAGAAGCATACGGTGGAGCTGATTATTTGTGGACACCTGCAGCGGTCTTAGATGATCCAACTAGTTCAACACCAATTGCAACAGTTTATACAACAACGACATTCACTGTAATTATTTCAGATAGTTGTGGGGTGGATACCTTAAGTTTAGTATTACCTGTGTACGATGTAAGTCATACTATTGTGAATGATACTTCTATTTGTATTGGCAATACTGCTCAGTTAAATGCTTCAGGAGGTGTTACATACAATTGGACACCAGCAAGTAGCTTATCAAATTCCAGTATTTCGAATCCTATTGCATCTCCGACTCAAAGTACAGAATATATTGTTGATATTACTACTGCTGATGGCTGCGAAGTGAAGGATTCTGTTTCAATTACAGTATATTTTACACCTCCAATTCCTGTAATACCTGATATATTGGACTTGTGTAAAGGAGCTTCAATTGATATTACTGTTTCGGGTGCGGATGAATATGTTTGGTCTCCTAATTTTCAAATTACTAATTTGACAGGTTCAACGGTTACAGTGAACCCACCAAATGACTTTACGTATTATTGCAATTTTGTAAATGCGTGTGGAAGCGTTCTTGATAGTGTTCGCATTGATGTTGTTGAAGCTTCAATATTTGCAGGAAATGATACGATTATTTGCCCGGGTCAATCTGCTTTGTTGTGGGCGAGTGGAGGCGTTAGTTACAACTGGCAACCAAGTGCTGGATTGAACTCAATCGTTACATCCCAAGTGTTATCTTCACCTTCGGTTCCTACCTTATATACAGTTATTGGTATTGATGGTACAGGTTGTCCGGATACGGCTCAAGTTTTTGTTGATTTGTTTCCCCAACCATTTATTCAAACATGTCCTGATGTGTATGCATTAACAGGTGATGAAATTCCTCTTTATGCGGCATCGACGACGGCAGGACCATATACTTGGTCACCGGCTGAGTTTTTAAGCTGTGTAACATGTGCTAGTCCATCTGCAAGTCCGAATCAAAACTATGAATATACAGTTTCATATACCGATGAAAATGGTTGTTCAGCTTCTGATGTAGTGCATATTTATTACAATCCATTAATATATATTCCAAATACATTTACGCCGAATGGTGATGAACTAAACCAAGGCTTTCATGTTGTTTTAGGGAATATTAAATCCTTCGAATTGATGATTTTTAATCGTTGGGGAGAATTAATTTTCACGATGGATGATGAAAGTGATTATTGGGATGGTTCCTATAAAGGATTGAAATGTCAAGATGGAACGTATGTTTGGAAAATTAAGTATTATGATTTTCTAGACAAGGAATATGAACAAACAGGTCATATCAATTTGTTAAGATAGTTTCGAAAATGGTAGCATTAAAAAAGCGATACTTTTTGAGTATCGCTTTTTTGTTATACAAACTTTGGATCAGTTTCCATTACATGACCACATTTTTTACAAGTTCGTAGCTCTAATGAGTTATAATACTCTTTAAAACGTGGAATAAAATCATTTTCGATGTTTGAAAGAGGGAAACGGTATTCGTGTAATTTATTATTACACTTTTCACAGAACCACATTAAACCATCTTGCAAATTAGTTCCTTTACGAACTTTTTCAATTACAAGCCCAACTGTATTAGGTCCTCGCATTGGGGAGTGTGGGGTGTTTCCAGGCAATAAGAACATTTCTCCTTCTTTGACGATAATATCACGTGCTACACCATTCTCTTGAATGCGAACACAAATATCACCTTCTATTTGATAGAAAAGCTCTTCACTTTCGTTGTAGTGATAATCTTTACGAGCGTTTGGTCCACCAACAATCATAACGATAAAATCACCTGCTTCTTGGTAAAGATTTTTATTACTAACAGGCGGTTTCAATAAATCGCGATTTTCGTCAATCCACTTCTGAAGATTAAAAGGTGCCATCATATGCGTACAATTTTTCATAAATATAGGAAGTCTTTTAGTATTACATTCAATAGCTAAATAGAATTGCATCAATTTAAAGTGTTTTTAAATAACTCAACTTTGAACTAATTACCTCTCCTGTTTCCTTTGAATGTGCAATGGATGTAATTCTGCTTTTCCAAGTTATTTAAATTCTTGAAACAAAAAAAGGGAGACCTTTCGATCTCCCTTTCCATTATTCTAAGTTGGTATTATTGTAACACTACACGGAATACTTTCTCTGCGTTACCATTGTAAACACGGATCATGTACATTCCAGTTACTTTACCTGTTAAGTCAATTGTTGTAGTTGATGAACCGTTGATAGCATTTGCTTTAGAAGCAATAACTCTACCATCGATATCAATTACTTCATAGTTGAATACATCCGAAGTTCCTTCATTAGTAATGTAAACTAAACCATTTGTTGGGTTAGGGAACAATGACATTGAAGCGAACGTCATTTCTTGAACGTCCAAGTAATTACAAGAACCGTCAACTGTTAACAATACATTAGCAGTATCGTCAGGACAAACACCGTTTCCAGTGATATAATCATAGTTGAACAATCCAGGGATATTACTTGCATTGATCGCAGAAGAAGGCATCAATTGATTTGAAGGATTGTACCAGTCACCACCTAAATCAACATTTCCACCTAAACCTTGCAATAAATCAACTGGTTCGTTTCTACAAACTGTAATTGTACCATCTGTACCAGCTGAAGAAAGCGGATAGATTTGAACTTGTGAAACAATTGAATCGTATGCACAACCATCAGTTACACGGTATTCGAAGTTGAATACTTGGTATCCTAAACCAGAAGTGTTAAATAATGAATCAGTTAAACCAGTTCCAGCAGGAGCCAATTCAGCTGTCCAAGCACCAGCAGGTTGGTAACCTGTAATACCATCAAACAATACTACTGATGTTCCTGTACAAGCATCCAATACGTTAACAAATGTTCCAGCCTCAAGATTGATTGGAGTCATTGAGATAGAATATTGTCCTTGTAATGTAGTTGCACCGTTAGCACCAGCCCAAGAATCATGCATGATATAATAAGTAGCACCTGGAGTTAATCCACAAATTGTGAAGTTAGGAGCAACTTTAACTGTATCAATTGTAGTAGTGTTTCCAACTGTAGTAATGTCTACAGTAGCTTGGTCAGAAGCTGCAATTAAATCGAATGTGTTGAAGTCATTACATATTGGAGCATCGTAAATTGCGATTTGACTCCAGAATGTATTAATATCTTCTCCACTAAATCTCATTGATCCTGAAGCAGGGGCAGTGAACGTGAACCAAGTTGTTCTTTGTAATGTAGGTTGACCCCATCCTTGTTGAGGAAGGTCAGTAGTATTGTAACCAGTTTGAGAAGGAACAATTCCTGTTTCACCTGTTGTTACAGTAGCTCCTGTGTTATCAAAGATATAAACAGTACCATCTACCATTAATTCTTCAGCACCACAAACAGTATCATTAGAAATTGGCATAACGATAGTAAACGGACCAACATAGTTTGAAGTATCAACACCACAAACAGCTTGAACATAAACATCGATTACTTGACCTGGTAAGAATGTTGCATCTATAATTGAATCTGCGAAATCAACACCATTAGCAACTAATTCTGTACCATTTGAATACAAATCAAAGTTAGTTTGACCATACGTCATGTTGAAAGATGAAATTCCACCATTTGTTGCAGTAGCAACTGGAATCCAATCCCAAGTCATGAAAATCGAATCAACTGCGTCAGTTCCACTCACTGTGATTGGATCAGCACACCAAGGCAATGTAGTTGCGTTCACTAAGAATCCACCAGAAGTCAAGTTATCTGCCGCACATTCAGAATAAACATAAATGTCATATTCTGTTAATTGTGTTAATCCAGTAATTTGAATAGATGGAGTTGTAGTAGTTAAAATAGTTCCACTAGTAGCTGGATCGAAACCAACAGGACCATAAATTACTGTCCAAAGAGTTTCGTTATATGGTCCAGCAGTCCAAGTCAAATCAATTTCTTCTTGGAAAACCAAAGAAGCCATGTTTGTTGGATTAGGACATAGCGCATTGTAGAAGTGAACACAAGAGTTGTTTTGTAGATACGTTTGATTATTGTTTGAAACGTTGATATCTGTTGTTGAACTAGAAACACCAATATCTGCGTTACCAGCGTAATCATCTGCTGTTTCAGTTCCACCGAAAACAACATCTTGATAAACGTAATAAATTTCGTTCGTCGCTTCATTAATTTGAAGTTGGAAAGTTACTGTTCCTGGGCCATTATAAAAATTATTAATATTATCCCATTGAACAATAGCAATTTGGTTAGGTGAAGTACCTGTCACTTCCCAATAAACATTACCAGTTTGACCATCTAAATCATCACCCCATAAGAAAAGATAATTCGGTGCCAATGTTGTCATGTTACCTCCGTAACCAACATTTCCAGTTAATGTATTCAGAAGAACACCACCGTTGTTACCAACAGTTAATGTATTCATAGAAGTTCCATCATATGTAAATGAGAAAGGCAATGTGATACCTGATTCAGAGTCATCTGTTAATCCCAAATCTGTTCCAGTTCCAGAGATATCTACGAAACCAGCAGTTGGACACATATTATCCCAAGCTAGGAATCCTGGGTTTGTAGAGAAAGTAACTGTATTAGAGAATTCTGGGTTTGGACCACATACTGCAGATACATAAACGTCATATTGAGTATCTTCAGTTAGACCGGTAATAGTAAAGAAATTTGTATTCGCAACTTGAATAGTTCCAGCACCTGTTCCAGGAGTAAATCCAACTGGACCAAATTCAACATTCCATTGTGTTTCGTTACCAGTTGTTGTCCATGAAATGTCAGCAGAGAAATAATTAATTTGTCCCATTGCAACGTTCGCAGGAGCAGCTGGTTGAGTCAATACAACCTGAATTGGAGCACTGAATAAACCATTAACATCTTGCATAACTACAGAGTATGTTCCAGCAACCAAATCAGTTGGAATTGGTCCATAAGCACCGCCGTCAACAGAATAGGTAAAAGGAGCTGTACCACATTGAACTGTTCCTAAAGCGAATGATCCATTATTTCCACCGTTACATGTAACGTTTATAGGAGTTAATGAAGCATTAACATCTGTTATGTTAACTACAACTAATTCTCTACCAAGTGAGCTACAACCAGCAAGTTCAGTTTGAACATAAAAGTTGTATGAACCATTTGTAGCAGCAGGCATAACACTTGTACCTAAACCTTCTAAAGGTGATCCTGTACCTAACAAGTTACCAGCAGTAGTTGCATCGAACCAAGAAAGAGTATATGCTGGTTGAGGAGAAGCTGGACCTGAATAGGTAAGGTTAACAGTTAAATTCATGGTTACAAAATCACCAAATCCATCTAATGGGTTGTCTGCAGAAATAACCTGAACAGAAGATAAAGGCAAGTATGGAGTAAGATCATATCCAGTTTGATTACATTGCTGAGTCGCAACAGTAACACCATTAACAACGATACTATAGTAATACCAAGATGGACAGTTAGCACCAATCGAAGCATTCAAAGTAGCTCCTATTATGTTACCAGTGGCACATGAAAAATTGTTTACTGTTGCCGTTACACCGGTGTTATCAGTACCTGAAGCGGTAGCTGTTGCAGAACAAGTTCCTGAAACTATTAATGTTGGAACAGTTGCAATCACAGGCGCTGAAGTTACGCCAGAGCAATAGTTATAAGCAGGCAAAGTAAGTACCGGATTGGCAGGAATTACAGAGTTTACAGTTACTGTTGTTCCTACAGTATTTGACCAACATCCTGAAGTAATTTCCTGAGCTGCTAAATAATATGTGCCTGAAGTAGTGTATGGGTAAGGTGTAGTTGATGGTAAAGCAGTTGAACTACCTCCAGAAACTGAACCTTGCCAAAAATATAAATAACCAGCAGTTGGAGTTGCTGCTATTAAAGTAGACCCCAATGGTACACAAGAAGGATCTGTTGCAGCTACCGCAGCTGGTGGAGGAGTGGCAACAGGGAAGTTAGAAATAACAATCGATGAAGATGCTAATGACCAAACTCCCGTAACAGCATTGTATGCACGTGCATAGTATGTTCCGTTTGCAAAAACTGTATATGGACCAGTATAAGGATTCGATGTACTAGTTCCAGTTGCCGAAGTTTGCCAATACCATGTAACATCTGTAGGTGCAGGGCCAGCTAAGTCAATAGCAGTACCAGCAGAACATGTTGGGATACCCGCTGCTTGGGTAGGTGTTGGTGGTGTTGCTGGTGGAGCAACCCATGTGTAAGTTTGACCCACGGCAGGAAATACAGTCGTAGATAAAGTCATATTCGCTGCATTCGTAGCACCAGCTGTTGAGTTTGCCCAATCAGTTGTGGTTGTACGAACATTAAAGTCAGTATTAGCAGCACCTGTAATACCACAGTCATAATCACTGTTAAGAGCAGATGCGGTCATGGTTCCATAAACAAACTGAACTTTGTTTGATGTTTCATAAAGTTTAATTTGGAAATTGAAGTTTTGTCCAGTTCCAGCAAATCTTCTGTAGTCTTTCCATTGGATAGTACAAATTTGATTAGGTGAAACCCCACTTGTTTCAATTCGAACCTCACCAGTGGCATTACCTTGTAAATCTCTTCCAAGAGGAGCTAGACAAGGGTTATGTGTACCTGCCGTAGATAAAGGGGTGTAGGTCGTAGTCGATGTTGTTGTTCCAAAAGAAGCCCAACCATTCGAATTTACTTTTATCGATGTGTAAACAACACCGTTGTAGGTAAAGTTGAAACCAATACCGGTCGATGCTGAAATCGCATCATCAGTTGTTCCTGTATGCAAGACAGTACCGCCTGTGACAGGGGTGTAAGTGCCAGCACTTTGGGAAAATACATAAGCACTTACCTGTGCTTGAAGATTTCCAAAGGACGAAATCAACAAGAAACAGAGAAGAGCTAGGCTTTTCCAGTTTTTGTAATAATTTTTCATAAACCAATCATTTTTTTATGTTATCAATTCGCAAA
>JBDLVK010000102.1:0-28528 GCA_039804825.1 Bacteroidota bacterium
CATCACAAAAACCGCCTATCCATGGGAATTTCCGTTTTCAAAATCAATATACATGATGCTAACTAGGTAGGGCTACGTAGAAGGTATTAAGGGCCTAAGTAGTTGTACTTAAATTAGTGACTAGTGACTGGAAATTCGTGACTAGAGGTTGATGATTGAGAATGGAACTTTGCTTAAAAATTAATAGTGCGTTTGCAGAAGTAGTGCAGATACTATTCACTCTATGTCATTCTAATATTGGAAAATTTATCAAATATTTAAATTGATAACCTTTAAAGAGAACAAAAAAATCGCCAAGTCAATAATTAACATGACTGAATATAAAGTCAATCGTTAATAAAATTCCTCTTATCTGATTAAAACTGTGATAGCATAGTTTGGATGATAACGAATGATTGTGGATGTCGTTGAAGGTTTATATACCGCGGAAACTAAATGCAAAAAAAAAGTCATGAATGATGTCATGACTTTTTAACCTAAACCTATGTAAACGACTACTACTTGCTTTTTTGTGGAACCAGCTCCAGAGGTTCTATCCTCGCTTGTTCTAGACAAAGGTGCAGTGGTTTTTACGAGAACACAAGGAAAACAATTCACTTCTTAAAAAAACACGTATATACGTCGAGTTGTCACTACGTAGTTCTACTTAGAATAGGTCAAATGATATGATAATTAACAAGTTTAAAAAGTGATTTGCGTTAAAATGGATTGAAAATGGAAAATCGAATGAGGCAAAAAAATTAGACGCAAAAAAAAAGTCATGAACAGATGTCATGACTTTTTAACCTAAACCTATGTAAACGACTACTACTTGCTTTTTTGTGAAACCAGCTCCAGAGGTTTTATCCTCGCTTGTTCGAAACAAAGGTGCAGTGGTTTTTGTGAGAACACAAGTAAATCAATCTATTACATAGAAAAACAGGTACATACGCAGAGTTGTAGCTACGTAGTTCTACTTAGTTTAAGTCGATTTTTGAAAATATATGGCAAAAAAATAGCCCTTTCGAATCGAAAGAGCTATACAATAAACTAGTTATTATCAGATAACTTCAGATAAAATTCCAATTAAATTTGGAAGTTCGATTTGTGCATCTGAAATTGATACCTTTTCTTCTGTTTCCTTTACAGTTGAACTTTCAGTAGGAGTTGTGGAAACATCGTTGATAGCCTCTGAACTCGTTTTTCCAACAGTGAATTGTTTTTCATTCATCGTTGTGATGATTTTTATCATTTGATCCAAAGTAACTTTATCCTTGTCAAAAGAAACTTTCGCTGTTTGTACTTCTCGACCTTCAACAAAATCATATTGAACACGCGACACTCCACCCGTAGCTTTTAATTCTTTACGAATCGATCCTCCGCATCCAGCTTCACAAGTCATGCCTTTTATTTCAATTGTTGCTGTACGATTTGGAATAACTTCAGCTTTCGCATTTTCTTTTTTTCCTTTTTCCGTTTTTAATAAAACAGTAGTTGGTTCTGTACTACAAGCTCCAATTAACAACAGTGTAGAAGCGGCAATGATAATCGTTTTCATACTCAAATGATTTTGATAAAAACAAAGTTAATCCAAAAGTAAAGATGATGTGTTCAAAAAATGTTAAATTCTCAAAACACAGGACAGATTTTTTTGTAAAGCCTTACAAAGGAATGCTAATTCTAAATGTTGTACCTACATCTTGCTGAGATTCAAGCACAAAAACCTTTCCTTTATGGTATTCAGTTACAATTCGTTTTACCAACGATAAGCCGAGTCCCCAACCTCGTTTCTTGGTTGAAAATCCCGGTTGAAAAATAGTTTTTAATTGTTTCGGATGAATTCCTTTTCCATTGTCTTTAATATCGATATGTACCCATTCTGGGGAGCGATGAACTAAAACGTTCAATTCACCTTTATTTTCCATTGCATCAACGGCATTTTTACAAATATTCTCAATTACCCATTCCATTAGCGAAGGATTGTGTAAAGCAAGAATTGGTTCTTTTGATTCAAAATGTATGGCAACTTTATTCGATATGCGTGGTCTCAAATAATCCAAAACCGATTTTACGGTTAATGTAATGTCTGTTTCTTCTAGTTTTGCTCCTGATCCAATTTTTGAGAAGCGATCGGTCACTTTCTCGAGGCGATCGACATCCTTCTGCATTTCTTTTGGAATCATCGGATCAATATCTTGAGATTCGAGTAATTGAATCCACGCCATTAAAGATGACAATGGTGTTCCAAGCTGGTGAGCTGTTTCTTTTGCCATTCCTGCCCAAACTTGATTTTGTTCTGCTTTTCTAAAAGTACTAAAAATGAGATAGCCAATAAAAACGAACAAGCCAATGATAAAGAAAATGATATACGGGAAATACTGCAATTGCTTTAATTCTTCTGAATCGTCAAAATACAAGATATTCTTCGTTCCATTTTTAAAATCGATGACCAATGGTTCGTTTTGAAGTTTTAACTCATTGATGGTTTTACCTAGATTGAGGCTGTCAACTTTTTCATTTGGTAAATTACTTCCTAAAACCTTATTCGTTTTGGCATCTACCAATAAAACGGGAACCATTCCTTGGTTATCAATTAATTCTTGATTAAACGAATTTATCAGTGAATCACGTTCCTCTTCCAATCGAAGAATTTCTTTGGAATCGTCATAAACATAGGTCATGAACAAACCTTTATATACTTCAATTGTAAATGAGGGATTGTTATTTTTCCAATCATTTGATAGTTTGAGCAGTGAATCTTCAAAAAGTTTAGTGATTTCCTTTGATGATAGAGTAGGGTGCTTTTTCCTAAACATGGTTGTATCAATCGGCAAATTAATATAACCCGAAATGTTTTTGTCTTGATCCAACAAAATCACAGGAATGTCCTTATTGTCTTTGATTATTTTAAGTGGAAATGTAAAATCAGGGATTTGATCCAAAGGAGTTTCTTTGGACAGTTCTTTTGTGGCATCAATCCACAAAGCCATTTCTTTACGTTCTTTGTCGCGCAATTGGATAAACGTGCGATCGGTTAAACGAACCAATTCTAATTTCTTTTTAATCGCATCTGCCCATTGCTCCACGCGCTCTCGTTCGCGCTCTCCCATTTTCGAAACGATATTATTCGAAACAAACAAAGAGGCTCCAACCATTACCAATGCGAAGAGCATGAGCGCAATTTTCCATTTTTGTTTATTTGAATATAAGTTCATCGAATTCGTTTCCTAGTGGTTAAATTTAACGAGAAATTTGGTCTAAGATTGTTTCTTGCATGAAAACATAATTCGATTCAACGATACATACAGCTATAAATTCTTAATTTTGCTCAAAAAAAGCGACAATGCGCAACTTAATTAAAAAACCAATTTTCATCTTTTTTGCACTTTCAATTCTAATAGCTGCTCCATTGTTTTTACTTCCATTGAATTTATTTGATGGAGAAATAGTTTATAAAAATGGATTGTCGACTATTGTTGAACCGCGCCCGCTGAGTTTGCATTTTGTTTCAGGAATTGAATATTGGGGTGAGACTTTGGATGGGGTTAAAGACTATCATTTAACACCACGTGGCCGAATGCTCGCAGTTGGTTTTATCATTGGTTTTCCTGCTTTAATAGCATTTCGTATTTTTTTGAAAAATAATCAACCTAAATAGTTGAGATGTAGTGAAATAATTTTGTAAATTTGCCGAGTAAACAATCAGTCCTCACTAGGATTGATAACGACTGCGAAATTTATGAAACCATTCAAATCCACTGCGATAATTGCGGTATTCTTCTCATCTATTTGTTTCGGTCAGCATAATAATGAACTATACAATAATGGTGCATTAATTCATATTCAAGCAGGTGCAGAAGTGCATGTTTTGGGAGATATCCATATGCGCGGAGCAACTGCAACATTAGAAAACAATGGGCTGTTGAAAGCGGATGGAGATTTATATGGTGATAATTTATTTCAACAACGCGGAATAGGAACGACTCGCTTACAAAACAACCTTGTTAATTTAGGACAAAATCAAAAGATATCAGGATCATTCGCGGTTCGTGGAACAGGTTCTTCAAACCTAGGAGTAAACGATGGATCATTTTACAATCTTGAATTAGGAAATGGAAATGGTGTCGTTTGGTTGGAAACGAATGCAATAGCGGGTTCAACGATATACGTGGGTGACGTGAGAGGAAGTATCAACTTCAACTATGCAGGTGTTTCAAATCGTATCATCACTCACTCACCTTTAGCTATTCCAACGAATGGAAGTGGTTATTCTGCTGTATTTGGATTAATGAACTCAACTCCTGGTTTAGGCACACTCGTTAACAATACTGTAACCTTGAATGGAAACTCGAGTCCAATCGACGCTGGTTATATTCAAGGAAAATTTAGAAGAAGAATTGACCCAGCTGGAGGTGTTTATGGTTTTGTCGTTGGGTTGGAGCCAGCTGGTGCTGGTGCTCAACGAGGAGTTCAATACATGAATATCAATTTTCAAGCAAATACTTATGATGTTTTAGAATCCTATTTTCAAACTGGTTTATCGAATACATTTGCGCCACAATTGGAATGCAGTGGCTACTTAATAAATTATTGGGGAGGAACTGATCATGGACAATGGGTGATGACAAATCCTGCAGCTGGATCAGGAACTTATAGTATGACTGTTTGGCCGCAAGATGATAATTTTCCTTCAAAAACTGTATGGTTAATCACGAAAGACAATACAATCCAAGGGACACCAGACCAATGTGGACCTTCTCCGGTTAACTTAACGCGCGGAGGCTTCAATGGTTTTTCGACTTTTGGTGTTGCAGCCGCAGATGCATTTGTATTACCAACCGAGTTAATCCAAATTTGGACAGAATCCATGACTGATTTTATTCAAGTAGATTGGTTAATTGGTTCAGAACACAATGTGAGTCACTACAACCTCGAAAGAAGTGAGGATGGTGTTAACTTTGAATTGATTTCAACTCTTTCAGCTGCAGGAAATTCAAATACACAATTAAGCTATCAATACGAAGATTATGCTGTGAATCGCAATCAATTGTATTACTATCGTTATCGCGTCTTTGACTTAGATGGAACATCAGAATATTCGCCAATTGTTCAAGGTAAATTGTTATCGACTTCACAAAACTTCTCAACTGAATCTGTATATATCTATCCAAATCCTTCTTCGGATAATTTGAATATAGGCATTGCAAGTTCTAAAGGTAGAGTGTTAACAATCGAGGTATATAATTCTATTGGTCAGCTTGTTTATAACAATCGAAGCACCATTGAAAAAGGAAATTCTGTTATTCCTATTAGTTCAGAACAATGGGTAACCGGAATGTATAATGTAAAAATCACAGATGCAACCAGCGAGGAGATCGTTTGGCAAAAATTCATCAAACAATAATCAGATTGCAATGAGAAAAATAATTACTACAACAATCTTAACAGCTTTAGCAAGCTCAAATGTATTTGCTCAAAATGTTGGTATCGGAACAAGTACGCCTAATGCCTCTTCAAAATTGGAAATTTCGAGTACCAACTCAGGATTATTGATTCCGCGAGTGGCATTAACGGCAACCAACGTTGCGAGTCCAGTTACAGCGCCTGTTGCAAGTTTGTTAGTCTATAATACTGCATCAGTTTCTGATGTCACCCCAGGATACTATTTTTGGACAGGAACAGCTTGGTCGCGATTATTAAATTCAGCAAGTGTAGACTGGACTATTATAGGAAATGCGGGTACTAATGCAGCAACTAATTTCATTGGAACAACAGATGCTGTTGATTTTGTTACACGCACTAGTAATCTTGAACGCATGAGAATGACTTCTGCAGGAAATTTAGGGATTGGTGTAGGTATGACGATACCAAATAATAAAGTGGATATCTCTGCAGCAACAAGAAGTGGTTCTCATGCCTCAGGTCAGCCACTTTATGTGACAGGAACATTGGCACCAGGATCTGCAGGAGCTGTTGGTGTTGAATTTAGACATGATAACGGCACACAGGGTATTGGTTTTGGGTACAATACAATTTATGCAACGGGCTCGAATGTTGCGCAAGACTTGGGTATGAGTTCAAGAGGAACGGGTAATCTAAATTTTACAACCAATGCAGCTCAAAGAATGATTATTTTGGGATCTAACGGAAATGTAGGAATGGGAACAACAAGTCCGGCTTATCGCTTGGACTTAGCTACTGGTACTTTTGCATTTGGGAATAGCAACGTTAGAACGGAGACAAGAAATGATGCCGGTCTTCAAGGAAACGCAGGTGCTCAATCAGGTTTTTTTGAAACAAGTGCTCCAGTCAATTTTCCGGCAGGTGCAACAAGCTGGTGGCATTTGATAGATTCTCGTCACAGCAATAATGGGAACAATTACGCAATGCAAATTGCTGGTAGTTTCTTCGATCAAGACCTATGGTTCAGAAAAACAAATGGTTCAGCAACACAGGCTTGGACAAAGATACTAACCACATCAAATGGTTGGTCAACAACTGGGAATACTGGTACCAATGCATCAACCAATTTTATTGGAACAATTGATGCCGTTGATTTTGTAACGAGAACTGGGAATGTCGAGCGTATGAGAGTTATGAACAACGGAAACGTTGGAATTGGAACAGCTGCTCCGAATTCAAAATTGGAAGTAGTTGGTAAAATTTATTCCACAGGTCCAGCTGCCGAATGTTCAGCCCAAGACAGAACATCAGGAACACAATACACTATGTATGGTACAGGAGGACTGATGAAATTATGGAGAGCTGATTATGGAGACGTTATAAATATGACAAATACTGGTTTTGTTGGTATTGGTAATGTTACTCCAGGTGTTAGATTGGATGTAAATGGTACAATAAGAGCAATGGATGTTTATGCTTCTGGAGGACAAAATTTGATAATTGGAGATGACACTTATTTCAGTGATTTGGATGTGGCAAACAGACTTGGCTTAATAAGCACATCAAATGCAAATATTGGAGAATTAAAATTAGGTAATTCTGCTACGAATCCAGTCCTTTCGGGTAATCCTGGGTATTTGTACATAGATCAAGAAATACGTTTGCAAAATAACGCGAATGTCATAAAAAGAGCTACTGCACCGATTATATGGACTGATCAATTTGATAGTGGTTTAGGTGGTGTTTACAGCGGAAATAGTGAATCTGAAGAAGGAGGTTTTTGGGCAAATGGGAATTACGCAATGATATTAAGTCCTGGCGATAATGACCTTGTAAAAATTGTCGATGAAGATTATTTGGACAACACAGGTTCTGCCTATGATAACAGCGCCATGCGTGCAAGAATTGACGGTAACGGACAATATTTCCAAATTTCAGATGCACGATCAAAAACAAATATTCAACCTATTCAAAATAGTTTAGAGAAATTACTTGCGATTAATGGCTACACTTATGAATTCACTTTACTGGATTCAGAAAAAGCAAAAGGACAGAAAGCAATGCTGACAACAGGAGTTTTAGCGCAAGAATTAGAGAAGGTTCTTCCAGAAGCAGTTAGCAATTATGAAGGAAATTATATGGTGAATTATGCAGCAATGACACCATTGTTAATTGAAGCTATACAAGAACAGCAAACTATGTTAGATGCTCAAAAACAATTGATTGATGAGCAAATGAAATTATTGCAAGAATTGAAAAAAGAAGTTGAATCTTTGAAACAAAAATAGAATTTGTTTATTCAAGAAAAGGGAATGGTAGGAATACTGTTCCCTTTTTTTTACCACAAAAAAAACTCCTATTTATTGCTAAATAGGAGTTTAAAATAGTTCTATAATTTGCTTATTGAAGCAATGAACGCATGTTCACTTTCTCATCAATAATTTTGTACAGTTCTGTAATGTTCACGCGAATTTGTTCCATAGTATCACGATCTCTTATTGTAACTGTATTGTCTTCCATTGTTTGATGATCAATCATGATACAATATGGTGTCCCAATCGCATCCTGACGTCTATAGCGCTTACCTGGTGAATCTTTCTCATCATAAGCGCAGTTGTAGTCGAATTTCAATAAATTCAATACCTCTTGCGCTTTTTCTGGCAGACCATCTTTTTTCGTCAACGGCATCACGGCAACTTTAATTGGAGCCAATGCTGGCGGTAAACTCAAAACTGAACGTTCCGAACCATCTTCTAACTTTTCGTTTTTGTAAGATGCGCTTAATACAGCCAAGAACATGCGATCTAATCCTACCGAAGTCTCAACTACATATGGAACATAGTTTTGATTCAACTCTGGGTCAAAATATTGTAGTTTTTTACCAGAATATTGCTCGTGTTGTTTTAAATCGAAATCTGTACGCGAATGAATTCCTTCCAATTCCTTGAATCCCATTGGGAAATCAAATTCAATATCTGCAGCTGCATTGGCGTAATGTGCCAATTTGATATGGTCGTGAAAACGGTATAAATTATCGCCTAAACCTAATTTTTTATGCCAATTTGCACGTGTTTCTTTCCAGTATTCGTACCATTTCATTTCTTCTCCAGGGCGAACAAAGAATTGCATTTCCATCTGTTCAAACTCACGCATTCTGAAGATAAACTGACGTGCAACAATTTCATTTCTAAAGGCCTTTCCAATTTGTGCAATTCCAAATGGGATTTTCATACGACCAGATTTCTGAACGTTCAAGAAGTTGACAAAAATTCCTTGAGCTGTTTCTGGACGCAAATAAATCGTCGAAGCATCACCCGCAACAGAACCTAATTCAGTTGAAAACATCAAGTTGAATTGACGCACTTCTGTCCAGTTTTTAGAACCTGAAATTGGACATGCAATTTCCAAATCAACGATTAATTGATAAACGCCTTCCAAATCGTTGTTCTCCAATGTTGTGCGCATTCTATCTTCAATCTCAGTGATTTTTTGAGCATTGCGCAAAACATTAGGATTGGTAGCACGGAATTGTGCCTCATCGAAACTATCGCCAAATTTCTTGAAGCCTTTTTCAACTTCTTTGTCAATTTTTTGACGAATTTTCTCAATGTGTTCTTCAATCAAAACATCCGCACGGTAACGCTTTTTAGAATCTTTATTGTCAATCAATGGATCATTAAACGCATCAACGTGTCCTGAAGCCTTCCATGTTGTTGGATGCATGAAAATTGCAGAATCGATTCCAACAATGTTGTCATGCATTTGCACCATTGATTTCCACCAATAGGATTTGATATTGTTTTTTAGTTCAGAACCCAACTGACCGTAGTCATATGTTGCTGCTAAACCGTCATAAATTTCTGAAGATGGGAATACAAAACCGTATTCTTTCGCATGGGAAATTACTTCCTTTAGTTTGTCCTCTTTTTGTTCCATGCCGTAAAGATAATTACAAGTTGTGAATTGTAAGATAAACGAAGCATGTTAAAACAACGGTTCAGTGAAATTTAAACACGAAATGTGTTATTTCATGTTATCTATGATTTGTTCAATGTAATTGAGGATTTTCTCCTTCCCAAATGATGATTCACTTGAAGTAGTAAAAACGGGTGGAAGAGCATCCCAATATTTCAGCATTTCCTTTTTGTACTTCGCAAGATTTTTTTGCAAGGCTGTTGAGGAAAGTTTATCAATTTTGGTGAACACCATGGAGAACGGAATTTGTTTTTCTCCACACCAATTCATAAATTCTAAATCTATTTTCTGTGGCTCTAGACGGCAATCCAAGAGCACAAAAACATTTAATAATTGTTGCCTTTTAGTCAAATATTCAGCAATGAATTTTTCCCATTTTTCACGTTGAACTTTTGATGCTTTTGCGTAACCGTAACCCGGTAAATCCACCAAAAACCATTCGTTATTAATGATGAAATGATTGATTAATTGCGTTTTTCCTGGGCGACCAGATGTTTTAGCCAAGTTTTTATTATTGACCAACATGTTTATCAAAGAAGATTTTCCAACGTTTGAACGACCTATGAATGCGAATTCTGCACGTTCATCGGTTGGACAAAGTTTGTAATCTGAGTTAGAAATAACGAAGGCTGCTTCTTTAATTTTCATCTGAATTTTTTTGCAAATATACGCAAGAATGGCGATTGAGGATTTACATATTCTCAAGATCAACCGTTCTCATGGCGACAAACGATTTTATAATTCGTTCACCAACACCAGGAACATCCACATGAATGAGATAAACACCTGATGCAACTGGAATATTCTGGTTGTTGGTTAATGTCCAATCTTGGAAGGTTGATGGATTGTCCTTTTTGTAAGTTTTAATCAGTTTTCCTTGCGAATTATAGATTTTGATGGTACAAATTTCAGGTAGATTGGTAATCTTAATACGGTTATCCAATTTGTTGAATTCATATTCCGAATAGGCATTGTAAGGATTTGGAACTACGTTGATTAATTTCAAAGCATCTCCTAGCGCATCTCGATTCGAAGTTTCGGTATGAACAGCTTCCATGTTCCAAGAATACATTGGCTTGCCATTGTTTAATCCAGTTGCATTGAAATTTTTATACTCTTTGTTGACGCGCACTTTTATTGTTGCATCTGTTGAAAGCAATGTTTTTCCTTCATTCAATAAAGGATTAATCACCCACATTAAACTACCATAAACTTCTCGTTTTGCAGATGCGCTGTTTCCTTCCACGAGCAACATTTTTTGATACAAGTGATTTCCACTTAAATCTTCCGCAACTTGAGGATTGTATTCAGGAAAATCGTAAGCATTACTGTAATTATTAATTGATTTCGCTTTGGTACCAAAAATCCAGATAGAATGTCCTCCACCGAAAATTGGGCCTCCTAAAGGTGAATATTTACGAGAAGTTGGATTCCAAAGCATGTCTGCACCATTGTCTGCCCCTAAAAATGAATTTTCGCCAAACGCCATATACAAACGTGCTCCCGTTTCCAAATCAACAGCATACCCTGGAAACCAACCCATTCCAGTTCCAGTTCCATCTTCTTGACCATATTTGTTAACACTTGGGCTCTTGCGCATCATTCCTGGTTTACAAGCGCCTACATTTAAATCTTCGTCACGACCTAATTCAATAACTGGACATCTTGTCCATTTTGATTTATCGTTGGTTAAAACAATATTTACACTTGGCAAAAATGATAACATTGCATTTGTTTTTGCAGCTCCTGGATTTGTTAAATTGTAATAGGCAATTGGCATGAAATCACATTGATAACCAGTGAGTCTGTGAGGAGCAATACCGCCTTTTAGTATTTTGTCAAATACATGCCCATCATCAACTCCAATCTCATCGTCATAACATCCGCCTTGAAGAAAAAGTTCGTCAATTCCAGTAAATGGTTCTGCGACATAATTTCCCGACCTTATCCAATTGCTAGGATTAAAACTGCTTCCATCCGAAATGAATCCCAACCAATTTTTTGAAGAATCAGCAAATGAAACCGAACTACTTAACACAGTAGTTTTTTGGTCATAATTAACTGTAGAACCGGTATAATTATACTGTTTTATCTGCACAGAAATTCCCCATTGAGGAATGATTTGTTCGTTGTCACTCGCAATTGTAAGTTCTGATTGAACCGAGTCTAATAATTCGCCACCTTCAGAAGAATAGCGGTAAATGGTCCAACTAGAGGTATCAGCACCATTTGAAACACTGCTTGTGTAGTCCCTAAATTTACATTCAAAATAACCATCCGCCACATTCAATGGATCAACAACTTTGATTTTGATTGGACCAAAATTTTGAGCGTAGGTGACTTTATCCTGTTTACCGTTCAGTATGATTTCGGCTAAGGAATTACTTGTTAATTCTAAAGGATTATTTCCATTTCCATATCCATCTAATCGTGTAATTTCAGGTGATTGACCATATTCCAAATAATGCAAGGTTCCATTTGATTCAGGCATTGGATTGTGTGGAATGACCTCTATTGGTCGAACTTCACCAACCGCTGCTTTGCGACTTGCCAAATACTTGCGTTTTTGACCATCGAGTGCCGATGGATCATTCGGATCATAGTTTTTATAGTTATTGTATCCGTATGCGACTGCTAAATAGTAATAGCGTTTAAAGTTGATCAATTGGGTTGTCCCTTGCGCAAACAAGTCATTTTTCACACTAAAACTGTGTTTAATCCCATTGTCGCTTCCATTTACGCGTTCAATCGGAATACTCGCTCCTAAATCATCATCAAATTCGAAATTGATAATTTGTGATACACCATCTTTGATGTCACACTGAGCAACCAAACGTGCTTTTTCGGCATTTCCAATATCAGATAATGAAACTTGGGCACTTGCAAGTTGGAAAATTTGGTAGCCTTGGAAGCGGTAATATTTATCTGCATTCGGATCACTCGAAACGATGAATGGATCATATTCAGTGTAGGCCTCTTTGTAATTATTGGAGCTCGGGGAATTGGATAAGGTTAAAATAATTTCATTTTCTAATTCTTGGGCAGCCAAATCTGGTGCATGCGGTCCTTCTAACACTTTAAAGCAATTTTCGAAGAGTGCTTGCGCTTTATCATCTGCACGCTGCAACACTTCTACAGATGCATATGGATCGCCGCCGTTTGAACGTGCCCAAACAACACCCACAGTAATATTATTCACTGCTCCAGGTTTTAATACAAATGGCCCAGCAGATTCTACAAAACGGCGATCATTCGGAGGATTATTTGATCCAACTTCTGTCCATGGTTGTTGTGGTAATCCTCCAGTTCCCCAACCTAAAGGGTCTGTATCACCCGGAAACATGAAATCACATGGCACATCTGGATTGGATTCTGGATCAGAAATATGTCCACTACCTCCGTATGAAAATTGTGAGCCGTCTTTCCAAAATCCTCTTAAGTAATTATAGTAATCAGAAGCATTGATTGGATCTGTTTGATTTGGATTTGCACCATTTGTAGTATTTGAATAGTACAAAAAGCGACGCATTCCAAAACGCTCGTTATCAATGATTCCGTCACCGTATCCAATTCCATTTAAAGCTTGATTATAACCGATTCCAAATCCGTTGTCAATGCCGTCGTTATCTTGATATGGTCCTTCAAAGAAATCAACGCCAACTGCAGGTGGTGAAGTACCGTAACCCTTGTATCCAGAATTGTCACTATCAACATTGTCACCGTTGTAATAGTAACCTAAACCTCTATTTACATCACAGCCAACATAATCATCATAAGGGTCACCAAGCGCTCCGTCCGTAAAAAAGCCAAAATACGTATTGTATAAGGTTTGTGTCCCTCGATTGATCAATTCATAGTTGTAAAATGTCATGTTGTTGATTTCATCATTGGAAGCAAATGAAAACGCTTGAGCTCTAATTTCCATTCCAATTGCATCAGCGCCTGTTTCAGTATGAATGTTTCCTTTGTCATTCATAACCCACCAATAATTCAAATCTCCAAAAAGGGAAACACGTCGGTCAGTTTTACATTCTTTTGTGCGATAAATGTCGTGCCAAGGAAAGTCTCCTTCTTGCCAATTGTAAATACCATCTTCGTTTCGGTCGTAAAATGGGGCTAAGTAATAATCTTGACCCATCGAAACATCACCGTGAGCAGGCCATTGTTTTACAATCGCAGGAACTTCATAATTTGGAAATAGTTCAGCTTGTGTATTCGTTCCGTTTTCTTGATCTTCTATTCCGGCATCGTACCATGCGGCAAATTCACGAATCATATCTTGTGTTGTCACAAAGTGCTTATCGTATTTTGCACAATTTTCATAGGTCGTTTCGGCAATTACTTTCGACAATGGACCTGTCCAATAATCTTGTCCTTCTCGGTAACGAAGCGCTGCTAATTTTAATTGATTGTTCACATCTGTCCCACCCAACCAAAGTGCTGCGGTGAACAGAGCCATGATTCCAGAGTTTTTCGGAACCTCGTATTGCGAATAATTTTGATTTGGTTTTTGCCAAAGGTTTCCTGCTGTATGCACGAGTATACGCACATTGTTTAATTCCATGTACGTGGAAGTTGTAGGAGGTGTACATTGGGCAGCTTTCGTTGGTTTTTCCTTAACAAACACTTTACCAGCTCCTGCATATGGTTGAGCCTGAACTATAAAGGTGCAAATACAGAAAAATACAACAAGTGCTGCTTTCATAAATTGTAGTTTAAGTGACCAAGATAATGATTATTGTAAATACAAGTTAGGCGTAATGAGTAAACTGTATTTTTTAAACGGTAAAGTGTATTGATTAAAAAAATATTAACGTTTCAAATGTTTCGTGAATTCCACCAAAAGTGTTGTTATGTCTTCGTATTCGACAAAACTTAAATTTGCTTGGGTATCGAACACGTCGTGGTAGTTTTTATTGGGTCCCATGGTATAAATGAAAAATGCTGGAACGCCCATTTGTGTGAACCAATAATGATCTGAATTGGCAGCTGGACCGCGAGATTTAACCTGTTTCAAAAGGTTTTTCTCTGCATTGATAGCTTGTAATTGTTTGAATTCGTTTTCGAACAAGGTAGCATTCACAACGGTAATACCATCTTCACCACTACCCATGATATCTAAATTCAAGAGAAATGAAATTTTGTTTAACTTCACTAAGGGATGTTCAACAAAATGCTTGGATCCTAAAAGACCAGCTTCTTCTCCTGCGAAGGCGATGAATAAAATATTGTAATCAACAGGATTTTCTTTAAAGTATTTGGCCATACTTAAGAGCATTGCTGTTCCACTTGCGTTATCATTCGCCCCAGGAAAATAGGTTTCAGCACCCATTCGTCCCAAATGATCGTAATGTGCAGTATAAACGACTGTTTTCTTTGATTTCTTTTTAGCGGGTAAGTAGGCAAAAACGTTCCGTGATGTATAATTTTTAATTAGTTGGGCATCAATGGAAATAGTGAAACTACTGGTTTTAGAAAAAATAGAATCTTGAATCTGAATCAAGGGATTTTTTAGCTGTTGATCGGAAACAGACCACGTAAACTTTTGATTTGTTATTTCAATAACAGGCATCATTCCCGCTAATTCTTCTTTCAATCCAGCAACTTTTTTTAATGTGTCGGCTGACAGATTTACAAAGTTTAATGCTATAGCATTGTATTCTTTCCCGTTTGAAATTGATTTAATTTCTTCGATCAATTTTTCAACGTTTAAGGCTGTTTCAAACGGAATTAATTTTGGGTGTAATTCTAATTTCCCTCCTGCACTTGCCGGATCTACCAAATAATGAATCCCAGGAATCAGCGTTCGTCCATTGTGCTGAATTGCCATTTCATTTGGAAAGGTATTTACATCCAACTTGAAGGACTGAAAATAGGATTTTTTCAATGGTTTTAATCCGATTTTTTTAAATTCAGCTGCGATAAATTCAGCTGCCAATGAATCTCCTTTATTCACATAACCGCGACCATGAAATTCGGGAGAACAAAGAGTTTTAGTGATTCGTTCTACTTCTTCAATTTGTGCAAATGTCAGATTACTAAAAACAACCGACGTGAATAGAAGAACGAAAAGTCCTTTTTTCATTAGCATTGAAGGTAACTTGAACATGAAAATTACTGTTGGTAACGACGTTTTAATTTAGCAACAAATTCTTCAACTGTCTCGCTTTTTAAATCCCAATTGTGATTGTTGGCATAAGCTGATGCGCGAATCAACATTTCTTCTCGTGAGCTTAAGTTGTCTAAAACTTTAATTGCATCCGAGAAAGCTTCACTAGATCCATCAAACAATTCATTGATGTATTGTAAACGCTCATTTAATCCAAAAGCACCAATTAATGTACTTAATGTAGTCATACCAAATTGAGGTGCTGAATCACCTGATTCTTTAGAAAATTTGTTGTAAAAATCTAAGTTGCTATTTTCTACAGGAGTTACTATTACTTGCTCCATGGTAATATGCTCTTCATGAACACCATCATCTGTGCTTTCTGTGCTTGAAACAGACAAATGCTCAAAAGTATTGTCTTCTAAAACCTCTTCCTTGATTTGCTCAGCTGAATCATCGAACAAAGAAAAATCAAATGCTGGTTGTTCTTCAATCTCTTCAATTTCTTCTTCGATTACTTCCTCTTCTGCATCCAATTCGATTTCCAATTCAGGCATTGAATAACTAGGAGATTCTTGAATCGGTTCAACGACTGTTTCTTCGAGAGCCGGTGTTTCAATTACTGGAGCAATTTCAACTGGACGTTCACCAAATATTTTTTCTTCAAAAGCTTTGTAGCGCAGAATGATTGCACGTTCATGCAACTCTTGTGTATTTACCACTAATTCTTCAAGTTCTTCGCGTGTTAATTTTCCGTGATTAAGTTTTGAGAAAGCTTCCTCAATTGCTTTTAAACGCGCTTCGATTGTAGATAAATTTGCCATACTCTTTTGAATCTCTATTTTTCAACATTTTTGTAAAGTTGCTAACGTTGCTTTGGCTATGAACAACAAAATAACGACTTTTAAAATGTAAAGTTACCCACGAGGCAGCAATGCAAAATTATCACCTGAAGAAACTTGTCTTCGATGATTTGTTAATAACCTAAAGCGAGAAGAAGAAACGATGTTTTTAGAACAATTTCCTGGAGAAGGCAGACAAAATGGTTGGATTGAAGTAATCTGTGGTTCCATGTTTTCTGGAAAAACAGAAGAATTAATTCGCCGAATGAAACGCGCACAGTTTGCAAATCAAAAATTGGTCTTATTTAAACCAATTATCGATGATCGTTATCATACGGAGAATGTTGTTAGTCATCAAGGTTCAAGCTTGAAAGCAATTCCAGTAAGTGAATCCAAGGAAATTCTCGATTTATGGAAGAATGAAAAAGTAGTTGCTATCGATGAAGCACAATTTTTTGATGCAGGAATCATCGATGTTTGCAACGAATTAGCAAAGAAAGGAACACGTGTTATTTTGGCTGGTTTGGACATGGATTACAAAGGTGTTCCATTTGGTCCAATGCCAAATTTACTTTCGATTGCAGAATATGTAACGAAAGTGCATGCGATTTGCGTTTCTTGTGGTAATTTAGCTCAGTATTCGCATCGTACGGCAAACGAAACAGGTCAAGTACTTGTTGGAGCAGTTGAAAAGTACCAACCGTTGTGTCGTGCGTGCTACAATAAAATAGCGCATTGAGATTAGGAATTGGATATAAAGAGTTCGTTAAACAGATTGAAGGATTAGCTGAAACAAGTAATTCTTCAATTGTTATCGATCAAATTGTATACGATACACGTAAACTAGTCAGCGCAGAAAACAGTGCATTTTTTGCATTGGAAGGTGAGTTCAGAGATGGACATGATTTCATTGAAAATGCCTACAGAAAAGGAATCCGCGTATTTGTGGTATCAAAGAAAATTGACCATACAAAATTTCCTAAAGCACAATTTATTTATGTTGATCATACACTTTCGGCGATTCAGCGCTTAGCTGCTGCACATCGCACTAAATTCTCATTTCCAATTGTTGCAATTACGGGTAGCGCAGGAAAAACAACTGTAAAAGAATGGTTGTATCATTTGTTAAGTCCGAGTTTGCGTGTTGTAAGAAGTCCGAAAAGTTATAATTCACAATTGGGTGTTGCTTTGTCTTTGTTAGAATTGCATGCAGATTGTGATTTAGCATTGATCGAAGTCGGTATTTCGAAACCTGGAGAAATGCAGCGATTGAAGGAAATTGTAAATCCAACAATTGGTGTTTTGACCTCTTTTGGTCGTGCGCATGAGGAGAATTTTAAGTCAACCGACGAGCATTTACACGAAAAGCTTGTTCTGTTCACTGATACACAGAAAACATTTTATCCGAATTCAATTTCCTTGGATGCAAGCCAACTAAAAGCTATTCATGGTGTTGCAATTAAACCTGAAGTGTTTAAGAAAGAACTTGCATTGGTACCGTTTCAAGATCAAGTTGGACAAACAAATGCGCTTATTGCAATTGCTTTGGCTAAGCTGTTTTTGGAAGATGTCAAAACGCTAAAATCGAGTATTCCGACATTGCCACAACTAGCTTTGAGAATGGAAACGTTCGAAGGAACCAACGGAAACATGGTGATTAACGATACCTACAACTTGGATTTAGATGCGCTGAACCATTCCTTGGAGTACCAAATGCGCGTAGCTGGTGATCGCAAACGCGTTGTAATCATTGGTTTGGATGAAGACAACTATTTCCGTAAAAAAGAAGTTGAAAATGTTGTCAAGGGTTTTGCTCCAGATCAAGTAGTGATTATCAAGAATAACGATACAATCAAGCAACGATTTGAGAATTCTGTCATCCTGATAAAAGGAACACGAAAAGCAGATATGCAACGTTTCGCGCGACAATTTCGATTGAAAAGCCATAAAACTTTTGTGGAAATTGATTTGAGTGCGGTGCGACATAACATGACTGTTTTCAAACAGCAATTGGCGCCCAAAACCAAATTGTTGGCAATGGTGAAGGCGCAATCGTACGGATCCGGCGTTGAGAAAATGGCAGCATTTTTAGAACAACAAGGGGTCAATTATCTTGGGGTTGCCTATGCTGATGAGGGAGTAGAATTGCGCAAACAAGGAATTAAATTGCCGATTTTGGTAATGAATGCCGAAGAAGATGGATTTGAAGATTGCATCAATTACAAGCTTGAACCTGCGATTTATTCGTTCAATCAATTGGATCAGTTCATTAAAGAATTGATTTTTAACGGTCAAATCGATTATCCTGTTCATTTGAAGTTGGACACAGGAATGAAACGTTTAGGTTTTGAATTAAGCGATATTCCACGTGTTTGTGAAATCATCAAATCACAACCTGAAATAAAAATCAAAACAGTTTACTCGCATTTGTCGGATGCAGATAATCGTCGTGATAAGCGATTTACGCACCATCAAATCCAAAAATTCAATCAGGCAACACATTTGTTGAATCAACAATTGAATTATCATTTTGATCGCCATATTCAAAATTCAGAAGGTATTGCCAATTTCCCTGAAGCTCAGTTTGAAATGGTTCGTTTAGGAATAGGAATGTATGGACTCAGCTCAAACCCAATGATTCAACTAAAATTGCAACCCGTCTTAAAATGGTTCAGCTCTGTTTCTCAAGTGAAAACCTTGTCAAAAGGAGAAAGTGTTGGTTATAATCGCACATTCATTGCTGAAAAAGAGATGAAGATTGCAGTTGTTCCTGTTGGCTATGCAGATGGTTTCAGACGATCACTTGGTAATGGAAAGGGTGGAGTAGTGCTACATGGAACATTTTGCCCAACGGTTGGACGCGTTTGTATGGACATGATTATGGTCGATGTGACGAAATTACATGTAAAAGAAGGCGATAAGGTTGAAATTATTGGTGCAAAACAAACCATTCAAAAATTCGCTGATGCCATGAATACTATTCCGTATGAAGTGATGACAAGCATTTCGAAACGCGTGCACCGTGTTTATTTGGAAGACTGATAAAAATCTAGATGATCGATTATAGAGCTAGAATTTAGATTGGTTTTCAGAATTGATGAAAAAGCTAAGACAACAAACGAATACATTCTTCTCTCTGAGCCCAAATTTCGTCAAAACTCAAGTTTAATTCTGGTTTTCGTGCTATCCATCTTCTCAAATAATCCTGATGAATTTTTTCTTTCCAATCGCCTGTTTGATGCGGTTCTATACGTTGCTCGCGCACCAATTTCGGTTCTATAAGTGCCAAACGGTTGTATTTTGATGTGAAATCATAGCGATCATGCGTACTTAATCGAAAAAAGCAATGCATTTCTGGTAAATTGTTGTACGGTTTATCCTTAAAAAAATCCGTTAATTCAACATGGGTTTCTGGACTCATCAAGAAAATTCCTGCAATCAATTCAATTTCTTCGTGGTTATTTTCCTCACACAAGCGGGCTAAAATCCCATGCTTTGAAGAACAAGTACCTCGATTTTCCGTCATAACTAAATCCAACTTGTCACGATCCGAAATTCGTCCATAATGTAAATTTTGGATGAAGGCACACGCCGCTGAAAACATCGTTATTCCGCGTTCACGAAATTGTTGTGAGAATTGTCCTTTTTCAAGCTGAAAATCAGGTAAAGCCATTGTTTTATTTTCCGAGATTTAAGTCTTTTCCTGAAATTGTCTTGGTTTCATCAACTTCAACCTTTTTTGAAAGAAAGAAAATACCTCCTTTTACTTTGCCTTTGATGCGAACTTTTACTTGGTCTTTTTTCGCGTAACGCAGTGCTGTGAACATTGCTCCATCTTCTAATGTTGCCAAAAGAGAAAGCGAAAGCGAACTCTCTTGTTTCGCTTTCATTTTCACTTTTTTAGTCAATTTGACAGTTCCCATTAATTGATCCTCGAGGTAAACTTCAACTGTGGAAGGCTTGATTTTTAAGGCATACCAATTGGGATTGTATACTTTTATTCCGGCCGATAAAGAAATTTCTTGACCGTCCATTTTTTCCATTTTCACACCTTCTGAGCCACGAAATTCAGGTTCTTGAAAAGTTGCACATCCCGTTAAAAGAACAAATGCTATTAGAATAAACAAGAACTTTTTCATGACTTAAAGGTTTTAAATTACTTTGATAATTCCGTAAAATGCTTGTAGAAATGAGGAATTGTTTCTATTCCTTTGTAGAAATTAAACAAACCATAATGCTCATTTGGTGAGTGAATAGCATCGCTGTCCAATCCAAAGCCCATCAAAATCGTTTTTAATCCCAACACTTTTTCAAACATTGCAACAATTGGAATACTTCCACCACTACGAACTGGAATTGGTTTCTTACCGAATGTAGCTTCGTATGCCAATGATGCAGCTTTATAACCGATAGAATCGATAGGTGTTACAGCTGCTTCACCACCGTGATGTGGTTTTACAACAACTTTTACGCTTGCAGGAGCTATTGATTCAAAATGATTTTTAAATAATTCAGTGATTTCATGAGGATCTTGATCAGGAACCAAGCGCATTGAAATTTTAGCATATGCTTTTGAAGCGATAACTGTTTTTGCTCCTTCACCTGTATATCCACCCCAAATTCCATTCACATCCAATGTTGGACGAATCGAACCTCTTTCCATTGTTGAATATCCGGCTTCACCCATTACATCAGCAATGTCTAAGGCTTTGCAATATTTTTCATGAGAAAAAGGAGCTTTTGCCATTTCAGCGCGCTCTTCATCTGAAAGCTCAACTACTTTATCATAGAATCCTGGAATTGTAATGTGATTATTTTCGTCGTGTAAAGAAGCAATCATTTTAGCAAGTGTGTTGATAGGATTTGCAACGCAACCACCATACAAACCAGAATGTAAATCCCTGTTTGGTCCAGTCACTTCAACTTCAACATAACTTAGACCTCTTAAACCTGTTGTGATAGAAGGAACATCGTTTGCTAACATTCCGGTATCGGAAACAAGAATAATATCGGCTTTCAATTTTTCCACATTTTGAGTAACGAAGATTCCTAAGTTTTCACTTCCAACTTCTTCTTCACCTTCAATCATGAATTTCACGTTACAAGGCAATTCATTCGCTTTTAGCATCGCTTCAACTGCTTTTACATGCATGAACATTTGACCTTTATCGTCACAAGCGCCACGTGCAAAAATCGCTCCTTCTGGATGAATTTCTGTTGCTTTGATTACTGGTTCAAATGCAGGGCTTGTCCAAAGTTCGATTGGATCAGCAGGCTGTACATCATAATGCCCGTAAACCAAGACAGTTGGCAAAGACGCATCAATCATCTTTTCACCGTAAACGATTGGATATCCGGCTGTTTCACATACTTCAACCTTTTCGATACCTATACGTTTTAAATCTTCAGCAATTTTGTGAGCGGTTGCATGAACATCTTTCGCATAAGTTTGGTCAGCTGAAATGGATGGAATTTTAAGTAAATCAATTAGTTCGTTTAAAAAACGTTCTTTGTTTTCGTTGATAAAGTTTTGTGTTGAATTCATCTTTGATTTCTATTGAATGATACTCGTCAAAATTCGGAATAATTCCCGAAAAAATTGGTGGACTTAACTTTTTTCTTCAAATTCGTGCAACTTTTCTTGTGTTATAGCAGTCTAGTCTTAGTCCAAATTAAATATATTATGGTAAAACAATTTTCAGCACTCATTCTTTCAGTTTTTTTCGGGGTAAGTGTTTACGGTCAATTGGCTGTTACTACTGGTCAAACGGCATCACAATATGTAATCAATAATTTGATTGGTTCGGGTGTTACGGTTTCTAATGTTACATTTACTGGAGGAGCGAATCAAATTGGAGCGTTCACCGATGCAACCTCGAATATTGGGTTCAGTGGGGGAGTTGTTTTATCTTCTGGCCAAGTTACGGAATTAATTGGAACATCTGCAACCACAACCGCAGGAACAGTTGGTACAAGTGGATTGTCCGATCCAGATTTATTAACTGTGGCCCAATCTGTAACTTCGAATCCTTCAGCGGCTAATATTACTTCAACACTTGATGTTGCAAAACTTGAATTCGACTTTGTTGCAGTGTCAAATGTTGTAAGCTTTAATTTTGTTTTTGGTTCAGATGAGTATTTGACCTATGTAAATACTGCTTTTAACGATGTGTTTGGCTTTTTTGTCAGTGGCCCTGGAATTACTGGACCATATGCAGCGCCTGCCGGGTTTCCGAATGGAGCCGTAAATCTAGCCTTAGTACCAAACAGTAATTTACCAATAACGATAAGTACGATACATCCGGGTTTAAATGCGCAATATTATGTTCCTGGAGGTTCGGGTAATGCACTTAATGGCTACACAACTTCAATTCCAGTCACATTTAATGTTCAGTGTGGTGAAACATATCACTTTAAATTTGCCGTAGCTGACTGTCAAGATAATTACTTAAGTACAGCTGTGTTTTTACAAGATGATTCATTTACTTCACCACCTGTTGATATCTCTTTACAAACTGCTAACGGCACAGATACAATTCCTGAGGCATGTGTTGATGCAAACGTTTTATTTATTCGTAGTGCTTGTCAGTCTAATTTACCATTAACTGTAAACTATACGGTGTCCGGTACAGCAATTGATAATGTTGATTTTGTAATTGCAGATAGTCCAATAACATTAGCTGCGGGTCAGGATACAGCGGCAATTAATATCGCTCCAATTGTTGATGCCCTGACGGAGGGTACTGAAACAATAGTAATTACTGTAACTTATGTTGATGCATCTGGAGTTACTCAAACAATTTCAGGCACTTTACATTTAAGTGATATAACTCCTTTATCCATAAATGAAACAGACCTCACTGTGCAGTGTTATAGTGACAATATACTATTGAATGCTATAGGTCAGGGAGGATCCGGAGTCTATACTTATGATTGGGCATCCAGTGCCTCTGACTCAACCCAAGATGTCGTCTCAATTAATCAAAACGGAACCTATATTTATCCAATTACAATTACGGATATATGTCTTGGTTCATTTACAGACACAGTAACCGTTTTTATGAATCAAACACTTGCCGTTGATACTATGATGACAGGTCCTGCAACGTGTGAACCTGTAGGTTGGGTGTCAGGAATGGTAACGGGTCAGACAGGAGTCCCTTCTTACCAATGGACAGGACCTGGTCCAAACAATCCAAACTTTATTGATGCTTCTGTTTGGCAGAATTTATCATCTGGTTGGTATTATTTCAATGTGTTTGATAATGTTTGTGAGGTGCATGATAGCGTATTTGTGGACATTTTAAATCCTCCAATGGCTCAATTCACAGCGACACCGAGTTCTGGATGTTCCCCGTTAACGGTAAATTTCATTAATACAAGTCAAAATGCATTGAATTATCTTTGGGATTTTGGGAATGGTCAAAATGCGAATGTAACAACAACAGCAAATCAAGTTCAAATCTATAATTCATCTGCTATTGTTCGATTGATTGCTGCTCAAGGAAATTGTGCTGATACAGCTTATCAAACTATCACCGTTAATATTTGTGGTTGTATGGATCCTAATGCGACAAATTATAATCCATTAGCGAATTTTGATGATGGTTCTTGTATATATCCTATTCCTGTAGTTGAGGCACCAAACGTATTTACACCTAATGGTGATAACGCAAATGATTTGTTCTATTTGACAACGGTTAATGCCACTTCTATAGAATTAACAATTCTGAATCGTTGGGGTAATGTAATGTACAATAAAGAGGGAATGAATCCTGCTTGGGATGGAAAATCTCAAGGTGGTGCGTTAGCGGATGAAGGAGTATATTTCTATAAATATATTGTAAAAGGATTTAATGATCAGGTCGTTGAAGGACATGGATTCTTGCACCTTGTAAGACCTTAATGTCAGAAAACTATGAATAAAAAAAGGCGACCATTTCGGTCGCCTTTTTTGTTGATATACATTTTAGTATAAGAAGTTATTATAAGGATAGCGCACCTTAAAAATACGCTTCACTTCTTCGTAAATGGTCATTTTTAACTCTTCAATATTCTCTTTATCCGTTGCAGATATGAAAACACAGTTCTTGTTATTTAGTTTGGCCATCCATGTCTTTTTCAATTCTTCTAAGGTCAATTGATCTTCTGTTGGAGGATTCGGGTCGTTTTCATCACGTTTTGAAGGTACGTAAGCATCAATTTTATTGAAAACAAGAATTGTTGGTTTCTCTGTTTTATCCAACTCATTTAAAGTCTCGTTTACAATGTTGTATTGATCTTCAAAGGTTTCATGTGAAATGTCTACAACATGCACCAATAAGTCTGCTTCACGAACTTCATCTAATGTCGATTTAAACGATTCTACAAGCTGATGAGGTAATTTGCGTATAAATCCAACAGTATCTGTCAATAAAAACGGTAAATTCTCAATGACAACTTTTCTAACTGTTGTGTCCAAAGTGGCGAATAACTTGTTTTCAGCAAAAACTTCAGACTTCGATAGTAAATTCATCAACGTACTTTTTCCAACATTGGTGTAACCTACTAATGCAACACGTACAAGTTGACCGCGATTACTTCGTTGAACCGCCATTTGTTTATCAATTTCCTTTAATTTTTCCTTCATCAAGGAAATGCGCTGTTGGATCACGCGTCGATCTGATTCTATTTGTGATTCACCGGGTCCTCTCAATCCAATACCACCTTTTTGACGCTCCAAGTGTGTCCACATGCGTGTCAATCGCGGAAGCATGTATTGTAATTGTGCAAGTTCAACCTGTGTTTTCGCATGAGACGTTCGCGCTCTACTTGCGAAAATATCTAGAATTAAAATGTTTCGATCGAGAATTTTACATTCTAATTCGCGCTCAATATTGCGCAATTGGGAAGGAGAAAGCTCATCATCAAAAATGACAAGCTCAACACCTTCTGCTTTTATATAATCTTTAATTTCTTGAAGTTTCCCTGTACCAACAAAGGTTCGAGGGTTCGCCATAGGTAGCTTTTGAAGAAATTTCTTTTTAGTAATTGCTCCTGCTGTTTCAGCAAGGAATTCTAATTCTTCCAAATATTCTATTGCCGTTTCCTCTTTTATTTCTGAAGTAATTACACCAACTAATACGCATAATTCTTCAACAGCATCAACGGTAACGTGTCCTTCTTGCATAATTATTTTCTCATTCCTTTTACGTATTCAGCAACAGCTGATACATTTTCTTTTGTCTCCAATGCACTTTTCATTGGAGGCATTCCGTTTTTCCCTTCATTGATTCGCTGAAGAACCTCGTTATCAGATAATGTGGAAACCGTCAAATCTTTTGCACCTGAAGCACCCAATTTACCATCCTCTCCGTGACAAACTGCACAATTTTCTAAATAAAGTTCCTTCCCACTAGGAGGCAATTTGGCTTCCGTGGCATTAGATTTTGTTCCAGAATTACAGGAAAAAATTAATAGACAAGAAGTTGATCCAACAAGAGTTAGAACCAAGCTCCGCCAAGCGCTGTTCTGAAAGGCCATGGAATAAAAGCAATAATTAATAACAAGCCTATTACATACCAAGTAACAATCTTTTTGTGTTTATCAGCATTTTCAGTTGCTTTCTCTGCTTTCTTGCGACCAATCGTGATAACAACTATCGCTAAAAGCATCCCAATGAAATGTTCTAAACCGAAGAAACGATGCATACCATTTGCATCTGTCATCCATTCACCATCAAAAGAAACTTTGTGTCTTGAATTGATAAAATACAATCCTAATCCAATTAATAATTGTGTGTGAAGCGTAATCATTGCAAAAAGATTTAGCATTTTATCTTTCTTCTCGTAAGTTCCTTTCGATCTTGAAACAAGCGCATTAAATATGGCAGCAACTAATAAAATTAATGCAATCCAACGTAACCCTGAATGGGCGTGTAATAATCCATTATACATAATCTCTCAATTTTTTACCAAAAATAACTAAAAAAGAAACAAAAGACGGTTTTCATTAATCCATCCGTTTTAATTAATTTCACGTTTTTAATACAATTTTCGAATGAAGATAAGTTTATTTCTATTTTGCATCTTTTTCGGTTATGCCTACGGACAATTAACACCTCAAAATGGTACGATTGACTCAAGAGCTAATTATTATGCCTTGAAAAATGCAACAATCGTGGTGTCACCAACCAAGACGATACACAACGGAACCTTGTTGATTAAAAATGACGAAATTGTTGATGCTGGATTACTTGTTTCAATTCCAGATGGGGCAATTGAAATTGACTGTAGTGGTAAAACAATCTTACCAGGTTTTATTGAATTGAACGCCTCAGTAGGTTTACCAAATCCGGTACAGCCAAGTTTTTCTTTCAGACCACAATTGGAAAGTGCAAAACCAGGAGCTTATTATTGGAATGACGCTGTTCATCCGGAAATTGAAGCGAACTCACATTATTCTATCGATTCAAAAGCGAACAATGATTTAAAAAAGTTTGGATTTTGTTCGGCTATTACTCATGTGAATGATGGAATTTTTCAAGGTTCTGGAGCATTGATAGGACTTGGTAATGAAGCAGTTCACAACCAAATATTAACGGCAAAAGCTGCTCAATTTTTCTCCTTCAATAAGGGTGTGTCCCATCAAACGTATCCATCTTCGCAAATGGGTTCTATTGCACTTATTCGTCAAGTGTATTACGATGCAAAATGGTATGAAACATCTGATAAATCAACTTTAAATCTGTCACTTGATGCTTTGAATCAATCTAAGAATTTGTCTTCGTTTTTCTACACAGAAGATAAATGGGAAATCTTACGGGCTGCGAAAATTGCCAAAGAGTTTGGGCTGAACTATGCATTTTTTGGTTCGGGAAATGAATACATGGCACTCGATGAGTTGAAAAAACTCGGTTCAACAATAATTTTACCTTTGAATTTCCCAGCTGCTTATGACGTTAAAGATCCTTATGTCAACCGTGAAATACCCTTGAGTGATTTAAAACACTGGGAATTGGCGCCGTCGAATCCTTATTTTTTACAAGAAAATGGTATTCCATTTTGCTTTACAACGACGGGACTGAAAAATGGTGATGAATTTTGGAAAAATATCCGCAAATCAATGGAACGTGGGTTAACAGCTGAAAAAGCACTCGAAGCATTGACGGTAAATCCTGCTAAACTTGCGCAATCGGAACAATTCCTCGGAACATTGGAAAAAGGAAAAAAAGCCAGTTTTACGGTTTATACTGAAAATCCTTTTGAAAAAGAGGCTGTTTTACTTGAATCATGGGTTCTTGGACAACAAGAAGTTCATCAAGAAATTTCAACTCATGATATTGCAGGTCGTTACAATATTGTGATTGATGGGAAACAATATCCAATCGAAATTTCACCTGAAGGACTCGGTTGGACGGGTAAAATTCAAGTCGTAAAGTTTGCCAATGATCCAAAAAATCCATCGAAAAAAGACACACTGAATCCGAAAATGTTTGTTCAACTTGTTGGTGAGGATGTAACCTTACAATTTAACATGAGTGATGAAAATTTCAATGGAAGTATTAATCTACATGGAAAAGTTAGAACGAAGTTTGGTGTTTTTGAAGGAGATGGAACAATTCCTTCAGGTAAATGGATTCAATGGTCTGCAATTCGCAATGATAAATTAGATGCGAAAAAAGAAGCAACGAATGTATCCTTAGACACTAATTATTCATCACATATTTGGTCGCCTAACATGGCTTATGGTTTTACCAAGGAGCCAACAACTGAAACGATCGTATTTAGAAATGCCACAGTTTGGACCAATGAGTCACAAGGAATTTTGCACGACGCTACTGTAATTGTCAGCAATGGAAAAATTAGCTTTGTTGGAACAGGTAACTTTATGATTCCTGCTGGAGCAAAAGTAATCGATGCGAAAGGTAAACACTTAACATCGGGCATTATCGATGAACATTCACATATTGCTATTTCCAAAGGTGTAAACGAAGGAGGTCAAGCCATTTCCGCAGAGGTGAGTATTGCCGATGTTGTGAATCCAGATGATATCAATATTTACAGACAATTATCTGGTGGTGTAACTGCTGCTCAATTGTTGCATGGATCAGCAAATCCAATTGGTGGTCAATCAGCATTGATCAAATTAAAATGGGGTTATGAACCTGAAGCATTTTTAATTCCAAATGCACCTAAATTTATAAAGTGTGCGCTTGGGGAAAATGTGAAACAAGCCAATT
>JBDLVK010000103.1:0-9116 GCA_039804825.1 Bacteroidota bacterium
ATATCTTTTGCTTTATTTTCTTGCATTCCCTCAACGATAGCATCACACAACACTTGGGAATTCACATCTTTCTTAATTTTTAACATTCAATTATTTTAAGCCTTACAAATCTAACTTTAAATTTTAATTTTATCCACTCAATATACGCAACACTTTGATAAATACACGTCATGATTGGTCAAAAAATTATCCACTTGGACACGGTCGATTCAACCAACAATTATACTGCCAATCTCCAAAATGAAGGTAAAATCAAACACGGTGCGGTAATTTTGGCAGATGAGCAAACCGCTGGAAGAGGGCAAAGAGGAGCAACTTGGTCATCAAAAGCGGGAGAAAATCTACTTTTGTCACTTTATTTAACTCCCGACAATCTGTCAGTAGTTCATCAACCCGCATTGACACATTTTATCACCATCAGCATTGTTGATTATTTAAGAAAAATTGGCATTTCAGCTCAGATAAAATGGCCAAACGATATTTATGTGAATGATCTAAAAATTGCAGGAATTTTAGTTGAAAATACGCTTCGTTCGTCCAATATTATTTCGTCAATTATTGGTGTTGGTTTGAATGTGAATCAGCTGGAATTTGAACAGTTGAAGGCAACGAGTATTCGCAAAGAACTTGGGAATCATTTTCAGGTGCGAGAAGTTCTATTTTCTTGGATTCACGAAATGAATAGAACCTGGCAAATTTTGGCAAGTGGAAATTTTGATTCGCTTAAAACCACCTATTTGAGTCACTTGTATTTATTGAACGAACAAGCTGTTTATTCGGATGGATTGGATGAGTTTCAGGGTGTAATTCGTGGGGTAGACCACGATGGATTTCTACTTTTAGAACGAGATAATACAATAAAAAAATATGATTTAAAAGAAATTAAGCTTGTTGGTCGAAATGTACTTTAAGCTTATCCGACATGTAGTTGAACAAGTTTGTTAATGGCTTTTCAACCATCATTTTCAAGAACATATTTACTTCACCATCGAAAGCAATATAGCCTTCTGTTGTTGGTCCAGCGGCACTTAAATGAAGGGTTAATTTGAAAGGGAAAGGTGATTTTTCTCCCGAACGCATGAAAATTTTGTCGTTACCTTCACAACCATCTTGAATCAACGAAATAGTTACGCCACCTTGAACTTTGAATGAACAATCCTCTGAGCTTGCTTTCCAATCGGAAATTAGATCTTTCGGAAGTATGTGTATCAGATTTTGGGAATCTTTTAAAAAGATAGCAACTTGCTCCTGACTAGCAGCAACACTAACTTTTGTACTATCGATTTTCATTCCCATCTTATTTTTTCCACGTTTCAGGTTGGTCTTTCCATTCTCTCAACGAACCTAAATCATTTTCAGTGATGTAATCTTTTTTCAAAGCCTCTTCAACCAAATAATCGTAATTCGTCAAAGTAACGTAAGGACAATTTGCGTTTTTGAAATTTTCATCTGCAACTTTGAATCCGTAAGTAAAGATGGCGATTAATCCTTTAACATCCAAACCAGCTTCTTTCAATGCTTCAATTGCTTTGATTGAACTTCCACCTGTTGAAATTAAGTCTTCAATAACAACAACTTTCTGTCCTTTTTCGAAGTAACCTTCAATCTGATTTCCCATTCCATGTCCTTTAGCCGAACTACGGATATAGATAAATGGTAAACCTAATTCTTGAGCAACCAAAGCACCTTGAGCAATTCCACCTGTTGCAACTCCAGCAATTACATCTGGTTTTCCAAAGTATTCAATCACCGCTTCGGAGTATCCTTGGCGAATAAATGTGCGAATATTTGGAAAAGAAAGCGTTATTCTATTATCACAATAAATTGGAGAATTCCAACCAGAAGCCCAAGTGAACGGGTTGTTAGGTTGAAGTTTTACTGCTTTAATTTGTAACAAAAATTCTGCTACTTTTAGGGCCTTATCATTATTCAAAATCATGGCCGCAAATGTATAAAGTTTTTATAGAAAACAGACCGATAATTTTTGCACAAAATGAAGCTTTATTAACAAATACGTATTGTATTGCCTCAGAATTGATTGAACGTGGAGAAGAGGATTTACTTCTAATCGTGAAAAAAGTTCCGAAAAAGAAGAACATTGTCGTTTTATCGGACGCCATTGAAGATGAGTTCAAACGCATTTTTCAAGCGTATGATTTCATTGAAGCGGCTGGTGGAATTGTGAAGCGAAAGAAAAAATATTTGTTTATCAAGCGAAATGGTGTGTGGGACATACCCAAAGGAAAATTGGAAGCCAATGAATCAATTGAAGAAGGTGCAATTCGAGAAATTGAAGAAGAATGTGGTATTGTTGGTCCGACAATAAACGAGAAGATTGTGGTTACGTATCATACTTATCGCTACAAGAACCAACCGACAATTAAAAAAACATATTGGTTTGCTATGAATTATGATGGGCCAAAAGAGCTCGATCCACAAACTGAGGAAGGTATTTCAAAAGTAAAATGGTTCAAAAAAGACGAATTAGACAAAGTCAGAAAATCGACCTATCCTTCAATTTTAGAAGTCATGAATGCCTATTTTAATCGTAATTGAGAAAGGAATCCAATCTTTGGCTAAATTTTTGTGAACGATAAAATTGAAATTTTTTGTTAAATGTAAATTCATCAAAAAGATTTATTGTAATCTTGTTAAAAAAAAGAAAACTATGAAAGTATTATTGTTCGCATTAGCATTGGTTCTTGGTGTTCAAGTAAACGCTCAAGAAGTGAAGAAAGAGAATGAGAAAAAAGAGCAGGTTAAAAAGGAAAAAGCACCTAAGAAGAAAAAAGGAATCACTTTTACAACTTTAGAAATTGTGCGTAATGAAATTCCATACGGTTCAGAAGAGTTGTTTGTTTTCGAATTCAAAAATGAAGCGAAAACTCCAGCAATTATTCAAGGTGTTCAAACAAGTTGTGGATGTACAACAGCGAAAAAACCAGAGGAACCAATTAAACCAGGTAAAAAATCTGAGATTTCTGTGAAATACGATACAAAACGTGTTGGTCAGTTTACTAAAACTATCACAATCACATCAAACGTGTCTGAACCAATTATTTTAACAATCAAAGGAACAGTTTTGCCTCAAGAAGGTGCAACGCCATCTCCGAATTCAGATCATTAATTGATTGAAAATATAGTAGAAAAGGAGGCTTCGGTCTCCTTTTTTAGTTTTTATGAAATACAGTTGCTGATGCTTGGGCCGTTGGCATGATTGTTAAATCGTTAATGGTCACATGATTTGGACGTGTTGCAACGAAATAAATGGTTTCTGCAATGTCTTGAGCAACCAAAGGAGTGAAGCCATCATATACACTTTTTGCAACTGCATCATCTCCTTTAAAGCGAACAAGTGAAAATTCAGTTTCAGCTGCTCCAGGCGCGATGTTTGTTACTTTGATTCCATAATTTACCAAGTCAATTCGCATGGCTTTTGACAAAGCATCTACGGCATGTTTTGAGGCACAATAAACATTTCCTCCAGGATAAACTTCTTTTCCAGCAATACTTCCCAAATTAAAAATGTGTCCCGAACCCTTTGCTTTTAGGAATGGGATAACAGCTCGAGAAACATACAATAAGCCTTTTATATTTGTGTCAATCATTCTATCCCAATCGTCAATCAATCCTTCGTCAATCGGTCCTCTTCCAACCGCCAAGCCGGCATTATTGATCAAGATTTTTATGGATGATTTTACAGCTTCATCTAATGATTCTACTGCTTTAAACACGTCTTCTTCAACTCGTACATCAAAACTAAGCGGAACACATTGAATCGAATAGGTTGATTTTAATTCGTTCGCAAGTGAGTCCAATCGATCTGATCGTCTTCCGGTTAAAATTAAATTCCAACCATTTTTTCCAAATTCTCTTGCGCACGCTTCCCCAAACCCTGAAGTTGCACCTGTTATGAAGACGTAGTTTTCCATAATTTAAATTTTGATGATTTGATTACAATGAATCCAACGATAAATAACGCTAATTGGGCAGGGAAACGATAACGTGCAATTGCTCCAAGAACCGGTGTTGTCCAGCCAATTAACAAAAACAACAACAAAGCAAATGTAACAAGCCCAAAAACAATGTGCTTTTCCTGCTCATTTAATTTCCTTCTGTTCCAAATAGCATAAATCAAAAATCCAATAAGCAGTAAATTTTCAAAAAAAGAAATAAGTTTCAGCTTGCTTCCGGGATCTGTTGGCCACGGCCGAATAGCACTGTTGATTAATGCTTCAGGGATATTCTTTACAAGTTGTATTGAAGAGTTGTTCAAAGGTGTTGTCTCAATGTAACTCATACAACCTGGTTGGAAATAATAAATTTTCCATGCTTTTTTGTTCGGTTTTAAATCAACTAAAACTGGTTTTTTAGTGCTTCCAAAATAAGCTTTGTAAGCAGTTATGTTCTCTTTTAAGTAAACATTTCTATTGCTTATTCGCAATTGTTCATATTGATGAGGCTGAAAGTAATAAAAGCAAGAATCCGCGGTAACATGCAGTCCACCTTTACCGACGTTGACGAAATCAAATTGCTTTCTAGTCAAATAGTTGATTACTGTTTCACGCGGTTTGTCTAGAACGAAGCCAATTACAACGGTAAATAGTATGATGAAAATACTTGCTAATACAAATTTTTCTTTAAACAATATTTTATAGATCGATGCAAACGCCATTGTAATTAGCAGAATAACTAGTACATAAGGTTTGAAACCAATAAGCAATAGAATGGAAGTAGTGAAAAAAAGCGTTTTTCTCCAAACAACTTGTTCATAAAGTATGGCTCTTAAAAATAAACTAATTCCAAAAAACAATAAAGGTTCCTTAAGTATGGATGAAGTCCAGAAAATAGTACTTGGAATCAATAATAAAACCCAAAAAAGAAGTGATTTATTGATGTCAACATATTGCTTGAACGAAAGGAATAAATTCTTAACAGCGAGCAAAGACAACAAACACATCAAGGCTAAATGAATCATCATTTGTCCTCTGGAAAAAAAATGAATGACACTATGAACGCGAATAACATTTTTTGAATCATTGATGAGTGTTAAATCGCCAGCCGACCAATATTCAGTCATCGATAAATGTTCTTGTATCAATTGGGGTGTTTCACCAATTCCAGTTAGAAGCTGGAAATAATGTTTTGGTGATTGAAAGAAAACATCATTAAGGTATTTTCCTTCAGCTAAAAAAGTTCCACCATCATGACTTAAATCTCCTTGACCGTATGTTTTTTGATGAATATAATTGAATAAAATCCCAACTGCTATTTTTACAAGAAAGGCAATTGGAAGTGTCCATTTATTGAAATTTTCAAGCTGAAAAAAACGCAAATACCTTAATAGAAGGAATAGAAAAAGTATGAACAGCGTTGAATAAATGAGCACTTCGATTTTTTTTACAAAACTAACAATTTTTCTAACGCAATTAAAGGTCAAATTGTCCATTTTAACCGACTTTTTGTCAGAATTTGTGCCGTGGCATAATGATTGACAACTCTAAGACCAAAAATAGAAATTATGAGAACAGGTCAAATTAATGTACAAACGGAAAACATCTTCCCAATCATTAAAAAATTCTTGTACTCCGATCATGAAATATTCCTTCGTGAGTTGGTTTCCAATGCTGTGGATGCCTCTCAAAAAATGAAGGTGCTTACGGGCAATGGAGAATACAAAGGTGAGTTGGGTGAATTAAAAGTTGAGGTGATTCTTAACAAGGAAGAAAAAACACTAACCATTCGCGATCGAGGTATCGGAATGACAGCTGACGAAATTGATAAATACATCAACCAAATTGCATTTTCTGGAGCAGAAGAATTTGTTCAACAGTATAAAGGAAACGATGGCGCAGAGCAAATTATTGGTCATTTTGGATTAGGATTTTATTCAGCGTTCATGGTGGCAGAAAAGGTTCAAATTAGAACGCTTTCTCGTCATGAAGGTTCACAAGCGGTTCAATGGGAAAGTAATGGTTCACCTGAATATACAATTACGGAAATTGAAAAAGCGGATCGTGGAACAGATATTATTTTGTACATCGCTGAGGATTCTTTAGAGTTTTTAGAAAAAGCTAAAATCTCAGAGATTTTGACGAAATACTGTAAATTTTTACCAATTCCTGTTTTCTTCGGAAACAAAACAGAATACATTGATTCACCAGAAGGTGAAAAAGATGAGAATGGAAAAGTAAAACGCGTTGCAGTTGACGTTCCTAATCAAATTAACAATCCTGAACCAGCTTGGACAAAACCGCCAATTGATTTAACGGATGAAGATTATTCCACTTTCTACAGAGAATTGTATCCAACAACCTTTGAAAGTCCGTTGTTCCACATTCATTTAAATGTTGATTATCCGTTTAATTTGACTGGGATATTATACTTCCCACGCATTAAGGAAAATATAGAGGTTCAACGAAACAAGATCAATTTATATTCAAATCAAGTTTTCATAACGGATAGCGTTGCGGAAATTGTTCCTGAATTTTTGACATTGTTACATGGTGTAATTGATTCTCCGGATATTCCATTGAATGTTTCTCGTTCGTATCTGCAAAGTGATGGAAATGTGAAGAAAATTTCTGCGCATATCACGAAAAAAGTAGCGGATAAATTGGCAGAAATGTTCAAGAAAGACCGCAAAGATTTCGAAGACAAATGGGAAGATTTACAATTATTCGTTCAATATGGAACATTATCTGAAGAGAAATTTGCGGACAAAGCAAAATCCTTTGGATTGGTTAAAAATTCAAAAGGAGAATATTACACAATTGACGAATACAAAGAAAAAGTGGGTGTACTACAAACGAACAAGGATAACAAAGTTATTTTCTTGTATACAAATGATCCTGAGGAGCAATTTACGTTTGTTAAGAAGGCGAATGATCGCGGATACGATGTCTTGCATTTAGACGGACCATTGGCACCACACTGGATTGCTAAAATGGAACAATCGTTTGAAAATATTGCTTTTGCGCGTGTCGATGCGGACACTTTGGATAAATTGATTCAGAAAACGGATGAGATTCCTTCTAAATTATCAAAAGAGGAAGAAGAGAAATTAAAGCCAGTTTTTGAAGGAGTAATCAACAAAGAGAAGTACCACATTCAGTTTGAAAGTATGAGTGAAGATGATGCCCCAATTATCATTACACAACCTGAGTTTATTCGTCGTATGATGGAACAACAAAAAATGGGTGGTGCAGGATTCTTTGGAGCGTTCCCTGAAAATTATAACATGGTGGTCAATGCCAATCATCCGAAAATTGGAAGTTTACTTTCTAAGTCGGATGAAGAGCAAGGTCAGACCGTAAAACAGTTAACAGACCTAGCTTTGTTGTCACAAGGAATGTTAAAAGGAGAAGCGTTAAATGAATTTATTGAACGCAATATCGAACAAATAGCATAATTTTATCGGAGGAGTGCAAGTCGCTCCTCCTTTTTTTAATTTTAAAGAGAACAATTTTGTTTAAGTGGATTTTGGCTGTTGGAGCCTATTTTATTTTTGGAAGAAATTTCTTTGCTGCCGTTTTAGGCTTTGTGGTTGGAACCATGATTGATAATTATCAATCGGTAATGGGGAATTTGAAGAAACAGGCAGAAAAAGAAGGTAGAACTTTTACAGCCGAAGAGTTATTTTCTTATTACCAACAACGTTCTTCTGTGAATGATGTTCCGACCATGCTAATGGCCTTGTCTGCAGCTGTAATGACGGCTGATGGAAAAGTACTAAAAGCTGAGTTGGACTATGTGAAAGCATTCTTTTCTCAACAATTTGGTCCTCAGTTTAATTCAACGCATTTACAAACATTAAAGCAATTTATTGATTCAGGGAATATTCCACTTCAAAAAATTTGTTCCGATATACGCATGCGAATGCAGCCTGAAGTACGTATTCAATTGGTTCATTATTTATTTGGAATAGCAAAAGCAGATGGAGATGTATCGAATACTGAAATCAATGTTATTCAAAATATCGCGAACATGTTGGGTATTCCACAAGTTGAGTTTGACTCCGTAAAAAACATGTTCTATCGTGACGTAGATTCAGATTACCGAGTTTTAGGAATTGAACCAAGCGCAACAGATGATGAGGTGAAAAAAGCCTATCGTCAAATGGCGATTAAATTCCACCCAGACAAAGTTGCCCAAATGGGTGAGGAGTACCAAAAAGGAGCGAAAGAGAAATTCCAGAAAATACAAGATTCCTACGATGCCATTAAAATGCGCAGGGGGATAAAGTGATTATAGATTGCAAATTACTGATTACAGATTATTGATTGAAGATTGGTTTTTAAATCTGAGCGTTACCGATTAAGAACATTGTTGGACGTTTTGCCAAATCAAATGCATTTTCACGCCAATCTTTTACAGACATCGTTTTAATGATCGCGTCTGGAAGCGTTAGATTACAAGCAATACAAATCATTGTTGTGTCTGCCAATTCGTTCAATAAATCATCTAACACATTCATGTTTCTAAAAGGTGTATCCATGAAAATGTGCGTATAACCTGATCTTCGTGCATCGCCTTCAAAATCTTTCAACTTGCGAACGCGGTCTTTTCGTTCTTTTGGTAAATAACCATGGAATGTAAATGTTTGTCCAGAGAATCCACTTCCAATCAAAGCTAATAAAATGGAAGAGGGTCCAACAGTTGGTGCAACCTCAATTCCATTTTCATGCGCTAAGGCAATTAATTCAGCTCCTGGATCTGCAATTCCTGCGCAACCCGCTTCAGAAATAACACCAACACTATTTCCCGCATAAATTACACGCATGATTTTATGTAAATCTTCGATAGCAGTACGTTTGTTGATTTCAAAAAATTGACTTTCGTCAATAGGGAATTCACGATCCATTTTACGCAACAAACGTCGAGCAGACTTAATATCTTCTACAGCGAAATGACGCAAGCTTACAGCTAAATCGGCTACTTCCTGAGGAATAATGTCTTTTGTACTCTCTCCACCAAGTGTGTTTGGAATTAAATATACTTTTCCTCTTGAAATTGTTTCTTCTTGTGCCATTTTATTTAAGATTTTCGATGATTTTATCAGTTGCTTGGTCGAGTAAATTATAAACGTCTACAAACCCTTGTTGTCCTCCATAATA
>JBDLVK010000104.1:0-16827 GCA_039804825.1 Bacteroidota bacterium
GAGCTTTTTTTTCGCTTCTACTTTTTGATATTCTATTAACTTTGTGCTACAATCCTTATCATATGACATTAGAAGATTTTCGAAAAGACATTCAAACTGGAATACCGTCTCAAATTCCTGCAAAAAAAGAATTTGAACCAACAATTAACCATGCACCAAAAAGAAAGGAAATTCTTTCTGAGGATGAGAAAAAGTTAGCATTGAGAAATGCTTTGCGTTATTTTCCAAAAGAACAACATGCTGATTTGATTGCTGAATTTTTTCAAGAGTTGAACGATTACGGTCGTATTTACATGTATCGCTATCGCCCAGATTATAAAATGTTTGCGAGATCGATTAGTGATTATCCAGGTAAGTCTGAGCAAGCGAAAGCTATTATGTTGATGATTCAAAACAATTTGGATTACGCTGTTGCTCAACATCCACATGAATTAATAACTTATGGTGGAAATGGTGCTGTATTCCAAAACTGGATTCAATATCGTTTGACGATGAAATATTTGTCAGAAATGACAGATGAGCAAACATTAGTTATGTATTCAGGACATCCAATGGGTTTATTTCCATCGCACAAAGATGCTCCAAGAGTTGTTGTAACAAATGGAATGATGATTCCGAATTATTCGAAACCAGATGATTGGGAAAAATTCAATGCCTTAGGTGTTACGCAATACGGACAAATGACTGCTGGATCGTACATGTATATTGGTCCGCAAGGAATTGTACATGGAACAACAATTACGGTTTTGAATGCAGCACGTAAAATCTCAAAAGATCGTGATGCAATTAAAGGAAAGCTCTTTGTTACAGCTGGTCTAGGTGGAATGTCGGGAGCACAGCCAAAAGCTGGAAACATAGCTGGATGTATTTCTGTTACAGCAGAAGTAAATCCAAAAGCCGTTCATACACGCCATTCGCAAGGTTGGGTAGATGAAGTGATTGAAGATTTGGATGCTTTGTGCGCGCGTGTTCGAATTGCAAAAGAAAAACAAGAAGTTGTTTCGATTGCATACGTAGGTAACATTGTCGATGTTTGGGAGAAATTTGACGAGGAGAATATTTTTGTTGATTTAGGTTCTGACCAAACTTCATTGCATAATCCTTGGGCAGGCGGTTACTATCCAATCGGATTGACGTTTGAGGAAGCGAATAAAATGATGGCTGAAAATCCGGAATTGTTCAAGGAGAAAATTCAATCTACATTAAGAGCCCATGCGGCAGCTGTCAATAAACATACTGCAAAAGGAACCTATTTCTTTGATTACGGAAATGCTTTCTTGTTAGAAGCTTCACGTGCAGGAGCAAATATTATGGCAGAAAATGGAATTGACTTTAAATATCCGTCGTATGTTCAAGATATTTTAGGACCAATGTGCTTTGATTTTGGATTTGGTCCGTTCCGTTGGGTATGTGCTTCTGGAAAACCTGAAGATTTGCAAAGAACGGACGAGATTGCGTGCCAAGTATTGGAAGAAATGATGAAAAACAGTCCAGCTGAAATTCAGCAACAAATGGCTGATAATATCCAATGGATTAAAGGTGCACAACAAAATAAATTAGTAGTTGGATCTCAAGCGCGTATCTTGTATGCGGATGCAGAAGGACGAATGAAAATTGCAGCTGCGTTTAACAAAGCTATCGAACGCGGTGAAATTGGTCCAGTTGTTTTGGGTCGTGATCATCATGATGTTTCTGGAACAGATTCTCCATACCGCGAGACTTCTAATATTTACGATGGTTCTCGTTTCACAGCGGATATGGCCATTCAAAACGTAATTGGTGATAGTTTCCGTGGAGCAACATGGGTTTCAATTCACAACGGCGGTGGAGTAGGCTGGGGAGAAGTCATCAATGGTGGATTTGGTATGCTACTTGATGGAACTGCTGAAGCGGATCGTCGTCTGAAAATGATGTTACATTGGGACGTGAATAATGGAATTGCGAGACGTAATTGGGCACGAAATGAAAATGCCATTTTTGCAATTAAGCGTGCTATGGAAGTAGAACCTAATTTAAAAGTTACACTACCAGAATTTGTTGATGATCAATTGGTTGATAAACTTTTCTAAATAACTCTCAACTCGTTTAACGAGGTATAAAAAATATAACCCTTCACGGATGGCATGTTCATTTGTTGAAGGGTTTTTACATATTCACGCACCTGTTTTTCATCTTTGGCTGTTGGAATTCCAGTTTTATAATCCAAAACAATTGTTTCTTGCACTTTACGTATGATGCGATCTGGTCGTTTAATATTTGTTTCATCAATAATGATTGATTGCTCATTTAATATCTCATTTGCATCATTAAATAATTCATTGTATTCTGAAATGTTATAAATGGTATTGATTTTTTCTTCTAATTGAGCTAAAAATCCTACTTCAATCTCTCCTGATTTTACTAATTCATCTAAGGTTGATTTTATGCTGGATGAATTATCAATAGCAGCCATGGCGATATGGAATTGATTCCCGTAACGCTGTTCTGTAGAAAGTTGGTCTGGCTCCGCTAAATCAGAAGAATCTTGTAACGAAATTTCTGGAAACCATAAATTGTCAGTTGAATTGATTGGTTCAAAAAAGGCTGTTGTTTTTTCCTCTTCGTGAACTTGATGTGCATTCCTCTCTCCCAATCTAATTAAAAGTGTTTCTCCTTCTAATCTTGCGTCTGGCATTTCTTCAAAACACGTGTGTGCAAGAGATCCAAAATTAGCATTATCGAAATAATTGAAGACAAACAAACGCTCCATTGGGCGCGTAAAAGCTACATAGCACATGTTGACTTTATCTGTCAAAATTTGATCTAATTCATAACTATTGAAATTGGCGATTTCATCAATAGGACTGTCTTTTTTCAATGTTGAATACAGAATTTTATCATCTACTTCAACAAGAAATTTGGAGTTGCTTAAAATTGACGTATCAAAATTCAAGTATGGAATTATTACAACAGGAAACTCTAAACCTTTCGATTTATGAATCGTCATAATTTTTATTGCATCATCACTTTCTGGAAGTTGAATCGCAAGTTTCGATTTTTGTTCACCATAATATTGAATGAACGACTTTAGATCTGGTCCTTTTGATAATTCAAATTCGAAGGCAAAATCAGCAAAATGATGCAAATATGGATTTTTCAACTCGTCCCAATTCAATAAGCGATAAAAGGATTGAATTAAATCATATAAATTCTCGTACTTACAGAAAAAATCTGCTTTCGAACCAAAATGATCGATGATGAACTGATCATCATCAAAGTAAGAATATTCTTTTCCATCCTTATCTGTTTGTTTGGAAAAAAAACCTCGGTATTGTTCGAGCGCATTTTGTTGATGGATTCTGAAATATAATTCTGCGAATCGTTTTTTCTCACTTAAGTTGGAAGGATTTAAACGTCTTTTTAAATAAGATAAAACCAATTTTACTTTTACCTCATTTTGCACTAACAAGGATTCCGCCGAAACAATTTTATAACCGGCCTTCGTCAATTCAATTGCCCATAAATTGGCACGTTGATTTTTGTCTGCGAGTAAACAAATGTCGCCACGTTTAAAACCATCTTCTTCACATTGAACAATTTTTTCAATGATGCTTTGAACGATTTCTAAATCATCAACTGTTCTTTTTTCAGAAATAATTTCTACATATCCGGGCAATGTTGACTTCGGATTTTGATAGATTGAATTATAAAAATCCTGCGACAAAAGCGGTAATTGATTTCGCAATAAAGGAAAGAAATCATTGTTGAAATTGACAATTACGGGAGATGAACGCCAATTATCATCCAAGGATTTAACACTTCCCATTTGGTCAAAATACATTGATTTTTGCGAAATAGCAGCATCATTCTCTGGATTGAAGATTTTTGGAAGTGCAACAAATTGTTCCGCAACACCATTTTTAAATCGGTAAATGGATTGTTTTGGATCGCCAACAATTAAATTCATGTTTTCATTCGAAATCGATTCGTGAACCAAAGGAACCATGTTCAACCATTGTAAACGTGAGGTATCCTGAAACTCATCCAATAAGAAATGTTGGAAGCGGGTTCCAAGTCGCTCATAAATGAACGGTGCATCTTCGTTTTTTACTAAATCTGAAATCAGTTTGTTGAATTCTGAAATACGAATTAGCTGTTCATTTTTCTTGATGGTGTCCAACGATTTCGCCATGTATTGCAGCATTGCCATGTTGTAGAAATTCTTCAGGAATGACTGAAGTACAAAATATTCTTTGGCATGAATTGCAGCATAGTTGTTTAATTCAAGCAGTGCATTTTGCAATTCAATTGGAAATACTTGATTGGCTTTAAGTTCTTTTTCAAATAGATTGGTTACACTTTTTCCAACGGGTAATAATTCAAAATCAGAATAAGCTCCAATTTTTAAAAGGCCTTTTAAAGTTGTTGATTTACCAGGAAGTTGCGCTTCATCAATAGCCAAATCTGTAAAAAGTTTGAAAACAGTTTGACAGCGAGTTACAAATGATTCTTTTTGTGTGCGAAGGTGATAATTTAATTCTGTGTAACGCTCAACAGAAAAATCAAGTTCAAGTAATTTTTCGATGAGTGCTTGGTTTTTTTCTTTACTTAAAATTCCACCAAAATCAATTAACTGTGAGCGGAAATTCCATTGTTCGCCTTCATCTAAATTGTTTTTCGCGTATTCAAACACTTTTTTCGTGACATCAATTACACCTTGTTTGCCTAATTGATCCAGCAATAAATCAACAACTTGTTCAATGACTTCCTTTTCGTTTAGTATTACTTCAAAATCTGTTGGTAAATCCAAATCTCTACTAAAAGAACGAATCAACTTTAAATTGAATTTATCAATCGTCATCACATGAAAATCCTCGTAGCGATGCAAAATATTCTGTAAAACAATTTTCGCTCTTACATGAATTTCATGAGGATTTATGCCAAGCTCATTACCTAGAACGATTGCATAATCATCAGATTTTTTACCAAACAATTGAGGATAACTTAATAAGTCAAGTGCTTGAATGATACGAGTTTTCATTTCGATTGCTGCCTTATTCGTGAAGGTCATTGCGATTATTCGCGCGAAACGATTAGTGTCTTTTTCGTCAGAAAGTAATAAAAGAATATACTCTTTCACTAAATTATACGTCTTACCACTGCCGGCAGAAGCATTGAAAATTTTTAAAGGGCGTATCGAATTATCGGGCATCGAAAAATGAAATTATTCTGTAAAAATGTAAGTTGAGAATTCGTCAATAAAAATAAGGAAAATAAGTTCTGTTTTATTAAATTTGTTAGAATATGGTCGTGAAACAAAGTACACTTTTTTTATTGGTTGGTTTATCTGTGATTTTGGGCTCATGTAAAGATGATTTAGTTCCAGAACCAGTTCCTGTTTCAGATTATTTAAAAATTACTTTGCAACCTGTTTTTGGTTCTGCGGATTTGACCTTGCAAGATACAATAACCACGGTTGAAGGATACAAAGTTCAATTTACAGAATTGAAATGTTATTTCTCGACGTTAAAGAATGGTAGCAAATCACTTGCACAGGCTGGTTTATTCGATTTTCAACAAAATGGAACTTTTCTTCTTCAAGCTATTGGAGATAAAACCAAATTTAGCTCGTTAACCTCGTTTTTAGGTGTTGATTCAGCATTTAATCATGATGATCCTTCTGCATTTTCGAATGATAATCCTTTGAATATTGCAATTGCAAATGACATGCATTGGGATTGGAATCCTGGTTATATTTTTATGAAAGTCGAAGCAAAAGTTGATACATTGGTTGACGGTGTTACGAACTTGAATCATTACGTGATTTTCCATGTTGGAACAGATGCGTTTCTTCAGAATATGAGTTTCAGTGGTTTAAATTGGCAAAGTGTTTCAGATCATTTATCAGTTTTGTCACTTAAATTAGATATGGAAAAATTCTTGCAAAATGGAACTCAAACAATTGATTTGAAGACGGAGCATACCACTCATTCTGCTGCAGGTCAAGAAGCATTGAGTTTGAAGGTTATTCAGAATTTCAAAGACGCAATAAGCACTTACTAATATGAAATACTTGTTTTTCTTTTTCATTGGAGTGTTGATTTTCATGTCTTGCAAAAAAGACAATACAGGTTATTCACCACAACCATATGTCTTGGAAATACCATCCCATTTTCCAGATATGATCATTCCCGCCGATAATCCAATGACAGTGGAAGGTGTTTATTTAGGAAGAAAATTGTTTTATGAAAAACAGTTGAGTGGAAACAACACAATGTCTTGCGGGGCTTGTCATGCTCCAGCAAATTCCTTTTCTGATCCGAATCAATTTTCTACTGGAATCGATGGAATTCAAGGAACGCGCAATTCAATGGCACTTATTAATCTAGGTTGGCAAAATTTCTTTTTTTGGGATGGACGGGCAAAAACCTTGGAAGAACAAATTTTAGGACCAGTTCCAAATCCCATTGAAATGCATCAATCTTGGCCTGACGCAGTTGGTAAATTAAATGCAAATCAAGAATATAAAAATTTGTTTTACAAGGCTTTTGGAACAACTGAAATTGATTCAACCTTGGTTTCAAAAGCGATTGCTCAATTTTTGCGAACGATGATTTCAGGCTCCTCCAAATATGATGTAATGTACAAATACATCAATGGAATGAGTTTGTCAGCTGATGATCAAATTACATTGGCTTCTGTATCAGCGGATGAATGGGCGGGTTACGATTTATTCAAAAGTTTAAATGGTGCAGATTGTTTTCATTGCCACAATGGAGCATTGATGCAAGTAAATAAATTTAGTAACAATGGTCTTGACTTAACGTTTACAGATAATGGAAGAGGAGCAATTACTGGTCTAGCTTCTGATAATGGTAAATTTAAAGTCCCAACTTTGCGAAACATTGCGCTTTCGGGACCGTATATGCACGATGGAAGGTTTACAACCTTGGATCAGGTAATTGAGCATTATTCTTCAGGAATAAATCAGAGTTCAACAATTGACCCGCTGATTGAATACGCCTTCCAAGGCGGTGTTCAATTGGATAGCCAAGAGAAAAATCAATTGAAGCAGTTTTTGCTGACATTGACTGATTATAAATTTGTTAATAATCCGGATTTTCAAGATCCGAATTAATTACGTGCATCGAAATTTTGTTTCTTTGCATCAACTTTACAAAAAATGATTGACGAAAGAAGATTAACAACAGAGGAAAAAGCACTCAAGATTAACTTGACATCTGATATTTATGGATGTTTTGCTGAGATTGGTGCTGGGCAAGAGGTGGCAGCTAACTTTTTCAAAGCAGGAGGAAGCTCTGGAACAATCGCTTATACACAATCAGCTTACGATATGAAAGTATCGGATTCTATGTACGGTGAGGCATCACGCTATGTTTGTGAGGAGCGTTTATTAACAATGCTTGGAACGGAATACGAGACACTAAAGTATCGGTTGCCAAACAAATACAAGGAAGCACGCTTTTTCGCTTTTTGTAATACAGTTGAATCATTAAATTACCATAAAACCAATCAAGGACAAGGTTGGGTTGGAATTCGTTTTCAGCTAGATTTAGAAGCAGAACCTAACGATGTCATCTTGCACATAAAAATGCACGATAACAGTCACAAAGCACAACAAGAAGCATTAGGGATTTTGGGTGTGAATTTAGTCCATGCGTGTTATTTTCATCACGATGATTTAAATGAATTTTTGACAAGTTTAGTTCACAGGCTTCCACGTGATCGCATGGAAATTGATATGATGCGCGTTTCAGGGCCAGACATGGATAATACAGACAACCGCATTATTGCCTTGAATTTGGTAAAGCGTGGAATTACAGACGCAACAATGTTTGATTTATCTGGACACGTTTTACAACCAGCAACAGCGCTTTATAAAAAGAATATTTTATTGATGCGTGGTCGATTTAGACCAGTTACGAAAGTTCACATCGACATGATTGAAGCTGGAAAGAAGCAATTCTTGAAAGAACAAGGTGTGGATGAAGAACATTTGAGTGTAATTTTTGAATTGACCTTAAAAGATTTAACGGCTGACGGTAAAATTTCGGATAAAGATTTCGTAGATCGCGCAGAACTATTAGGTTCCTTGGGTTATACTGTAATGATTTCAAATTATTTGAAGCATTACAAAATGGTAGATTACTTGGCGACAATTGCGCGAGGAAAACGCATGGGATTAATCCTTGGTGTTTACAATTTACACACCATTTTTGACGAACGTTATTATGATAATTTACCAGGAGGACTACTTGAAGCTTTCGGAAGAGGATTTGGGCATGATGTAAAAATGTTTGTTTATCCTGCGATAAATGTTGAAGATGGAGAGCTTTATGGATTACACAATGTAAAAATCCCTCAACATCTGAATGGATTATTGGCTTATTTGAAGGATAACAATAAAATGGAAGCCATTGAAAGTTACGATCAGCGTTTGTTGCACATTATGTCGGATGACGTGCTTTCAAAAATCAAAGCTGGTGTAGCAAGTTGGGAAGAAGACGTTCCTTACGAAGTGGTGAAAGCGATTAAGTACTTTGAATTATTTGGTTATCACGAGGTAAAAGCAACAGCACTGTAAAGATATGCCGCACATCAAAAACGCATTAATTCGTTATCGCATTATAGACCGTTGTATTCGCAATAAATACAAACAATATCCTTCGAAACAAGAATTGCGTGAAGCATGTGAAGAAGCCTTATATGGTTCGAATGATGGAGCAAATATTTGTGATTCAACCATTGAAAAGGACATGTTTGCGATGCGAATGGAACATGATGCGCCAATAAAATACAGTAAGCGTCACGGTGGTTACTACTATGAAGATCCAGAATTTACGATTAATGATATTCCTCTAACCGAGGAAGATTTGAGTGCGATTAAATTCGCAGCAAATACCCTTATGCAATTTCGTGATGCCGATATGTTCAAACAATTCGGAAATGCAATTGATAAAATTGTTGATCGTGTATCTATTTCGGCAAACCCTTCCGACAAGGAATTGAATAATTTCGTACAGTTCGAATCAGCCGTATCAAGTGGTGGAAATGAATTTTTACCACTACTGTTAGAAGCAATTCGCAACAATAGAATTGTAACCTTTGAATATTCAAGCTTTGTAAGCGGTAATTCAAAAGGCCGTATTGTTAGCCCACTTTTATTAAAGGAATATCGCAATCGTTGGTATTTAATTTCATTCGACGAGTCAAAAAAAGACATCATTACATACGCTTTGGATCGTATGACAGAGTTGAACCTAACAGAAGAAGAAGCGAATAAACCAAGTGATTTTCATCCGGATAATTATTTTAAATATGCCGTTGGAATCACATCGGATAATAAAAGTACACCTTACACAGTTGTGTTAAAAGCAGATAATGTTGCAGCCAAATACATTGAATCTCAGCCGTTTCATAACTCACAGAAAATAATAAAAACAGGAAAAAATCGTACTACTTTTGAATTGAATGTTTATCTTTCAGAAGAATTAATTCGTACAATTTTATCTTTTGGAGGAGAAATTGAGGTTGTAGCACCTTCTATCTTAAGAGAACAAATTGCAAAACGAATCAGTTCGATGGTAGCACACTATAAAAACTGATAAACAAAAATTTGAAACTGCTCGTCTTAATAACCAGCATTTTTATTGCTTTTACAATTTCTGCACAGGAATTAAGTAAGTCGTATTTTGAAATCAATGATTTAATTATCATTGATAGTAAAAAGGCTAAGGAGAAAATTGATTCGCTCGAATTTGTGTATCTGAAAAATAGTGATGAACGTAAACTAGCAGAATTGAAGCTCAATGCAATTGAATATTACCGATCCATTGGTGACTTCTCTCATATGAAACACATTCTGTATGATGAACTCCAAAAAGTAGAAGAATCAACCCCTTTACGTATCAAACTTGGATTGGATTTCTTTCTTGCGTCAAATTATGGTTTTGAAAAAAAAAGATAAGGTGTTTCTTCAAATAAATTCAAGGGTTTTAGCTGCTGCAAAGTTGCACAACTTTCCATTTTTAGAATCACAATGTTTAATCTTGTTTGGTAATTTCTATGTAAGAGATCAGCATTATGAAAAAGGCCAAGGGTTTTATGCTGAAGGATTGAAAATACTCAATAAATTGAATTTGCCTTATTGTAGCGAAGTAGCTGAAATGAAAAGAGGTATTGGTTATTTTTATGAAGGAAAAACCGACGAAGCTTTCAGCTATTTTCACAAAGGTCTGCAATACAGTATGCAACATAATCTAAGAAAAAGTTATTGTCAATATTTAACTTATATCGCAGAAGCACATTTGCATTTAGAAGATCTTGATAGTGCCTACTTTTATTATGATGAATTTTTAAACTGGAAAGATAAGGCTGATATTCGAGATGTTTATGGAGCTTATACTGGCTTGGAGTATTATTACAGTTCCATTGGAAACATTGATTCGGCATATCATTATTCTAAATTAGTTATTGCTGTTGATGATTCCATCGAACAAACTATGGATAAAGAGTTGGGCGATGAATTTGAATTTAATTACAATGAAGCAAGAAATAGAGAATTGATTAAAGCAAAAGACAAAGAAGTAGCTGATCAAAAAGAGAAAAACAAAAATCAGTGGATTGTCTTTTCAATAGTAGGAAGTGTTCTATTAACATTTTTGGGGATGCTCGTATATGCCAATCGTCAAAAGAATAAATTGAATATTCAACTTTCAGTGCAAAAGGAAGCAATTGCTCAAAAAAATTCTATCATTGATTCTGCTCTAAAAGAGAAAGAAGTGCTTCTTAAAGAGATTCATCATCGTGTAAAGAATAATCTTCAAGTTATATCAAGTTTATTGAATTTGCAATCCAAAGGAATTACGGATGAACACGCTAAACAAGTTTTAGAGGATGGCAAGGAACGAATTCAAGCAATTGCTTTAATTCACCACCGTTTGTATCAAAATGAAGTGTTGTCTTATATTACAATGCAGGATTATTTGCCAGATTTAATCAATCAACTGAAAAGAACCTATGTTTCAGATGAAAAGCACATTCGAACAAACATTGAAACAAATGAAGTTCGAATTTCAATGGATACTGCGGTTCCACTCGGATTGATTGTTTGTGAAATGATAACTAATGCCTACAAACATGCCTTTCAAGGAAGAGATACTGGAGAAATCAAAGTGGAGTTAAAGCCTTCATCGAACGCTAGTTATTTTGAATTGACAATCGAGGATAATGGGGTTGGTATCAAAGAAGGGATCAACTTCCCGCTAGAGGGTTCGTTAGGTGCAGAAATCATTACTGCTTTGTCAGAACAATTGAATGGTGAACTATTTCTGACAAGTTCAGAAGAAGGTACAAAATTCAAGCTGATTTTTCAAGATGCACACGAAGTAGTTTAATTTTCTCTGTGTATCTTCGTCAAAACTTTTTTTATGGAACTTCTTGTATCGCTTACTAATGGCGTTTGTGAATTGAAATTGAACAGACCTGCCGTATTTAATTCATTTAATCAAGCCATGGCATTTGCGCTTCAAAAAGCACTCGATGATGCTGAGTTAAATGATGAGGTTAGAGCAATTGTAATTACTGGAGAAGGTAAAGCATTTTGTGCTGGTCAAGATTTAGCCGAAGCTATTGATCCAGAAGGACCAGAATTGCAATCAATTGTAAAAGATCATTACAATCCTATCATTGAACGTATTCGCGCAATTGAAAAACCAATTATCGCAGCAGTGAATGGTGTTGCAGCTGGAGCAGGAGCAAATATTGCTTTAGCTTGTGATATTACAATTGCGAAGAAAAGCGCAAGTTTCATTCAAGCATTTTCAAAAATTGGTTTAATTCCAGATTCGGGAGGTACATTCTTTTTGCCGCGCATTATTGGTTCTCAAAAAGCATTGGCATTAATGATGACAGGGGATAAAATTTCTGCGGAACAAGCGGATGCCATGAATATGATCTACAAAGCTGTTGAAGACGAAGAATTTGAAACAGAAGTGAAATCCTTTGCAGAAACGATTGCTGCATTGCCAACACGTGGATTAGGTTTAACCAAAAAAGCGGTAAACGCCACTTTCACAAATAATCTAACACAACAACTAGCGTTGGAGGAAGAATTGCAAACGGAAGCTGGTCAAACATACGATTTCCGTGAAGGAGTGAATGCCTTCTTAGAAAAAAGGAAACCAGTTTTCAAAGGGAAATAAATTGGACTCAAGACAATTGGAGTCATGAGTCAAGATTTGAAACAACCAATTTTGTTTTTCTAATCAGCACTAGAAGTATGAAGCATAATTTTAGAGATTTGGGAATTTGGAAGGATTCATTTTCAATAGTAAAAGAAGTCTATGAACTTTCGCAGAAATTACCTGATGATGAAAAATTTGGTTTAAAAAGTCAAATTCAAAGATGTGCAGTTTCAATTCCTTCCAATATTGCGGAAGGTTCAGGAAGAACTTCCGATAAAGAATTTCTTCATTTTTTGAATATTGCAATTTCATCTTCCTATGAATTGGAAACACAATTACTTCTTTGTAATGAACTTTTTACAATTGAAGTGAATGATATTGTTGAAAAACTGCACAGTAATCAACGCATGATTGGCGGTTTAAAACGAAAAATAAGTGAGTTAAAATAAAAGAAAATTAAACGAAGATTCAGGATTCAAATTAGGATTATTATTAGTAATAAGTCCTGACTCTTGACTCCAAAAGTCTTAAAGTCTCAAAATATGGTAGTAGGAGTTTTAGGCGCAGGAACTATGGGAGCAGGAATTGCTCAAGTGGCGGCACAAAATGGAAGTGAAGTTGTATTGGTTGACCTCAATCAAGAAATGCTGACAAAAGCAGAGAATAATCTGGATAAAGTGTTGGCACGGTTGGTTGAAAAAGGATCTATTTCAGAAGATGAGAAAATCAATATTCAAGGTAGAATTACCTATTCAACTGATGTACATGATTTTAAATCAAGTAAAATTGTCATTGAAGCAATCGTTGAAAAGTTGGAGGTAAAACACAGTGTTTTCGCTAATTTGGAAACGATTGTGTCGCAAGATTGTATTTTGGCGAGTAACACATCTTCATTGTCCATTGCAAGCATTGGTTCGGTTTTGAAAAATTCTTCCCGTGTAATTGGAATTCATTTCTTTAATCCAGCACCATTAATGCCATTGGTTGAAATTATTCCAGCGGTACAAACTTCAAAAGAAACCCTTGATTTTTCAAAGGAATTGATTCGTTCGTGGAAGAAAGTAGGCGTTATTTGTAAAGATACACCTGGATTTATTGTTAACCGTGTCGCAAGACCTTATTACGGTGAAGCCTTAAAAATATACGAAGAAGGTCTTGCAGATTTCGCAACAATCGATTGGGCAATGACAAAAATTGGAGGATTCCGCATGGGGCCATTTACTTTAATGGATTATATCGGAAATGATGTGAATTATGCCGTGACCGAATCTGTTTTTGCTTCGTTTTATTATGATCCACGATTTAAACCATCGTTTACTCAAAAACGTCACATGGAAGCTGGATTTTATGGACGCAAATCGGGAAGAGGTTATTATAACTACGCTGAAGGAACAATTTTGCCTGAAGCAAATGAAGATAATGTCTTGGGGCAAAAAATTGTCAATCGCATTTTGGCAATGTTAATCAACGAAGCGATTGATGCTGTATTCTTAAATGTAGCAACAAAGGAAGATGTTGATTTAGCCATGACAAATGGTGTAAATTATCCAAAAGGCTTATTGAAATGGGCGGATGAAATTGGATTGAACAATGTGTTGATGCAATTGGAAGAATTATTCCACGAATACGGTGAAGATCGTTATCGTCCAAACCCACTCTTGCGAAGAATGGTGAAAGAAGGAAAACACTTTTTTAATTGATAGAGAACCTCTGATAATTCAGAGGTTTTTTCATTCAATTACGCTTAAACGATAATCAAAGTGTTGACACAATCTTTTTTGCTTGTGAAGCATAATAACCATTGCTATTCATAATTTGAGTGAATAGCGTTTTTGCTTCTGCTTTTTGACCATTCGCTAAATAGCTTTTTGCAGTATACCATTCAGCTTCTTCATTAAAATTGGTGAATTTTGTGTCATTGCATTTTGCGAAGGAAGTAATAGCACTTGAAAATTCCTTCAAATTGTAATAGCATAATCCTGCGTAAAAATTTGCGTTTACGTCATCAGGATAGGTGTCTAAAATGATTTGAAAACGCGCCAAAGCTTTTTTATTATTGCCTTTCGAAAAGATTTCCATCGTTTTATCGATGTATTCTATATAAGGTATGTCAACATTTTTCCATTCCGTTGCTTCTTCGATGGTTGTTGTTTCTCCAATGTTTGCTGGAGTTCCTGTCAAAATCATTTGCTTTGTTTCAATCGCTGGTTTTGAGCGGTAGGCTCTATAATCAAGTAACTTCATGTCATGCAAATAAATTTCTTTTCCAAATGATGTTTCTTTAGCGATTGTTGTTGGTTTAGAATCTGTTGGTTCTATTTGAGAAATAGGTAAGCGATCAACATTTACTGGAGTATTTGACTGACTGTTGGTTTCATTTAATTCATTCTTTTGTTCATTGAAATCGTTGATGATTGTTTTAATTGCGATTTGTTCTTTTTTTGGCAATTCAACGAATGCTTCAATCTCTGTTGGGATGATCAGATCAGTTTCTTCTACTTTTATACTTGTATTTACTTGTTCTTTTTCAATTTTACCTTGTATAGGTTTTTCTGATGCTTGATTTGTTAAAAAGATACCTATTATTAGAACAGGAACTATCAGAGCAATACTCCAAAGTAATGATGAGTAATTTTTTGAAAACTTGGTATCCAATTTTTTCATAGAATACCCTGCAGCAGAAAGTGCATTCCAACCTTCCAAAGCATCTGCATCAAAATCATTTTCCAAAGCATGCTTTTCTATTTCGTGTTTCACTTGTTCATCACGCGTTGATGAATACTGGTGAATTTGCTCACGAGAAAGATTCGAACTATGTTGTTTATTTGAATTCATTTCGTTCCTCCAATCGTATTTTTAAATTTCGTTTTCCATTTTGAATTGCACTTTTAACTTGCATCATGGATAATTTAAGCTCATCACATATTTGTTGATAGGACTTTTCCTTCAAGTAAAAAAGTTCAATGCAAATACGTTGTTCATCCTTTAACAATGGAATCACTTCTTCTAAAGCAGTCAATTTTTGCTCTTTGAGAATTAGATCATCGTTTGCTGGCTCATCGCTGGGTTCAAATCCATCAATTGATGAGGTTGAAATTCCTTTCTTGCGAAATAACATGAAGCATTCATTTTTAGTAACCATGTAGATCCATGATTTAAAATAAGTGATTTCGTGTTTTAGAATTTTAGCTGGAAGTAATTCGAAAATTTGCGAAGTTAAATCCTCCGATTCAACAACATTCTTTAAATACTTCATGCAAGCCCCCATCACGAGATGTCCATATCGTTCATACAAAACTGCAAGACATTCTGAATGCTGCTCATTTTTGTAAATGAGAATCAGTTCCTCGTCGGATTTTTGGCGATATGCTTTTCGTTTAAATGAGAACATTTGATTGTTTAGATGTACCAAAAGTAATATTCCATAAAGTTGAATGAAAGTTTTTTTGAAATTACTAATTTCATAGCTTATATATAATATGTGTTTGTGTAAACAAATCAACCTCAAAAATGAAAAAAATCGCTTTTTTAACTTCAGGTGGAGATGCTCCAGGAATGAATGCAGCAATTCGTGCCATTGTTAAGACATGTTTACATTATAACATAACACCTTTTGGAATCTATGATGGATATCAAGGAATGATTGAAGGTCGTGGAAAGGAAATGACGTATGCCGATGTAGATAATATTATACAGTATGGCGGAACAATATTAGGTACCGCCCGGAGTGTTGATTTTAAATTAGAAGAGGGTAGAAAGCATGCTTACGATTTTTTGAACCAAAACCAAGTCGACGGTTTAATCGTGATTGGCGGTGATGGAACATTTACAGGCGCCACAATTTTAAGCCAAGAAAACAATATTCCGATTATTGGAATACCAGGAACAATTGATAATGATATTTATGGTACCGAGTCCACAATTGGATTTGATACAGCTTTGAATACTGTAATTGATGCTGTAGATAAAATCAGAGATACAGCTTCAAGTCATCATCGAATATTTTTCGTCGAAGTTATGGGGAGAGATGCTGGATTTATAGCTTTACATACGGCACTTGCCTCTGGTGCCGATTCTGTATTGATCCCTGAAACAATTACGGATATTCCCAAACTAGTTGATGAAATCAAAAATCATAATAAAGGAAAGCGTAGTACGATAATAATAGTAGCCGAAGGTGATGATGAAGGGAATGCTTTTGATATTTTAACAAAAGTAAAACCACATTTAGAGGGTTATGATTTACGTCATTCTGTATTGGGACATATTCAGCGCGGCGGAAGCCCTTCTGCTTTAGATCGTAAAATTGCAACTAGAATGGGTAGTTATGCTGTTGAATTGTTAATTCAAAATAAAACAGGATTGACAGTTGGCGTAAAAGGAGAAGAGTTGATAACCTGCCAAATTTCAGAAGCAATTAAAGAACATGGCACGCCTGATTTAGCCTATTTAAAGCTGATCGAGCTCTTAAGAACAAAATAATCCAAAAAAAGTTGATTAATTAAACGATGCTTTATCAGCGAGTTAGAGTAGGTGATTAATATTTTTCAAAAAAAGATTGTTCAAAACGCTTGTTTAAATAAAAAGAGTGTCTATCTTTGCACCCCGCTTACAACGGTAAGATGAAAAAGTTGAAATAAAA
>JBDLVK010000105.1:0-22086 GCA_039804825.1 Bacteroidota bacterium
CATTGATTAAAAATATCCTTGCAATGTGATTAATCGGCTTCCTATATGTAATCACTGACAAAAATAAAGACAAAATGAATTTTCCAATTATCACTTCAATCACTTTTGCGAGCATTTTAGGTATTTATATGATTGCGCCTTTGAAAAAAGCAACAACCGTTGTACCGATGGACGCAACTGAAATGGTAGAAGAAGATCCAATTGTTGCTGAACCAGCGGATACTGCGAAAACAGTTAACAATCCAAAAATCAATGAAGCAGATCCTAAAGCGGTGGTTGAAGCTCCAGTAAAGGTCGATGAGCCGAAAAAGAAAAAATCGGGTTACGCGAAATACTTTACAGATATTGATAAAGGGAAAAAACTACTTTGTTTCTTCGCACCAGGTTGTGACCATTGTCAAGCTGCAGCGAAAGAGATAACTCAAATGCGCAAAGCAGATCCTAATTTCCCTGATGTTCGCATCATTTTCATGGATGAAGAAGCAGAATTGATTCCAGAATTCTTTACAAAAGCGGGTGCAAAATATCCATCATTGACACTTGATGTAGCTTCTTTCTGGGGAGCAATTGGCGGTTCAAAAGATACACCAGGAGTATTCTATTACTGGAATGGAAACTTGGTAAAAGCATTTGATGGAATCGCAGATAACAAATTTGTTGGTTCAGAATTGAAAGCAGCGTTGAAGAAAACGGCGAAAGAAATTAAATAGAATATAGACCGCATTGGCGGAAGAAGTTAGAGTATAGAATTATAAAATCAACTTCTCGAGTTCCTTTTTAATGAGCTGAATGCGCTTTTCTGGAATATGAAGCTTTATAAGTCGGGAGTAATCCTCTTTTAATTCGCTACATAAAACGATATTGTTTTCTAATAACTGTTCTTTCTCAGTTTTTGTTAATTGAGTTAAACAAGTAATCGGATAAAGTTTAAAGCGATCAATCATCACTTTGATACTATCATTTAAGGGATAATCCCAACTCAATAGGTTTAGTCCGACACATGTACCATAGCGCAAAGCATCGGGAGAAAAACGTGTATTCGTTACAACCCAAGCTTTTAGCTGCTTATCTTTTAACTGTTTATTTAAAAGCCATTGACTTTTTACATCATTAAAACGTGAATGAATATATAAGGGAACTTTTACATCACTCATTTTTCCTTGCGTGCTGTGGAACTTACATTCCATCATCATATGTTCTGTTTCGGAAGAGGCAACAACATCCAATTCATGACTAACACACGTACCTTGAACGATTAATCCTATTTTCACATGATAACCTTTTCGTTCAAACAATTTACCAATGAATTTTTCAAACGGAAAACCAGATGGGCCAAACTCACTAATCGCCTTTTTGAGCTGGTATTTCGCAGCAACAGAATTGTTTCCTTTCTTAAGCAAGGCAAATGCCCATTTATAAATTTTCTTCGTACTAATTCCATTGAACAATTGCGGCTCAATAACTTGAATTACCTTTTCAACTTGCTCTTCTGTTGCTCCCGAATATCGCAACGATTGTCTCAGTTTGTCTATTGAGAAAACCACTTCTTCACCAGATGCTTTTGTTACAATCAATTCTTCCATCCTCTAATTTAGGTAGAATTTAGATGTTAGAGATAGAGATAGAAGATAGAGATAGTAGATTGATGCAGAGTTCAACTATGCGTATAATTATAAATTATAAGTCACGAATTCTTTAGAGTTTCGTAACCCGAACAAATTCACCTCCCATGATACGATACGTTATTCCACCAACAACAACAGATTCTCCTTCCGACATGTTAGCAATAGAGTAAATGTCTTCTTCAATTGTGTGTATTGAACCTTTTGTTTTCCAGGCGATTAAAAAGTAATCGAGTAATACTTGTCCATCATTAGAACCACACAAAATTATATGAACAGGTTTGTTAAACGACTTCAATAAGGACAAATCTTTTACTGGTGCATTGTTATCTACTATCATAACTAATTCTTTGTATGGACCAGCTGTTTTTACACCTTTGATTAAGGCTTCCATATTGTTTTCCGGACAATCGCCACCATTGCCACGTGAACGAACTTTACTCATTAAGAAAATCAAGCTGTCCAATCCTTTCGCGCGCTGGTAATAGATTCCGCCAGTATTTCCAATGACTTTCTTCGCGTCTTCTTTGTCATCACCATCATTAAAGAAAACGAACTGTAGATTTGATTCTTTTTTGTAGTTCAATTGATACCAAACCGAAAGTTGATTCGCATACGGATCCATACTTCCTGTTAAATCGCACACTATTAATTTCTCTGACCATTTGTTTCGATTGAGCGCAGCTAACACAACAGTATCACTTCCTGCTCCAGAAGATTCAACTAATTTTCTGCGATGTCCTTCTTCTTCAGTTATTTTCAAGCGTTTGCACCAATCAACAAAGGCTTTGTGTTCGTCAGCTAAACGTTTTTCTTCTGCGGCAATGCGTTCGGCTTCCACCTTTTTGCGGTATTCAATTTCCTTTGTTCCTAAATACATCAAGTTCATACTGCCAGTTCCGTTTCCCTTGGAATATTTCACTTCATGTCGATTGTAATCTTTGTTGTGCTTGAAATTCACTGTGTAAGTATCTCCTTTCGGTAAGTAAACGAGGATTTCACCTTTGGTATTAGTTGTGCCTTTAATTGATTTATTTCGATTGATACCTGTAAATACAACTGTTTCATTCATTAACGGAACACTTTCTAAATCAGTTACTTTAAGTGTAAAAGTTATATAATTAGTTAAAGCGGTTGGTTTGGTCATTATAGATCCTTTCACATAGGTTGTATCGGGTAACAATTTTATTGCAGCATCTAAGGTCGATTTTTCATTTTCTGACATCGCAAAAGCCGCATCTTTTTCAGCCATATTTGGTTCATAAGAAAAATTACGCGTGGCGTAAGCTCCTTCCTGAGCTGGTGAAATGATTTCGTTTGTGCGCGTGTAATTGGAAATCGTTACTGAATATTTTTGGTCACATGGAAGCATAAAAATTGCTTCACCTTTGGAATTACTTTTTAACGAAACCGTTTTTCCGTCCTTTTGATTTTTAAGAGTGACGGTTTCATTTGAAAAAACACCTCCCCGAATATTGTTGAGCTTAATAGTGACTTTACTTGTACATTCTTGCGAAAAAGCTGATTGGAATGAAAGGAATGCTAAAAATAGTCCAAATAGGACAATAGATGAGTAGTTTGGTTTTCTGTTCATGCTGTTTGATTTGGAGAGTTTTCACCCCAATAACGCATATATTAAAAAACGTAACATATTCAAATTTAAAGTGATAATTGACACTTTTCGTCCATAATCGATTCTTTCATTTCCTCAAAAGAAACATCCGCCATGTCTGATTTCAATAATTCACGTTTCTGTTTTGAGAAGGTTTTAATCAATTTTCCTTCACAAAATCTTCTGACTTGCGTTTGGTTTTCAAGAATCAAACCAGGTACTTCTGTTAATTGATTCTGCTCATTTTTAGCAGCCATTGTGAAGTAAGATGAATTCGTATGTTTCACAACACGTGTTTTTGGATTCATTGATTCTACGCGAATTCCAACCAACATCGTAGTTTTTCCAACATAATTAATGGAAGCTTTTAACGAAACCAATTCACCTACTTCAACAGGTGAAAGGAACTCAACATTTTCAACCGCCACAGTCACACAATATCCTCCTGAATGCAAAGATCCAACAACATAAGCAACTTTATCCATCAATGATAACAAAATTCCACCATGGACTTTACCTCCAAAATTCGCATAGGAAGGAATCATCAATTCAGTGATAGTAGTTTCTGATTCGGCAACAGTTTTAAATTCCATATTAATCTAACTTAAATTCAAATATTCAAATATTCAAATTGATTCTTGCCGTAAAAATAGAATTATCGTTTGAGAAATAAATTAATTCGATACATTTGATTCAAAATCATTCATCCATCTATGAAATCTTTCTTTTTATTACTTGCCATTTGTATCACAAGTGCATTTTCTTTTTCTCAATTAGATCCTCAATTTTTCGGTTCGTACGTGAATGACGAGATGACAAATGGATTTTTAATATACACGATGGACGAAGTAGCTTCGGATTGTTTTTTGGTTGAGTTTGAGATGTATCAAGGCTTGGAAACAATCTCAAGTGAAACAGGGTATGGACATTGTGACGGGCCAAATGGACACATGGAAATTCAATTAGAATCAAAAGGAGGAAGAAAACTGGAAGTTGGATTTTCAGTTGATGAAGGTGGATTTAATCTGTTAACGGTTTATAATAACGACGGAACAACTACCGAATATTATTCATTACCATCCGAAGAAGAATATGTTGGAGAAGATTCTGAAGAGTTTCTATTTGTGCGAGAGGATGGAGCTGAATTGATCTTGTATGGCGTTGAAGGTGATGTTGGTTTTTCGCTTTATGGAATAGAAAGTGATGGATGCGAGGCAAGTATTTTGGACGGTGTTATGTATCCATTGGATGATGAATTAACAACCTTTCAGTACACTGCAGGAGCATGTATTATTGAGTTTCAAGTTTCATCCGATAAAATTAATGTGATCGAAGAAAATTGTAAAATCGGTTCTGCATCATGCATTTCTTTCAATGGATTGTATTTTTTGTCTGAATAGAAGTAAGTTAAACTCTTAATATTTGCTTAATATTGTCAACTCAAATTGGGTTGAATGACAAAGCGAAGTTCAAAGTTTTTACTGTATATTTTCCCTCTTCTTTACACCCTTGTGGATGTAATTTTGCGTTCCTCATTGCTTGAACTGTATTCAAAAAAGCAAGTCGGATTTTATGTGCTTTCAATTGTAGTTTCATGGTTGTTTTATTTTATAAGCATGGCCATTTTGCAGCGATTTCGCTATCGGAAAGTCCTATTTGTAATATTGTTAATCGGGTTTTGTATATATCTTGTTGCATCGATTATTGGCTCATACATCTTTTATTACTTCAATGGTTTTTATCCAAATTATTATACCATTGAATATTTTAAAAATGAACCAACAAGTGCATTTGTGTTGTTAAAAGACACAATTAAATTTCAAGATATTGTCTTCTTTACCATAGGCTTTTCTGTCCTTTTTTGGTGGTTTAATCGAATTTTGCGCAATACAATTTCTTTGAGTAAAACCAAGTTTCTTTTACCGGCTTTTCTTGTTTATGCTGGTTTATTCACTTTATTGGTTGTCAAAATTAAAAAGTACGATCAATGTTATCTTGTAGATACTAATTTTTCGAGTGTTGTCATTCGACATATTTCATCGTACGAATCAAATCGGCAATTCAAGGGAAAAGGACTTGGAAAAAGAACACCTCATGTTTTGCCGAAATACGCTGAAAAAAGAGATTTTAATGTCCTTGTTATCGTGCTTGAAAGCTTGAGAAATCAAAACTTACAAGTGTATGGATACAAACGACTAACAACACCGAATTTAGAGCGTTTTAAGACAGAACAACAGAACAACTTTTTCATTTTTAAACATCCTTACACTGTTTCGTCAACAACAATGTTAGCTGTTCCAGGAGTTTTAACTGGAACAGGACCTTATCAGGAAAAAGAGGTCTTCTACAGTCAACCGTTCTTATGGGATTTTGGAAATATGTTGAATTATCGCACTTTCTTTTTGTCATCTCACAGTTTGAAATGGTATCGTTTTGATCGATTTTACGCTACAGCAAAATTGGATCATTTGTGGTACAAAGAGCGCAGTGGAAAGCCTTTTTTTAATGATTTGGGAATTGACGATAAGTTTACGATAGATCATTTAATGAAAGTAATTAATGCTCCTTCAAAACGAAATTTCTTTGGAGTAGTGCAATTGAATGCTACGCATTATCCTTATAAAATTCCAACTAAATATGTGAAATGGTCAGGGGCTTTTATCGACGAATATGATAACTCGATCCGCTACCAAGATTATGTTTTAGGTCAATTATTGGATGATTTAAACCGTTCAGGAAAATTGAAAAATACGGTTTTAGTCATTACAAGTGATCATGGCGAATCCTTGAAAGACCATAACAATATTGGTCATGTCGATAGTTATTACGCTGAGGCTATTTCGGTTCCGTTGATGATTTATTTTCCGGAATCGGTTCGCAAAAAGTTGAATTTAACACAGTTTAAAAAGAATTTGACGGCAACAACTTCAACTATTGATATTGCGCCAACATTGCTGGAATTAATGGGACTTTCAGAAAAGAAAGAATTGGCTAATATCAAAGCAAATTATACTGGTTTTAGTTTATTTCAATCGATTCCAAAAGATCGAAAAGTGATTACAATGAATAACAATGAAACCGCCAAGTTCAAAGTTGGAATATCCGTTATTGGAGATGGTTTGCATTATATTCACCGTATGAATATTGTTCCGAACAGAGCTGAATTATATGCAATAACGAAGGATAAAAAAGAATTGAAAAATATTATCACAACTTATTCTAAAAAGAAACTCAAAGGTTTTTTAGTGTGCTTGGAACCTTATGAAATATGCAAAAAGTATTTGCCTTGATTATTTAACTTGAAGTTCCTGCATGCTAACTGACTGCAAAATGCGCACTTGATCTTTGTTGTCCCAAATCTCCATTTTCACTTCTGGAAAGGTCTTGTTCCAATCAATTGTAATTAATCCAAAATGATTGTTCATCACTGCATTTCCGATTCGGTATTTGTTCGGTGTTGCAAATTTCCATTCTTCTGTTAATCCACTTGATGTTAAATCATAAATCGGGTAGGGAGTCGTTGCTGTTTCCATTTTGCAAAGTTCCGAATAATGAACGTCCCCAGAAATAAAAACAACACCATTTGCTTTGGTTTCTTTGATAAGCTGAAACATTTTTTCTTGTTCCAATGGGAAATTTGCCCATGTTTCATAGCCATTGTATTGTGTTGCAAATTGAGTACTTGAACCGATTATACGCACATCAGCTGGTTTGCTTAATTCTGCTTTTAACCAAGCCCATTGTTCTGCTCCCATTATGGTTGAATCAGGAGAAAATTGTTGTGAATAGTCCAAATGATAACGGTAATTCGTATCTGCTTTTAAAGCACCATCGTAAGGCAATAAGTTATCACGGAATGTTCGTAAATCCAACAAAATGATTTGAAGTTTTTTACCATTGACTGTGTATTCATAAGATGTGTAAATTCCTTCATGCTTATAGCGATCTGAACATTTAGGCTCATTGAAAAATTTCAAGAATATTTTCTTTGACGCTTTCTTTTTTGGGTAGTATTTTCCCGTGTCATCTTGACCGTAATCGTGATCATCCCAAGTTGCGATAATCGGAGTAGTATTTTTTAATAATTGAAAATTGGGATTATCGGCAAGTTTTTGATATTTCTGCTTCATCACTTTCATGTCTTTCGTATCAGCATAAATGTTATCGCCCAAAAAAATGAACAAATCTGGGTGATGCGCCACAATATTTTGATACATGGTTAATGGTTTGTCTTGATGGCCGCATGAACCGAAAGCAATCGTTGTAATTGTATCTTGTCCAAACGAATGGAAAGCAAGCATTAGAAGAATGAAAAAAGTAAATCTCATTTTGTGTTGTTTGAAATAACCTGTGTGATAAAATCGGGTTTTATACCTTTTGCAATGGTAATCAAATAATGATAACCCTCAACTGAAAAACAATCATTTTTTCCTATGAAAAGAGAAGCTTTGTCTTTGAATAAATCTGCATCAGGATCTGAAAAGTTAATACTGATTTCTTTGAAGAACCGCTCTTTTATTAAGGTTTGATAATTCAAGTTTCTTAATATGTAAGCTGCAACACTGCACATTTCCAAATAGGTGAATGTGGAAAGGTCTTTCGCTTCATTCGATGGATAAAAATGCCCGGATGAAGATTGATTTTCAACCAATTCAACCGTTTCTGTTTTGGGAAATAGAAAGGAATTTGGTGAAGAAACAGGAATTTGAGTTACTTCTTCATTTTCTTCTTGTTTTGTATGCTTTATTGTAGTTCCATTAGTTTGACTATTTAAGGTCAATTGTCGTTTTACGGATGGTTCCTTTTTGTATTCTTTGATTTTTTTAAACAAGTTCTTGAGCAATGCCATAGCGCTATTTGAATGATGAAGTAAGCGAATTCTTAAGTAAATGTAAGAAGAATTCTAGACGCTTAATCGTATGTTGAAAACTATCTTTTCGTTCTGATTAAATGCAAATGGCAATAATTTAAATTTAAAATAAATTATCTTCAACAGTCGAGATTTTAGTTGAGAATGTGTAAATTTCATCTCAATTTGAAACTATGAATACGTCTTGTCCATGTGGTAGTGAGCTATCTCATGCTGAATGCTGTGAACCACTTCTTTTAAATGTACGAAATGCAGCGACCGCTGAACAATTAATGCGGTCACGATATTCTGCATATGCAACCTGCAAAGTGGATTATTTAGTGGCAACAACTCATCCATCAACGCGGCATCGTTTTTCTAAGAAGGAAATTGAGGCATGGGCGAAATCCAATAAATGGATAAAATTAGAAATCATTGAAAGCTTACCCACAATTGTTGAATTTAAAGCGCATTACATGCAGGGTATAGATCCACCTAAAATTCATCACGAGCGATCAACATTTATTCAAGATGAAGGGAAATGGTATTATGTTGATGGAATTTTTAAAGGTTAATTTTTTTAATTCCTAAGTGTTACTACTTTTGCCGCAATGCAAAAAATTGGAATCAGCTTATTTACCGCCTTATCACTCCTCATGTTGATCGTTTCATGTGAAGGAAAAATTAATCCGTTTAAGCGCTGGAAAGAGAAAAAAGAAGAGATCAATTACTTTCCGAAATTTGGTGAATTACCTAAAACTGAAGTGCGTAAAATGCAAAAAGATGCGCATTGGTTTTATTTGAATGTTCTTGGTAAAGAGCAATTTAACGGACAATTTTTGGTTGGTAAAAAAGGCAAAATCGTTTATTTAAAAGCACAAGGTTTTGCAAATTTTAAAAACAAGGAGGTGATGACTTCGGAAACACCGGTTCATGTTGCTTCTGTTTCAAAAGTCGTTACTGCTTACACCGTATTGCGTTTGGTCGATCAAGGTCGCATAAAATTGGATGTTGATATCCGTAATTATTTGCGTGAAATTCCTTATGAAGGTGTTACTGTTCGCATGTTATTGAATCATAGAAGTGGAATTCCGTATTATGGTTATTTTACGTTTCACACCTGGCATTTAGGAACAATTTTACGTAATTACGACATTGTACGTTTGCTTAAAAAACACAAATTTCCGCTAAACTTTCCTCCCGATTCGAAATTTGCCTATTGCAATACAAACTATGCGCTTTTGGCTTTAATTGTTGAAAAGGCAACTGGAAAGCCTTTCCCAAAAGCGGTGAAAGAACTTGTTTTGAATCCTTTGAACATGAAAAATACGTTTGTCATGGATCGATCAAAGGAAAAATCTGGAGTTAGTCAATCGTATAATTCACGTCATGTGTTGCAAACCTTTGATTACTTAGATGCAATTTACGGTGACAAAAATTTATACACCACTGCTAAAGATTTATTTCAACTCGACAAAGCGAGTTATTCATCCACTTTTTTAAGCGATTCTTTGCGTTCTCAAATGTTCAAAGGTTACAGTTATGAGCGACCAGGAAAAAGCAATTATGGTCTTGGTATTCGTTTAAAAGAATTGGAAGGAAAAGACACCTATTTCTTTCACAGTGGTTGGTGGCATGGAAACACAGCATGTTATGTAACCTTGCGTGACGATTCCACATGCATAATCGCACTTTCAAATGTTTATACCAAAAGTGTATACAATGTTAACCGATTGGCCGCAAAATTTGGAAATTACCCCTTTTCTTTTGCAGAGGAATAATAAGTTTTTAACTCTTAAATCATTATTTTATTAGAGCATCACTTGGTGTTTGGCGACTTGCTTTTTTTTGATATACTTGAACAAATAATGAGTGCCAATACTAGTTCCTGTTCCTAAAATTGCTCCAGCAAGCACATCTGTCGGAAAATGAACCCCCAAATACATCCGCGAATAACCAACGCTTCCTGCCCAAAGATAGGCTGGAACAATGATGTACCATTTTGGATAAATTAAACTGATTGAAGTTGCAGTTGCAAATGCTGCGCTCGTATGTCCTGATGGAAAGGAATATGAACCTCCTTTGGTGTACTTAATAATGTCGTTCGGATATTGATTAAAAGGCCTTTCACGGTGAATAGCTAGTTTTAATCCTGTTGTAAGCAAACTTGTGAATACACTTGCACCACCAAACTCATAACTGTTCCATCGCATTTCTGAGTTTTTTGAAAGTATGCCTCCCAAACACAAACCAACAGGTGCACCAATTGAAACAGGATTAACTGAATTTGTAATAGTTTTAAAAACTTTACCCCCATTTGGAGTGTATGAATGATTGATTGACTTTAATAGTTTGAAATCGAGGTTTTGTGAATAAACTGCGCTTTTAAAACCAATTAATAAAATAATCGCGTGAATGATTTGTTTAATCATAGGAAAACACTTTTGTTAAACTCCAAATTGACGAAAATGGTGATCCAAATGTTTGTAAAACATCGCATTCCACTCATTCGTTTTCAAAGTACCAAAAGAATTCGATTCTTTACCTTCAAAATGAGCGCCTCCTAAAGCTTGCGTACGATTTAAAAAATCAATTAAACGTGCTTTTTCCATTTCAAATTCACGTTCAGAAACAATCATAAATGCTGGAGCAGTTGGATTGTTTTCTTTGTAGACCTTATCACTAACAACAAGCGGCTTCACAATCAATTTTAATATAAAGCGTTTGAAGCCATTAGGCTTTGGATGTTTCTCTGGTTCATAAATCATTTCATAGGTCACGTTACAATGTGCAAGCATCTGCGCTACGTTCATTTTTCCCCATTTTGCAGGAGTCTCTGGTGTTAACTTATGTAATCTGTCAATTAACTCCTCCGTTACCGCTTTTTTAAAAATATTTTTCATTGTTACTTTTTGTGGATCTAAAGTTAAGCAATAAAATAAAGTTCCTCTTTCTTACGTTCTCAAAAAAACAAAGCATGAACATTAAATTTCTACTAATCACTTTTCTTCTTTTAAACCTGTTTCGAGTTCAATCACAAGATACCTTGAGACATTCTATTTATTTCGATGTCGACAAGTTTGACTTGAAAGCAAATGAAAAATCTTCACTTGATGCTTTCTTGAAAACAATAGATGTACCGAATATTCTTTCAATTGAATTGTCGGGGCACACAGATAGTGATGGTTCGAATGCTTACAATCAAAAGCTGTCTCTGAATAGAGTTAGAGCTGTTGAAAATTACCTGACTTCAATAATATTAAAAACTTCCACATCCTTCGAATTTGGGGAATTGAAACCGGTTGCGGCCAATGCAAATGAAAATGGTAAAGCGAAGAATCGTAGAGTAGAAGTGACAATCATTGTTCAAGAACCACCGACTATTCAGATACATGATATTAAAGAGTTATACAAACAACTAGAACAGAAAAAACAACACTACTGTATTGATCCGAATCGTGATACAGTAGTGTTGATGGATCAAGGTACGATTCTGTTTATTCAATCAGGGACTTTTGTCAATCAAAAAGGATGTGTTACGATTTCAGCAAAGGAAGTCTACAAAAAATCGGACATGTTATTGGAAAATTTGAGTACAATGTCATATGGAAAGCAACTGGAATCAGGTGGGATGATTTATATAGAAGCAACCTCAACTTCAGGAAACACCCTGAACCCGATTAAAGACATTTCCATTTTTATGCCAACGCAAGATTATAAAGAGGATATGAAACTTTTCAAGGGAAGCAGAAATGCACATAATGAAATGAACTGGAGTGGAATTGATCAAGGTTTGCTAAAAATTGGCCCTAGTGATTTGTCCGAATGTGGAGAAATGAATGAGGCTACAAATTGTGGACCTAGCTGCAGATTGTTTTGTCGAATAGGTCGAATTGGCAATGGAATAGGCGGGCTAATTAATAAAAATATACGAAAAGATAATCAGCAATTCCGAAAATGTCAACGCAACATGCGGAAATCATCGAGAAGATTAAGAAAGAACATTGAACCATCTTTTGGACTTCCTTCAAAATGCGATTCGATTCGAAGACTCATGGAAAAATATGGTGTAAACAATTTCAATGATTTACAGTTGAAAATGAACAAGGGATTAATGGATAGTTTAGGTTTGACGACTTTAGAAGAATTGCAAGAAGAATTAACAAAACAACGAAATCGTAAAATTGAAAAGGAAATTTCATCCGGTCAATCAACTGTTGAGACATTGTCATATTATAGTTTTCAAACGAAACAAATGGGATGGATTAATTGTGATCGGTTTTCAAGTGATCCGGGTCCTAAAATAAACATGGAAACCCCTGAAAAAATAAAAGAAAACAAGGACTGTAAATTGGTGTTTGACGTGATTCATTCTGTGATGTCACCGAGTTATATGAATACTCCCGCCTATCATTTTGATAACATTCCAAAAGATGCTATGGTACATTTGGTTTACTTGCGCTATGAAGCTGGAATTATTTACGTGTCGATTCATGCAATGAAGGTTCAAGAAAAGGCTCCTGAACCCAATTGGGAAAAAGTAAGCTTAGATGAATTAAAAGAAATCTTCAAGCAATTTGACCAATAAATATTATGCCGAGCGCTGTGAATGGAACATATCGCTTGGTGAAATTCCGAAAGCGTGAACTGATTTAATCGTTGCAACCAGAACATTGTAGTCTGTGTTTTTTAGTAAATAAGAATTTGCTCCTAATTGGGCATATTTACGCACGACTTCATATTCATTATTAGAACTCATAACGATTGTCTTTACAAATGGAAAATCCTGCTTTAATGCTTTCAATGTTTCCATACCATTCATTACAGGCATATTGTTATCGAGTAAGATGACATCAACGTCTGTTGTTTTCAATTTTTCTAATAATTCTTGACCATTTGAAGCCACTACAACCAATTCTAAGTTTGGTGTGAAAGCGAGAATCATTTTAAGAACATCGCGGTATTTTTGATGGTCTTCAGCTAGTCCAATTTTAATATCTTGCATGACTTCTGTATTAAGGGTTAATGTGAAGATATGCGCGATTTTTTCACTGGAAGTAGGAATCATTTCAATAGAATGAGAAATAATGGTTTATACGTATTTGCCTCTACAGATTAAGTAGGAGGTCCTTTAAAATTGGGAATTTTTAATCAAACTGAATGCGTATTTCCGTCGTGAAATTATCTTCAGAATCCTCAATGATCAATTGTCCACCACTCAATTCGATCCGTTTTCTTAATTGCCCCATAAATCCTAAATAACTTGATAAAGGTTTTGATAGATTTTGTTCCAATAGGGGAATACAATGTATTTCGATTGAAACTTTTAAATACGGTTCGTTGTTTAGATTCAAATGAATCGATTCTATCACTTTAGAGAGAATCGTTTTTTCGATTATGGAAACAATCACTCTGTATAATGTGATTTCTATATTCTTAGATGTTGATTCAATTGAATGAAATTTTGACTCAAAAGTACAGGCAACACTATATTTCATTTGTATGCGTGCCAGATAATTGGTTAATGAACTTACAATCCCATCTTGCATCATAGAACGCGGCATCAATTCAATTGCTAGGTCTTTTGTTTCATCAATAGCCTCTTTTAATTGTTCCGAAATAAAATCAATTGTTGAAGTTGCTCCAGGAGGGATGGTTCCTTTTAGTTTAGATTCCAACATCTGCATACTAAGACGAATGGCCACTAACCGTTGAGCTAAACCTTCATGCAGGTCTTCTGCAAAATTGTCGCGATCAACTTCCTGAGCAAATAACAAAGATTGAAATTCAGCTTGTTGGATGTTTTTGTGTTCCGTTACGTCTTGACGAATTGAAATGTATTTGATTGGTTTATTGGTCTTTTCATCGAGTAGCGGTACAATCGTTGTTTCTACCCAATAATAATCTCCAGACTTTGTTTGATTGCGAATTTCATCGCGCCAGATTTTACCTGCTCCAATGGTTCTCCACATGTTATTCCAAAAAGCACGTGAATGATAATGAGAACTCACGATATTTTGGTTTTGACCAATTAATTCTTCTCGACTATAACCTGAAATTTTACAAAATGTATCATTGACCACTAGAATATTTCCTTTAACATCTGTAATAGCAACAATTGCAGAAGAATCCAAAGCTGTTTTGTAATCATTTAATTCATGAGCGGTTTCTTCGAGTAATTTATTTTGTTCTTCTAACTTTAATTGAGCAGCTTCCAACAGCAAACGCTTTCTACGTAGGTTTAAATGATGCATAGTTTGTCTGCCCAAAATCCGCAAGATAACACGTTGATTTTCGTTTAAAGTTTTAGGTATAGTATCTACAATGATGAGGTTACCAATGGCGTAACCATTTTTGGAAATCAAAGGTACAGAAGCACAAAAACGCGTATTTCGATCTCCTTTCAACATTGGATGGTCTTTGAAGCGCTCATCCGCTCTCAAATCGTAGATTTCTAAAATTTGATCTGGTGTTTGAATAGCTGCAGAACTAATTGAATTTTCAAGGTAAATTTCTTTGTCCTCAAAACCGAGTCGGGCTTTGAACCAATGATGATTTCCATCATTAAAGGAAATAAGTGCAATTGGAACTTCACACAATTTTGAGGCTAATTGAACGATTTCGTCTAATTCGGATTCAGGTTCGGTTCCAAAAATTTGGTACGAAGCTAGTTCTTGATTTCTTGCGAAATCATCGGTTGAGTGGTTAACTTTTTCCATGAAAGTGTAATTTCAAGGAAAAAGATACTATTTATGCCATTGAAAAAAAAGCAATTCACAAATTATTTTTATCAATTCTAAATAAGTTCAATTAAATCGGTTCGTTAAAAATGGAATTTGGTAGTTGTGCTAATTTCAACCAATAGGATTCAATTGATTTAATAGTATCGATATAATCTACGAGCTCCATTGGTTTTGTAATGTAACAATTCGCATAGTTTTTATAAGCATTCACCACATCGTCACTTGCTGAAGAAGTTGATAAAATGATAATTGGTATTTCTTTGAACTCTGATGATTTACAGTATTTCAATACTTGATGACCGTTCAATTTTGGTAAATTGATATCCAATAGTATCAAATCAGGTATAATCATAGACGGAATTGCAGCGCAGTTATTTAAATACTCAACAGCTTCACGACCATTTCTCGCCACAATGATATTTACATTACTTCCAGCTTCTTTGAATGCTTCTTTAATTAAAAAAACATCACCTTCATTATCTTCTACCTGTAAAATGTTAAATAGCTTCATAATTTATGGTATTTAATTTTTGGGTAATGTAAAATAGAATGTACATCCTTTTCCTTCTTCTGATTCGAGCCAAATTTTCCCTCTTAAATCATCAATGATTTTTTTACACAATGACAAACCAATTCCAGATCCAGTGTATTCATTTTTTGTGTGTAATCTTTGGAACAATTGGAAAATTTTAGCATGGTAACTTGGGTCAATTCCAATGCCATTGTCTTTTACAGTGAAGAGCCAATCTGTTTCTTGCTCAACAACTTTTATCTCCACTCGCGGTGGTTCACTCACCGAATGGTATTTCAAACTGTTCGAAATTAAGTTCTGAAGCAATTGATAAACAGGTGTTTCATAAGAATCAATTATTGGCAGATTTTCGAAAACAATGCTAGCATTTAACTCCTCAATTTTTTCACGATAAAGAGACGTAATTGTTTCTACCAAGGTATTGATATTGACATGGTCTAATTCTTCGCGAATGCGTCCGACACGCGAAAATTCCAATAAATCTAGAATTATCTGGCGCATGCGTTTTGCACCGTCGACCGCAAAATGAATATATTGGCCAGCTTTTTCATCTAACTGACCTTCGTATTTTCGTTCCAAAAGCGATAGAAAACTTGTCACCATGCGCAAAGGTTCTTGTAAATCGTGAGATGCGACATACGCAAATTGTTCTAACTCCTCATTGGATTGTTGTAACTTAAGCGCGCGCTCTTCCAAGACCTCATTCAGTTTTTTTAGCTCAAGTTCCGTATTCTTTCTTGCAGTAATATCTTGAAAGCTACCCAATAATCGAGCACACGAACCATTTCTAAATTCGGCTCTGCCAATTCCTCGTACCCATTTTTGATTACCTTTTGCGGTTACAATTTTTAACTCTTCATCCCAAGGTGTGCCGTCATCAATGGCTTTTTGAACAACTTTTTCAACCCGAGAACGACATTCTTCATCCTGATAAAAGGACATTCCAAGTTCTAAAGTTGGGACTGTTTCGTCGTCGAGTTCCAAAATATCTCGTGTCGTTTTTGAATAATAAACCCTATTGTTTTCCAATACATTGATTTCCCAACCACCGTTTTGAGCCAATTGATTTGCTACTTTTAAAAGATCTTCCAAATCTTTTTTCTCTGTGATATCTTTCGCTACACAGTATATGAGTCCAGAATCCAAATCCAATTTTATGGCCCAAGAAAGCCATATAATTCTTCCGTCTTTGGTGTAATACCGATTTTCAAAATTCTGAGAACTGGTTGTGTTTGAAAAATCAACTGTTTCTCGTGTTGTTACTTTTAAATCATCAGGATGTGTGAAATAAGAGGAGGGATGACTTAACAATTCTTCCTCGGTATAACCCAATAATTCGCACATTTTTGGGTTGATTTTTTTGAAATAGCCATCAAATCCAGCTAAACAGATAATATCTGGGGCTGCATTGAAAATCTCTGCTAGTTCTTGTTCGATTTGTTTGCGCTGTATTTCAGAGCCTAATAATTCTGCCAAACCTTTGTAAAAAGAAGAATAAGAATCTTGGTAGGTGACTTGTTTAGATGTACCAAGTACTAAAACTCCAATCACTGTGTCTTGGAAAATAAGAGGCAATCCCATCACCGATTTTAAACCGATAATAGAAGCAAATTCTTTTCGCAAGAAAGCATCGTGCTTTTCTACATTTTGCCAAACTATGGTTTCTTTTGTTCTCCAAACCTCTCCTGGTAAGCCCTCTCCCAATTGAAAGGAGGTTTGAAGTCTCGTTTTCTCATAAAACTCAGCTGAATTTGGAAAATATGATTCCTTACTGATCATTTTGATCGATTTAGCTTGCGTATCACACAACCAAATTTCTGCTAATTGAAAATCTTCAAAATAAATAATGAGTTTTCCTAATACAGCGGTGAGCGCATTTTTTAATTGTGCATGTTGACTAAAAATTGGACTAATTGCAGCAAGCACTGTTTTCTGCTGTTCGCTGCGCTTTAGTTCTGTAATATCTTGTTTTGCACCAATAATTCGGATGGTCTTTCCATGTTCATCTTTTAAGGCAGTTCCCCTGTCAACGATGTAAGCATAGTCACCATTTGCTTTTTTGAAACGGTATTCAAGTAACCATTTTTTCTCAGAAGCCAAAGTGACGCACTGAATTTTGTATGCGATTTCAGCTTGGTCATCTGGATGAACCATGTCTAACCATTTCGATGAAAAATGTTTCACTTTTTCATCCTCATAACCAAAAATACTGCGGTAGCTTTCTCCAAAAGTCGCAGTATCTGAAATCAAATCCCAATCCCAAATGGCATCGAATGAGGCATCTGCGACACAACGATAACGGATGTTACTCTCTTCCAATAATTTCAAAGCAGTCATGCGCTCCGTTTCATCAATCGATAATATCAAAACGCCATCTGGAACGGGTTGCATGCGTAATTCGAAATAACCTTTTGAACCGTCTAAATGATCGAATTCATTTAACAAGGTTTGGGGACATCGTTCCTCCATACATTGTTTTAGAAGCGAAAACATAGGTGATTGATCAATTCCAGGAAATTTTTCAGTCATCTTCTGATGCAGTAATTCTTCCAAAGATGATTTCGCTTGTTCGACAACAACTTTATTTAAGTAAAGATAGCGGTATTCGAAATCTACAACTTGCACTCCTTCGAGCATGTGGTCGAAAACAACATAGTGTGCATTATTATCTGTAGAGAGTGGTTGATTCATTGTGTCAATAAGAAAGGGAACATTTGATTGTCACTAAAGTAAGCAAAAATCAAGAGATGAACAAAAAGAATTACTCTTCCGATTCAACTTCTTCTTCATAATTGTATTCACGCTTGAATGAAGGAAACAACGCACCGTCCTTCCATTCGTACGTTCTAAATTTGTGAACCTCTGAGTACCAATTTGTTTCCTCTTCAAAAAGTTCGAATTCTTCAGATTCATATCGAACTTGATTTTTCATACCAGAAGAATCTGAAGGAAAAATAAATTTCTCAGTGAAGTAAAAGACACCTCCGTCACCAACTTCCGATAAATGTGCGATGAAATTAAACCCGCCAGGATTCCATGAATAGTAATCTTGTCCACCATCTTCGCCGCAGGCTTCCGCAAAATAATCGATGATGAACAATTTTGAAATTCCGCTTAATCCTTTCGGTGGTAAAAGGAACAGTTGAAACAAATCGTCGTTTAAATCAATAGCTCCTTCTTCTTCAATAGATGTGCCATTGAGAACTTTATAAAACAAATTGTAATGATATTCGGTGTATTCAACAGCATCGGTTTCATCCTTTTTTTGCTCTGGCTCCATGTTGTACCAAAATAAAAAGGTACGTTTCACGTCAGTTTGAATAAGACGATAATAGGCTAATTCAGCACTTGGGACATATCCAACTTTATTTTTGTAACGTACTTTATAAAACTCTGGACGATTGTTCAATAACTCATAATCTACTTCAATTGTTGTATCAATAATTACAGTTGAATTGATTGGTAATTCAGCAAGAATAGTGCTGTTCTTGGAAGGAAGTTTAAATAAAGAACAAGCTCCAAACGTTGCTGTTTCAAATCCTTTTTCCGGCAACATGTAGGTTCCCAAAACAGGAGAGTCATCTTTAGTTTGTGACAAGCCAACAAATGAAATGAAATGTAAAGCCAATAGAAGTGTAAGTTTTTTCATGATAGGTCGATTAAATCGTCATCGTCTTTTTGTGTCGCTCCAAATTTAGGTCGAAAGTTAATGAAGTACAAAATCATTCCAAGAATAAAGCCAGCAAGGGTAAACGAAATCGTATTTCCCATGGCATATCCTAATGAATAAGTTGTTCCGTCGTATGGTTTATCGGAAAAGTGCATTGAATATACACCATTCATTAGCAAAGTTATCGCAAAGCAAAGTAAAAATGCTTTCGTTTTAGACTTCCCATTCGAAAGGTATTGAAATACTAAAAAGTAAATAACGATGTTGAAGATTAGAATCATCTTGTTTTTGATTAAAAGTAAGAAAAAAGAAGTATTTTCGAGAAAAAACAACCATGCGTTTTACATTTTTAGTGCTTTGTGCAATTTTAGTTCTATCGAGTTGCGAAAACAAAGAAGAAGATACACGAAAGTATCCACCAGCAGATTTGGTATTTTACGAAACGTATACGACTGACGAAATTCAAGCTTCATGGATGAACGTAATTGAAGTTGTGAATCGTCCAGATACATCTCAAGTTATTCATGCAAATGCTTTTTCTGGGATTGATTTACGAACTTTAATTCAGCCAGCAGGAGATGTTTGTTTAGGTTATGTTGCACCAGAAAATCAGCATCGTGTGCAGGAACTTTTAAGCATGGATATTGTGAGAGAATGTTTGCCAAAAGAAGCTGAAATTTTATGGACATGGAATGCTGAAGATGTTGGAGGTGGACAAAAAATGTATTCTTTGTATGTTGTACACAAAAATGGCATAAAACCTCGATTAACTGGAAAAGACCTTGTGGATGTAGAAGTAGAAGAAGACCCGAACACGCTTCACATAAATATTTTATTAACGATGTCTGAAAAAGGAACCGATAAATGGGCGAAGATGACTCGCGACAATATCAAACGAACAATCGCCATGGTTGTCAATGGTCAAGTATTGAGTGCGCCACTAGTAATTGAGCCAATCACAGGTGGTAAAACACAAATATCTGGTAGCTTTTCATTGGATGAAGCAAAAGAAATTGCAGGCGGCATAAAAGCAGGAATGCGGTAAGCGCTTCGGCAATTTGGAATTCGTGATTTGTAATTCATGATTTAAAATTCATAAAATGAACCTAACAATTTGAGACTAATTTTAAGCATAGCAATTAGCATTTACTGTTTTGTTTCAAACGCTCAAGTTTGGAATCAATTGGCTGATTTTCCTGGAACAGCAAGGGATGATGCAAGTACTTTCACTTTGAACAATCATGTCTATTGCGGTTTAGGTTTGGATGCTAGTTTTAGTTGCACTGCTGATTTTAAAATCTTTGATTTAACCTCAGAATCCTGGTCAAATGGAGTGAGTTTGCCAAGTGGCGAAGAACGACAATATGCGAATGGCTTTTCGTATCAAGGATTCGGATACATTTTCGGCGGAATCAATTGCAGTGCTGACTATTTAAGTGATTTTTGGAAGTTCAATCCAACAACGAATGCATGGTCGTCATTGCCAGATTTACCAACAACAGGTAGAGCAGGAGCGGTGCGGTTTGTCCTCGCAGATACGGTTTATATTGTTGGAGGTAAAACAGATGGAGGATTAATTTCAAGCGAGGTTTGGGGCTTTGATTTGACGAATGATCAATGGTCGCAGAAAGCAAATCTACCGATTGATGGAATTTGGCGAGGAATTGGTTTTTCGTGGAATAATTATGGAGTTATTGGCTTAGGAAAGCTCAACAATGGAAACTTGAATGCTGATTGTTATCAATACTTTCCTTTAACAGATTCTTGGCAGATCATTTCTCAGTTAAATTTAGTTCCAACTACTTATTCGATGTATGCACAAATTGGTAAAGATGCTTTTGTTTACGGTGGAATGTTAGCCGATGGTTCGTATTCGAATCAATTTCAACGTATTGATTTAGAGACGTGGACAATAACTCAATTGACCAATTTTCCTGCTGATGCAAGAAGAGGAGGCGTAGGATTTACGAGTAATGATGCATTTTACGTTTCAACAGGAGTTTCTGCTTTGGCTAGATTAAATGAAACGTGGAAAGCGTCTTCCGTGTTAGGAGTAGAAAAGGAAAGTATGATGGATTTGATATGTATTTATCCGAATCCATTGAAAGATGAAATGATGATACAATCAGAAGTTCCTATTCAAACGCTAGAAATATATTCGGTTTCAGGTAATTTGATCGAGCAATTAACATTGAATTCCATGTTCATCGAGCTTCCACTTCAACTTGAAAATGGCTATTACTTCGTAAAATTAAAGTCAGAAACTTCTGAAGTTGTCGAGCGTATTTGTGTTAGCCACTAAAGTATTCAGGAAATCACAAATCACGAATTACAAATCACGAATTTTTATGTGTATCTTTGTACAAGTTCTTTGGGGTCGTTTTTGGATTTGACAGCGATAGCGGTAGTCGAGTGTCAGCATGCAGAGGGTTGTAGTGAACCTCTTTAATATCTTGCTACGAACTATAATTGACAACACGTCATACGCACTTGCTGCTTAATCTTTCGATAGATCGATTGGCTTAATCGTTCCGAAGTATAGTAGGTCCGACAAGTACTCTCTTCAAGCCTCTGCCCATTAGGTTTGATTTACGGGAGTTCAAAATTTTGGGCTGGTAACTGTGATGATTTTAAGCAGTTGCGAGATTTTAAGAATCTAAGCCAACGATTTGGGTGTTCTTGTCCGTCCGTTGGTCGAAAAATAATCGAGAAATAAGCATGTAGAAAGCTTGAAAACTCGTCGTTTGGACGAGGGTTCGAACCCCTCCGACTCCACTTTTTGAGTAATCAAAGAATATCAAAACCGCCTAAAACATTGATTTTAGGCGGTTTTTTGATTTAATAGGTATCAACAGATATTAAAAAAAATCAAAATAAACGGTACCTATACGGTACCTTTTTGTATACTTGCATTCAGGTACCGTGAAAGGGTGTATAACTCTCGATACCAGTTAGTTGTAGTAATATTTTTTGCTTCTTTTTGAGTTCGTTTATCGTCATTACCAAAGTGGTTTGACGTTTCACAAAAAGCAAATGATATGAAACAAAATCAAATCTA
>JBDLVK010000106.1:0-34448 GCA_039804825.1 Bacteroidota bacterium
AAGACGTTAAAACAGCTTCATCGATTGTTTCAACTGCCGGCCAACCTGCAATGATGATGTCATCTCCTTCTTTACGCTCACGAATCAAATGCCACAATTCTTCAGCAATGAACGGCGTAAATGGTTGAATCAATTTCAAGATTTTTTCGAAGAAATCTTTTGTTGCTTCTAATGTTGCTGAGTCAATTGGTTGTTCGTAACCTGGCTTAATCATTTCTAAGTACCAAGAACAGAAATCATCCCAAACCAACTTGTACAAAGTCATCAAGGCTTCAGAAATTCTGAATTTATCGAACAAGTCATTGATTTCTGCTAATTCTTTGTTGAATTTCGCATTGAACCATTCAATTGCTTTTGCAGACGATTTCGGTTGTTCGATTTCACGCACTTCCCAGGCACTCACTAAACGGTAAGCGTTCCAGATTTTATTTGTGAAGTTTCTTCCTTGCTCACACTGTGAACTATCGAATGGTAAATCGTTTCCTGCTGGTGATGAAATCAAAATCCCCATACGAACGCCATCAGCACCATATTGCTCAATCAATTCAATTGGATCTGGAGAATTCCCCAATGATTTAGACATTTTACGTCCCAATTTATCGCGAACGATTCCCGTGTAATATACATTTTTGAACGGTAAATCGCCCATATATTCATATCCAGCAATGATCATTCTTGCAACCCAGAAGAACATAATTTCTGGAGCGGTAACTAAATCATTTGTCGGATAGTAATATTTAATCTCTTCATTTCCTGGTTTTGTTAAACCATCAAATACAGAAATTGGCCATAACCAGCTAGAGAACCAAGTATCCAATACATCTTCATCTTGTTTCAAATCAGATGCCGAAATAGTTCTTCCCGCTTTAGCAGTCGCTAATTCAATTGCTTCTTCAATTGTTTTTGCCACAACATATTCCTCAGAACCAGCACCGTAGTACCAAGCAGGAATTTGATGTCCCCACCACAATTGACGTGAAATACACCAATCTTTGATGTTTTCCATCCAATGTTTGTAGGTGTTTTTGAACTTCTCTGGATGGAATTTGATGTTTCCATTCATAACATTATCCAACGCCGGAGCTGACAATTCTTTCATATCAACAAACCATTGAAGCGATAATTTAGGTTCAATTACAGTATTTGTACGTTCAGAAAAACCAATTTTATTGATGTGATCTTCTGTTTTAACTAAATAACCTTTATCGTATAATTCTTTTTCAATTGCCTTACGCACTTCAAAACGATCCATTCCTACATAGTGCATTCCGTGGTCGTTCAATGTTCCGTTGTCATTGAAAATATCGATTGTTTCAAGATTGTGTTTCTTTCCTAAATCGTAGTCATTTGTATCATGTGCTGGTGTAACTTTCAAACATCCAGTACCAAATTCCATATCAACGTATTCGTCTTGAATAATTGGAATTGTGCGGTTTGCGATTGGAACAATTGCTTGTTTTCCATGTAAATGCTTGAAACGCTCATCATTTGGATTGATGCAAATAGCAGAATCACCCAAAATTGTTTCTGGACGTGTTGTTGCGATTGTCAACCATTGATCTTCACTTCCTGCGATTTTATAGCGAACATAAAACAACTTAGAATTAACTTCTTTGTGCAATACTTCTTCATCCGAAAGTGCAGTTAAAGCTTCTGGATCCCAGTTCACCATTCGTACTCCGCGATAAATCTTTCCTTTTTTATATAAATCGATGAACACATCAAGAACTGATTCAGAATAAGCTGGATCCATTGTGAAGTTGGTACGTTCCCAATCACAAGAAGCTCCTAACTTTTTCAATTGTTCAAGGATAATTCCACCATGCTTATCTTTCCATTCGAAGGCATGTTTCAAGAATTCTTCACGTGTTAAATCCGATTTTTTAATTCCTTCTTGACGCAATTTTTGAACAACTTTTGCTTCTGTCGCAATCGATGCATGATCAGTACCAGGAACCCAACATGCATTTTTACCCAACATACGCGCACGACGAACCAAAACATCTTGAATCGTATTGTTCAACATATGTCCCATGTGCAAAACCCCAGTAACATTTGGAGGTGGAATGACGACCGTATACGCTTCACGGTTATCAGGTTCTGAATGAAAATATCCTTTGTTCATCCAATGTGCATACCATTTCTCCTCTGCCTTTAGCGGCTCATACGTTTTTGGGGTCTCCATTTGTCATTAAATTTGGGGGCAAAGATACGAAAGATTGCTGACTCAGAATTGACGCAAAGTAAAAATCATGAATTGAATAAAAACACATGAATTTCCTGAATCAATCTATATCTTTGAAAAAAAAATACTCAAGCTTATGTCTAATTGGTGTGTTGTTAAAAAGAGCGGAATCTTTGCATTTCTATTGATTGTTTTGACGAGTTGTTTCAAAGGGAAATCTGTGGATTTAATTATCCACAATGCTCAAATTCACACCATGAATGACAAAGCGGAAGTTTTTGAAGCAATGGCAATCAAGGATGGAAAAATTGTTGAATTAGGTGCTGAACGACAAATTTTGAATAAATACACTGCTGACGAAGAAATTGATGCTGCAGGAAAAGATGTTTATCCGGGTTTTACAGATGCTCATGGGCATATGCTTTCGTATGCAAAACAACTTTTAAGTGCTGATTTGGTTGGTTCCAAATCATTTGATGAAGTTTTGGTGCGCCTAGAAAAATACCAAAGCAAACACAACAGAAAGTTCATTTTAGGCCGCGGTTGGGATCAATCATTGTGGGGAACGACTGAATTCCCGACGAATGAGCAATTGAATAAACTGTTTCCAACAACACCTGTTTGTTTGATTCGAATTGATGGACATGCTTTATTAGCCAATGATGCCTTATTAAAATTGGCGAATATCACACCTACAACAGCAGTCGACGGAGGAATAATTCATTTAAAAGATGGAAAGTGTACAGGGTTGTTAGTTGACAATGCCATGAATTCAGTCTATTCCTTAATTCCAGAATATCCTAAAAAAGAATTAATTCAAGCCATGCTTGATGTTCAACATGAATTGTTTCAATACGGAATTACAGGTGTGCACGAAGCGGGAATTGAAAACAAAGACATCGCCTTTTTCAAAGAATTAATCGACCAGCATGATTTTACATTGAACACCTATGCCATGTTAATGCCTTCCAAAGAAAACATTGCTTTTGCCAGAAAAAAAGGAATTTATAAGTATAAAAATTTATCCATTCGAAGTTTTAAAGTAATGGGTGACGGCGCACTAGGTTCTAGAGGAGCTCTGCTAAAAAAACCATATAATGATGACCATGCGCATTTAGGAGTTTTGACAACCCCTGTCTCTGAAATGAAGCGAATTGCTACAATTTGTGAATTAACAGGTTATCAAATGAATACACATGCAATTGGTGACTCTACAAATAACCTACTTCTTAACATTTACAAAGGAATATTTGAAGTAAACAAAGATCATCGTTGGAGAATCGAACACGCCCAAGTAGTTGATCCAAAAGACATTGCTCTATTTAGTCAATATGGGATTTTCGCTTCCGTACAACCAACGCATGCTGTTTCGGACCAACGATGGGCGGAAGCACGTCTTGGAAAAGAACGTATGAAAGGAGCTTATGCATACAAATCCTTGTTACAGCAATGTGGAATGTTAGCCATTGGAACAGACTTTCCTATCGAATTAACCGATCCATTTTTAACCATTCATGCCGCTGTACAACGTAAAAACTCAGACAATTTTCCTGCTTCTGGATTTTACTCAAATGAATCTATTAGTCTGGAAGAATGCATAAAAGGAATGACCATTTGGGCCGCATATGCAAGTTTTGAAGAAGAGCGCCTAGGCACTTTGGAAAAAGGAAAGGAAGCAACGTTTTCAGTCTTTGTAAATAAGGTAAGTGCTGGACCAGATTACCAACCAAATTTCGCAGCTTATACCTATATCAAAGGAAAGAAGGTTTATTCAGTTGAATAGGTTGAATAAAACAATTAGCACAATCCTAGAGAAATGAAAGATTTAGAATAAAATCATTGCACTTATTCTTTTCCAAAAATTTATTCATTAACTGGGCTTTGCAAATTAATCGCATAAAAAAAGCCTCGCATTGCTGCGAAGCTTTTGTGACCCCGTTTGGATTCGAACCAAAGACCTACTGCTTAGAAGGCAGTTGCTCTATCCAGCTGAGCTACGGGGCCGAGTAAATAAAAAAAGGGGGATGATCGCTCATCCCCCTCGTCGGGGCGGCAGGATTCGAACCTGCGACCTCCTGGTCCCAAACCAGGCGCGATGACCGGACTACGCTACGCCCCGAGCTAATCATCTTTGTTATTTCAATTCTTTTGGTACCGTTGTGCCAAAAGCGAGTGCAAAAGTAATGAATTTATTCTATTTTGCAAACATTATCTTAACAAATAAGTTATTTGTCAATAATTGCGGAGAGAGCGGGATTATCTCATCTGCCGAAGCAGATTTCGATGGACTTCGTCTCGAACCAAGGTTCTCATCCCTTTCTTCCTTCATTACATTGCGGAGAGAGCGGGATTCGAACCCGCGGTACAGTTTCCCGTACGTCAGTTTAGCAAACTGGTGGTTTTAGCCACTCACCCATCTCTCCAATGGTTCAAAGAACTAGGGGGCAAAATTAGTAAAAGCTTCGATAAATCAAAGGAATACTAGAAAAAAAAATAAAAAAAGATTTTTTGATTTAAAATGAAAGCATCACAAACTTCATAAATGAAAGTAAGGACAATAACAACCATAATAAGTGATAGGGAAAATGCTCTTTGTATTTGAAAATACTTGCAAAAGGGATTAGTGTTGCAACTATTTGCAAAACAGGTTGTTGAAATATTTCAGATGCTGAGAGCGTGACAAAGAAGGAAACAAACAAGGCGTTGCTAAATGTATCTTTCCCTTTAAGCAAGGTAATTCCAGCCCAAATAACCAATAAAACTAAGCCGATTAATTTCAACACATCCAAGGTGCCTGATGAAGCTAATTGTTCAATTCTTGTATCTGGAAGAAAGAAGCTCCAAAAAAATTGTGTCCCAATCAAATTGAAAAAGGCGAAGCCAATCGAAAAAATGCTTTTCGTTCGAAAATACATGCGTGTTCGAACAGCAAAAACAATACTTGCAACCAGAAAAACAAGCTCATTCAATGGAAAAGGAAAAATAAAAGAACCTTGCTCAACATAGATAATAGCTCCAAATGCTATTGGAACCAAGATGGCTAGCAACACTGTTCTTTCTTCGCGCGTCATTTTTTCTTCGCTAAGGCTTCCTCTATGTAATCAAATGTAGAAAGGATCACTGGTTTTCCGTCAACGACAGCAACATCATGTTCGAAGTGAGCACTTGGCATTCCATCTTCTGTAACAATTGTCCATTTATCGTCTAATTGTGCAACGCGCTCTGTTCCCATGTTGATCATCGGTTCAATAGCAATCGTTAAGCCGTTTTGAATTTTCTTGCCACGACCTCTGCGACCATAATTCGGAACTTGTGGATCTTCGTGTAGAGTTTTACCTAATCCATGTCCTACTAAATCACGAACAACGCCATAACCGTGTTTTTCGGCATGTGTTTGAATCGCCCAGCCAATGTCTTCAATACGGTTTCCAGCAACACATTGCTCAATACCCAAATACAAACATTCTTTGGTTACTTGAAGTAATTTTTTCACTTCAGGCTTCACATTTCCAATCTCGAACGTATAAGCATGATCACCATAATATCCTTCAAAAATAGCTCCACAGTCAACCGAAACGATGTCCCCATCTTCTAAAGGACGATCTGTTGGTAATCCGTGAACCACTTGCTCATTCACCGAAATTAATAAAGTACTTGGGCAACCATATAATCCTAAAAACCCTGGAATTGACTTTTGCGAGCGGATGTAATCTTCTGCTAATTGGTCTAAGTATTTTGGAGTGATTCCGATTTTAATTTCTTCGGCAACTTTTCCAAGTGTACGACTTACGACCTGCGCAGCTTCACGCATGATCTCAATTTCCTGAGGAGTTTTGTAGATAATCATATTTCGATTGAATATTTTCATTCTGAGCGCAAAGATACGAAGGATTTAAGAATTCCTGCTTGTCAGCAGTTAGAGAAAATTGAGAAATTCAATTTAACGCTTGTGTACACAAAAAAAAGGCTCTCCGAAATGGAAAGCCTTTTACTATGATTGAATGACTTAAAATTAAGCCAATACTTCTCTTACTTTATCAGCAGCTTCTTGTAAAAGAACAACTGATTGTACGTTTAATCCTGAATCGTCAATTAATTTTTTCGCTTCTTCAGCATTTGTTCCTTGTAAACGAACAATTAATGGAACTGGGAATTCACCGATGTTTTTGTAAGCATCAACAACTCCTTGAGCAACACGGTCACAACGAACGATACCACCGAAGATGTTAATTAAGATTGCTTTTACGTTTGGATCTTTCAAAATGATGTGGAATGCTTTCTCAACACGCTCAGCGTTTGCAGTACCACCTACGTCCAAGAAATTCGCTGGGTTACCACCTGATAATTTGATGATGTCCATAGTCGCCATTGCTAAACCAGCACCGTTCACCATGCATCCAACGTTTCCGTCCAATTTAACGAAGTTCAATCCTGCTTCATCTGCTTCAACTTCTGTTGGATCTTCTTCTGTTTTATCACGCATTGCTGCATAGTCTGGGTGACGGAACAATCCGTTTCCATCCATTGTTACTTTCGCATCAACAGCAATGATTTTATTATCTGAAGTTTTTAGTACAGGGTTGATTTCGAACATTGAAGCGTCGATTCCTTCGTAAGCAGTGTACAACGAAACAACAAATTTTGTCATTTGTTTGAACGCTTCGCCTGATAAGCCTAAGTTAAAAGCGATTTTACGCGCTTGGAAACCTTGGATACCAACACGTGGATCAATTACTTCTTTGAAAATTAAGTCTGGAGTGTGCTCAGCAACGTGCTCAATGTCCATTCCACCTTCTGTAGAGTAGATAATTACGTTACTTCCTTTTTCACGATCCAACAAAACAGACATATAGAATTCTGATGTTTCAGATTCTCCTGGGTAATAAACGTCTTGTGCGATTAACACTTTGTTTACTTTTTTACCTTTTCCGTTTGTTTGAGCAGTTTCTAAGTGCCCACCTAGAATACCTTTCACTTTTTCCTCTACTTGGTCAATTCCTTTGGCAAGAACAACACCATGAGATCCAGTTTCTTGAACAACTCCTTTACCACGACCACCTGCGTGAATTTGTGCTTTAACTACGTACCAGCTTGTACCAGTTTCTTCTGTTAATTTTTTAGCTGCAGCTACTGCATCCTCAACCTTGTCAACTACGATTCCTTCTTGGATTGCAACACCGTAGCTTTTCAAAATCGATTTACCTTGATATTCGTGTAAGTTCATGTTCTGAATTTTTGTGGGGTAAAAGTATATTTAATTGATAAATTTTTCAAGTTTATTAGCACATATTTTTTGTGAAACTATGAACGCGCATTTTTCCAAGAACTTAAGCTCTCTCTCGATGCGAATTCTTTTTTGTCTCTCGACTTAATTGAATCCCAAATTTGGTTGATTCCATGTTGCAACGCTTCTTGCTCTTCTTGCATTGCATCGTACATTACACGTGGATCTTCAAAATAGTGTTTGATAAAATTCGTGTCAAAATCGCCTGAGCGAAAAGCTGGGTGTTTCAATACATATTTACCGAAGTCCAAAGTTGTTTTCAATCCTGAAATTTGATAATTGTCGATTGCTTTGATTGTGCGATCAATTGCTTCTTCACGTGTTTTACCCCAAATTACCAATTTCGCAATCATTGGATCATAGAAAATTGGAATATCCATTCCTTCAACAAAGGCATCGTCAACTCGCGTATTTCTTCCTGCTGGAATGCGGTAACGTTTTAAATTTCCAATATCCGGTGTAAAACCATTCAATGTATCCTCTGCATAAACACGCACTTCAATTGCATGTCCATTTATACTTAATTCGTCTTGTAATTTTGGCAATCGTTCTCCACGTGCAACGCGCACTTGCCATTCAACTAAATCCGTTCCTGTGATTTCTTCTGTCACTGGATGCTCAACTTGTAAGCGCGTGTTCATTTCAAGGAAAAAGAAATCTAAATTTCCATCAACTAAAAATTCTACTGTTCCAGCGCCTTCGTAATTACATGCTTTACACACATTCACAGCGGCTTCACCCATTCGCTTGCGCAATTCAGGTGTTAAAACAGCACTAGGTGCTTCTTCAATTACTTTTTGGTGACGACGTTGAATCGAACATTCACGTTCAAACAAGTAAACAACATTTCCTAAACTATCAGCGAACACTTGGATTTCAATGTGACGTGGCTTCGTAACAAATTTCTCTATAAACACTGCATCATCACCAAACGAAGAACGTGCTTCGTTTTGAGCCATACGCATTTGCTCTGCGAAATCTTCTGAACGCTCAACCAAGCGCATTCCTTTTCCACCACCACCAGCAGAAGCTTTGATTAGGATTGGATAACCAACTTCTTCAGCAATTTTAATAGCTTCGTTGACATCGGTAATTGCAGAATCAACTCCTGGTACTAAAGGAACGTTATAGCCTTTAACAGCTTGTTTCGCACTTAATTTATCGCCCATCAATTCCATGGATTCTGGAGAGGGACCAATTAATTTCATTCCTGCTTCTTTCACTTTACGCGCGAAACCTGCATTTTCAGAAAGGAAACCATAACCTGGATGAATGGCATCCACGCCAAGATCTTTACAATATTGAAGAATTAAATCTTGTTTCAAATAACTCTCAGACGAAGGACTAGCTCCAACGTAAACTGCCTCATCAGCTTCAAGAACGTGCGGTGCATTTTTATCAGCATCTGAATAAATTGCAACACTTGCAATGTTCATTTTCTTCAAGGTACGAATAACTCTTCGTGCGATTTCACCTCGGTTGGCAATAAGAACTTTTTTCATGCTTTTATTATTAAGCGTTCATTTCACGTTGGTTAGTAGGTGTTTACGAAAACAGTGCTACTAACAAATTCAATTAATTTCTCAGCAATAGCAAAAAAATTGCGTTGTAAAAATACAGAATTGATTGAAACTAAAGGTGATTTTTTAGGAGAAGATGAGTTCGATTAACGTTTTCTCATTGGGCAACACAAAATACTGTGAATTATAAGCGACAGGTGGAACTGGTGTTTGACGTTTTTTACGTTTAATTGGGTATTTTTTATTCGCTTTCTTTCTAAATATATCCAAGAAATACTGTGCGAGTTTGAAGGTTTCAAAATCATCGAAACTTTCTTGATAATGTAAACCTGCACCTTGGGTGAAGAGTCCTAAGTTCTTATCTTGAATAATCGAATAGTCATTTGATTCATTGAACACATTGACACGGAATGTGCCGGCTTCATTTAATTTATATTCCAAGCTCACATCACCAATCAAGGCACTTTGTGTTTGTTGGTTCGCAACGGCATTGTTTTCAACACCAAAACTCCCTGTAAAAATGAGTCGATCATCCAAGAAACCTTTTGAAAGTCCAACAGCTAAGGAGTTTTCTCCCGTTACTTTATCCGCATCGAGATCTACATTTAATTTGTACTCTTTTGAAACTTGAGATAGCATCGAGTTAATTTGATTAGCTACTAAATCAGCAGCTGCAGAACCTCCATCAGCTGCACTTCCTTTCATCGGCTGGAAACGTTTCCACAATAGCAGTGAAAAAAATTGACGGTTCAATTCATCTTTATCGGATGTGATGCGCGAAATCAATGCTTTGCCAGTTTCGTCAGCTTTTGGTGCTTTGATATCAAATCCAATGGTTGGTTTCATCAAAGATTCCGTTAAGCCTAAATAACATTGTACTTTTTGGTTGGCTGCACTTGAGCTTCCCTGCAATTGATCGGGTGAAATCGTTGCGAGTGATGTGTTGATTTCGTAGTATGTTTTAATGTCAATATTCGCATTGTAAGGATCTCCGGTCCAAGCAATTGTTCCACCTTCTTCAATGATAAACGGCTGTTTGATAATACCCATCGCAAAGTTGTAAACTCCATTTTTCACTTTGAAAGTTCCATCCATGGATAAATCTCCTAAAGTATTCAGCTTCATTCCAATGTCGCCACTTCCTGTTGCTGAGATTTCATCTCCAGTTTGATCATTGAAAATAATCTTCAACTTGGCTTCTGGAGTAACATGGAAATTCATATCCAAATCAACTCCCGTAAAGTCAATCTTTGGAACATCAGGAATAGTCGATTGACCTTTTGATTTAAATGTAATAAAACTTTCTTCATCACTCAATTCAGCTGAGCCATACATCGGGAAATTAACGGTTGTTCCTTTCTTTGTATGCATGTCGACAGTGATTTCCAAATTGTCTGTGTAACCAAAAATATTGGCCGTTCCTGTCACATAAGCTTTACCATAATAATAATCTCCTTCTTTGTATTGTGTATTCAGTACCATGAATTTATCCAAGGTTGAATAAGGTTTATAGGTAGTAGAATTAGAATAGGCAGCTGTTTGTCCTTCTAAATCAAATTGCAGGTCAAAGTTCCAGTCTTCAAAGTTGTTGTGGTAAACTGAACCAATTAAAGAACCTTCATTCCCTTCTTCATCCATCACTGGAATATTGTCCATGTAGAAACCGTATTCATCAGCGGAAATTTTTCCGTTGAATCCAAAGTTGACACCAAGCAGTTCTATCTTGGCATTTCCACCTATTAATTCAACATCGCCGTTCAACAATGGTTTATCTGGAGAACCTGTCACTTTGATCCGACCATCGACCAATCCTTTGATGTTGTTGATGACATCTGGATCCATAAATGCATTGGTGAATTGAATGTCTGTTTTATCAAAAACCAAGTTAAAATCGAGGTTTTCTTTTTCACGTTCTGTAAAATAACTTCCATCAAATTTGAAGGTTTGATTTCCACGGTACATCAAATCTCCCATCATTCCAACACTTTCGCTGGCTTTGTTCCATTCTGTTTGAACGAAAACATCGCCCACTTCTTGCTTATTCAGGTAAAGTCCTTGAATGGCAGCATCGCCAATATATGTCAAGTTCGAGTACGGATTTGAAAGATAGCCCCAGCCGTTCACAATTCCCTCCATTTGGATTTCCGAACCAATAAAGCTGCTGATATCAACAAGATTTAAATCATTGATTTGAAAATTGAGTTTATCGGCATCATTTCTAGAGAGACAACCATCCAAAGTAATGTACTGCTTGTTGCGTTCAAGTTTGAATTTGGAAACATGCAATTCTTCATACGCTACTGTTAAATCAGATTGGTTTTCAATTTCCCAGCGCTGTTCGTTGATACTAAAATAGGATGGCTTCAGTGTAAAATTGAGCGTTTTATTGTCGATTATATATGTCTCCCAAACTATGTCAGATTGATTTGTTGATTCTGGATTCCAAGTCAATTCAGAATTCAACTGATTATTACTTCCTGAAGAAACAAAATGCACTTGATCTAAATGAATGGAATCGCTGTAAATAAATTTGTTAACCTTATAATCAGCTATCATCGATTTAGATGTTAATTCTTGTTGTAAATTAACGTCCAAAAATTGCATGTCTTGGTAATCAATTTTTGGCGATTTTAGCGACATAGTAAAGTCTTCGCTACGACCATCGTAGGTTCCAGTCAAAAACGTTCCTTTTTCAATTTTTAAATCAGGAACAAAAATGGCAAGGAAGTCATTCAGCTTGTTGGTTGTTATGGAATAATCAAAATGACTCGGAACACCTTTTATCTTTTTAGGTTTTTTGCTTGCATCAATCACCGAAGGGAAAACTTTGTCAAATTGAGCGGCAAAATCATCGATTAAGGTCGTGAAATCAATTTTTCCGATCAGTGACAATCTTCCCAATTCACCACTATTTACGGTGAATTCATCTTGTGTTGTTCCTCGTTTTACATCAATGACCAAACTTGGAACGTCAATAAAACGATTCCCTTCTTGGTAAACCATACCATCCATGCGAATTTGACCTTTCATAGAATTCGGCTCACTTCCAGTAAGATTCACACGGAATTTAGAATTTAAAACAGTCGAATCAACTTTTGTAAATCCTAGATTGTATAAAATAGCATTTGTTAAGTTGATGGAGAACTCCATGTGTTGATTGCCATTAAAATCGATGAAACCATCATACACTAAATTCACATAATCGTCCTTAACATCGACTTTTGCAATCAGTTTATTATCAATGAAACTTCCTTCTTTGATTTGAATTCCTTTGTATGCATAATCTAAATAATCAAAACGGTTGATATCTCCTTTTAATGAGGTGAAATGAATGTCTGCAAGCGAAAATGCCTCTCCAGACAAATGAAATAAGCCATCAACTTGACCAAAACTTGTATTATCCAAGAATTGACCAAGTTGGAATTCTTCGATTTTCACATCATAATCACTGGCAAAGGATTCTTTGAATAAATAGGAATGATTCGCTGGGTTTTCAGTGAACATGATACCGTTGTTCAGTTTTACTGTTCCCAATTGTGTTTTGACTTTGTCGGATGCAACAACAAATTCTGAATAAAAACCATCTAAGCGAACGTCATACGCCTGAAAATACCCCAGACGCTCTAAATACTTGTCGAATGAAAGGTACTTGTAACCGACATCAACGGGCATTTTTATTTTCTTTAAATCGTTCAGTGAAACAAAGGCGTAGGTAATTTTCTCCGAGAAAAAAGCGCTTTTAATATCTCTAAAATCCGGCAAGTTAAAGGTTCCTTTGATAATGGTGTTTTTCCCCGTTCTTAAATCCAAATTCTCGATTTTAAGATCTTTCACTTTTTTAGTCACTTTACCACTGACTTCTACTTGTTGATCCATTCCCTCGAGAGCAGTAGCAAAGACGGAAATGTCTTTCATTGAAACACTACTTTTCGCAAGAACAGCATCAAAGGTCACACTGTCAACGAAGGTTTGTAAATCCTCGCGCTCATTCATCAATAAATGAATTTTCGGAGCGTGAATCGTTGAAAGCGGCGTTCTGATTTCTACTTTGTCAAATTGCAATCCTTTACCAGAAATCGTAACGTTTGAACTAAATGCTTTCAAGAAAAAACCACATTTTTCTTTAGCTGTCAATGAATTGATCGTCGCTTTGATTACACCGTTTTCAGAGGAGAAATTGCTTGCGTTCAAAGAGACATTGCGCAAATCCAAATGGTCATAATCCATCCCATATGTGTTGTAGGATTTTCGGTAATCGTCGTATTTCACATTGACATTGGAAAGAGCCAGCGTATTCAAGGTGATTTTTGGTTGTTTTTTGCCAGATGAGGTTTTGCCGGAAGAAAAATAGTCAGAGATAAAAAAGTAATTGTAATCACCATTTTTTTTGTCGCGATTGATGTGAATGATACCTTCGTCTAATTCCGCTTTTCCAAGTTTAAAGAAATTCTTTTTTATACTAAAATCATCCAAGGAAACATAAATGGTTTTAATCGAAGCAAGTGTATCTTTTTGCTGGTCTAAAACAAAAACACCGTCCAATGCTACCTCGTCGATAAAGAGAATGGATACCTTATCAATGTGAATTTTTGTTTTCAATTCTTTCGATAAATAAGCCGTTGCTTCTTGTGCTAAATAGGTTTGAACAGGACTCAATCGAATGGCATAGGCGAAGGCAATAATTAAAATGAGAATCCATTCAAAGGAAATCCCCAAAATACGTCCTACTATTTTTAGTAATTTTGCCATTCAGTTTACAAACTTACATAAAGTTGAATCAAAAAGATATAATTATACTTGGTATTGAATCATCTTGTGATGATACGTCGGCCGCTGTACTCAAAAATAGCACCATTTTATCGAATTTAATTGCGCGTCAAGAAATTCATGAAAATTATGGCGGTGTAGTTCCTGAATTGGCTAGTCGTGCGCATCAGCAAAACATCATTCCTGTGGTGGATGAAGCCATTAAAAAAGCTGGCATTAGTAAAGAAGAAATTGATGCGATTGCATTTACGCGCGGACCAGGATTAATGGGTTCGTTGGTAGTTGGAACTTCTTTTGCGAAAGCATTTTCCTTGGCAATGGACATTCCGATGATTGATGTTAATCACATGATTGGTCATGTTTTGGCGCATTTTATCGACGACGAGGGAAAGGATAAGCCTCAGTTTCCATTTATTTGTCTAACAGTTTCGGGTGGTCATACACAAATTGTGTTGGTAGAAGATCATTTAAAAATGAAGGTAATTGGAACAACCATTGACGATGCAGCGGGAGAAGCGTTTGACAAAGCTGCTAAGTTGTTAGGTTTTCCTTATCCGGGCGGACCATTGATTGATAAGCATGCCAAGAATGGTGATCCAAAACGATTTGAATTTTCAAAACCCCAAATTCAGGGTTACGATTTTAGTTTTAGTGGTTTAAAAACATCCATTCTATATTTCCTTCAGAAGCAAACCAAAGAAAATCCGAATTTTATTGAAGAAAACAAGGACGATTTATGCGCTTCCATCCAGTCAACAATTATCACTATTCTATTTAAAAAATTGGTTAAAGCAACACGCGATTTAAAGATTAAAGAAGTGGCAATTGCTGGCGGTGTTTCTGCAAATAGCGGTCTGAGAACTGCTTTGCAAGAAATTGGGGAGAAAGAAGGATGGAAAGTGTTTATTCCCAAGTTTGAATATTGTACAGACAATGCAGCCATGATTGCCATTACGGGAAAATACATGTATGAAAAAGGAATGTTTGCAGATCAAACTTGTGCGCCAACTGCTCGATATTCGATGGAAGAAATTGATCATTAATCGATTTAGTTATGTGAATTCTCATTGAAAAACGCATTTTGTTCATTCGTGCCATACAATTCAAATAGTTTTCTTACCTTCTATTTTCAAACTCGAAAGCCATGCAAGCTGTTATGAAACCAGAATTAATAGAAAAAGAATCTATTTCACAATTGTCGTTTTCGTCAAGCGACAAAGTGCAGCAACATCCTGATTTATTAAATCAGATTGAACAAGCGACCATTTTAGGCAATTCGCATCACAGCAAGGTCTCAATAATTTTTCAAGATGATTCAGGCTTGAAGCGCGTTGATACAACAATTTGGGCAGCTGGAACAAAATTCATCTGTTTGAAAGGTGGAGTGTGGATTCCAATAGCGCGAATTGTTGAGGTGAAAATCTAAAATATTCAACTTTTTAAAAAGGCAAAAGTCCAATTTTTCGAAATTAGGATTACAAGGATTATGTCATTTATCCTGTAGGATTATTGTTTTGAATGATTAAATTTGAAACAAGAAAATGAATAAATGAAACTTCAACTCTTATTTCTCTTCACATTGTTAGTTGGTTCATTCGGATTTGGTCAAACAAAAATCCAATGGGAATATGCGTACAATGCTGAAAATAAAGCCATAGAAATTCAAGCAACTCTTGCAGATGGTTGGCATCTGTATAGTCAGTATGTTGCAAATGAAATTGGACCGGTTCCAACAAGTTTTGTGTTTGAACCGAACAACTCAGTAAAATTTATTGGTAAAGTCAACGAACCACAGCCCATTCAAAAATACGACGAGAATTTCGAAGCAATGCTCGATTTTTTCGAAGGAAAGGTACTTTTTACACAGCGTTTGTCTGTTAAAGAAAGTACAACAGTTCAAGGAACGCTTACTTACATGCTGTGTAATGAAGTAATGTGTTATCCTCCGGTAGATGAAAAATTCACAATTACAATTACAAAATAAATCATTCGCTATGCAAAAAATCGCTAAAGTCCTGTTGGTACTTGTGACAGTTTTTAGTGCTGTCTTCAATCTTTCAGCGCAAGATGGAAATTGGGCAGACAAAATTTCATGGTCATTTAAACTTGAGAAGGTTGATGATACGCATGCTTTTATTGTTGGGACAGCTAAAATAAAAGAAGGCTGGCATGTTTTTTCTGTGAACCATGATCCAAACAAAGCGGATTTAACTGGTTATCCAACCAAATTCACTTTTGGTAAATCCAAGGATTATAAGTTAGTTGGTAAATTGCAAGATGGGGTAAAACCTCATCCTGTAGTTGATGAATTAGGAACATCACTTTATTTTGAAAAAACTGCAGTGTTCAAACAGCAAATTGAGGTGTTAACAGAGAAATCATTCGATATTTCCTTCGATTATTCTTTTCAAATTTGTGATGTTAACGGTTGTATTTTTCCACCAGATCAAACAGCAAAATTAAAAGGAAGTGGTTTCAAACCAACTGCAGAAGCAATTGCAGAAGCTGCAACGATTGATACTGCTGCAGCGAGTCCTGCTGAATCGGGAAAAACAAATGAAGGAACAAAAATTCAAGAAAAACAAGAAGAGGTATTTCCTGCTGATTCTAAGAAAGACAAAGTAGATGTCAATCTTTGGGTAATTTTCTTCACAGGTTTTGCATTCGGTTTTGCCGCTTTGTTTACACCTTGTGTATTTCCAATGATTCCAATGACGGTAACATTCTTTACAAAACAGTCTGGAAGTAGAAGAAAAGGAATCATCAACGCTTTGTTCTATGGCTTCTCCATTATTGTGATTTATGTTTCTGTGGGTATTTTAGTAACGGTTTTAACCGGAAGTTCAGCTACAGTTTACGAATTCTCTACGAGCGCATTTTTAAATCTGATTTTCTTTGCAATTTTCATTTTGTTTGCCTTCTCTTTCTTGGGAGCTTTCGAAATCAAAATGCCTTCATCATGGGTGAATAAAGCGGATGCTAAAGCTGATAAAGGTGGTTTTGTTGGAATTTTCTTCATGGCCTTTACATTAGTGCTTGTATCGTTTTCTTGTACAGGACCAATTGTTGGTACGGCATTAGTGCAAGCAATTTCTTCTGGTTCAATTGCTGCACCGGCATTCATCATGGGAGGTGTTGCAACTGGTTTAGCCTTACCGTTTACTTTGTTCGCAGTATTCCCTAGTGCTATGAGTTCTTTACCTCAATCAGGTGGCTGGTTGAACAGTGTAAAAGTTGTCTTCGGTTTATTAGAAATTGCGATGTCGTTGAAATTCTTAAGTATGGTAGATTTAGCTTACCATTGGGATATTTTAACACGCGAAATTTTCGTTGCAGTTTGGGTAGCCGTGTTCGCAATCATGGGCTTATACTTATTAGGCAAATTAAGATTTTCACACGATTCACCATTAGAGCATCTAAGTGTAACTCGTTTCATGTTCGCTCTTACATCAATTGTTTTTGCGATTTATTTATTACCAGGTATGTGGGGCGCACCTTTATACATGATTGATGGAATTGCTCCTCCACGTACGCATTCAGAAGATAATTTCCGTTTTGTTAAAGGAAATCCAGAAGTTGAAGGCGATACTTTGTTTATGCGCTTTAAAAATGAAATGCATGAAGTTGGAGACGGTTCAATATTGGTATTCCATGATTTAGAAAAAGGAAGAGAATATGCACGTTTAGCAAACAAACCAGTTTTGATCGATTTTACAGGGTTCTCATGTGCTAACTGTCGTAAAACAGAAAATATGGTTTGGACAAATGATAAAGTTCGTTCCATCTTGCAAGAACAAATGGTTATCATTTCTTTGTACTGTGATGATAGAGAACCGCTTCCTATTGAAGAGCAAGTATTCTCGAAAGAATTAAATGGCACTAAGAAAAATGTAGGTAACAAATGGTCTGAATACCAAATTAAAAAATACGGACAATTATCGCAACCATTGTATATTATCCAAGATGTAAATGGAAACGACTTGTCTGAACCACGTGGTTACGATCCAAATGTCGACGATTATGAGAAGTTCCTGAAAAAAGGAATTGCTAAGTTCAAGCAGATTAAATAAGTAGTAAAAATAACTGAAGAATCCTCTCCGTATTTCGGAGGGGATTTTTTGTTTTTAAACTGTCTGAGTGTCAAAATAAGTAGAACTACGTATAGACATCTATTGGTCTTTCGGTAGTTTTCTATGTAAATACGATTTTTCATTGTCAGGCTGAAAAAAGCGCCGTTAGTTTGTAGTGTAATTAAACACACAAGGTCATGAAATTGATAAAATTATTACCGGTTCTTTTAATGATGCCTTTCTTCGGATGGTCAGCAACAACAAAAGCAAAAGCAGCTTTAACAATTCACTATACTAAAACAAATGTTTCTTGTTTTGGACAAGCAAATGGAAAAATTGAAATTTCAGTTTTCGGTGGGAAAATGCCTTACGCTATTCAATGGGAAAATGGAGAGACTTCCACAACTCTAGAAAATTTGAAAAGTGGTACCTACAAAGTTCAAGTTGTCGATCAACATGGAACAATGGTAGAAGAAACAATCACAGTTGAGATGCCATCTCCTTTAACATTGACATACAATAGCAAACAAGAATATGTTGTTGATGGGTTAAATGGTTCTATGGATGTTGCACTAACAGGTGGAACTCCTTGGGATAACAATAACACACCATTCTACTTTGTTCGTTTGAATGGAAAAGCCAACTTCCCAGATCCACACGCTTTGGATGACGGAGACTATAAATTAACAATCGAAGATGCACGCGGCTGTTCAATGACGGTGCCAGTTAAAATCGATTTTGAGGAGGCGAATACAAGTCCATTTTCTGTAGAAAAAGAAACACAACCAGGAGTAATCACAATCACATTATACAAGCCAGCACAAGTTAGTTTAATGGCTGCACAATAAAATTTGTTTAACGCACAAATTCAATATGTTTTATTTTAGAGGTGAAAAGCGGTAGATGTGAATCTATCGCTTTTCTTTTTTATTTTTACCTCGTGAACGATTTTCTTCGAACTCCAATAGAATTTTTAAAAGGTGTAGGTCCGCAAAGGGCTGAATTGTTGCGTCAAGAAATTGGTGTTTACACTTTTCACGATTTATTGAATTATTTTCCATTTCGTTACATCAATCGTTCACAATATCATAGGGTTTCGGATTTACCGCATTTGGATTCTTACGCTCAATTAAAAGGGAGAATTATTCAAGTGGGCGAAACATCAATGGGCCGACAAAAGAAGCTCACTGCAAAATTTCAAGATGAAACAGGCATTATTGATTTGGTTTGGTTTCAAGGAGCCAAATGGATTAAACCTTTGTTGAAGATTGGAGTTGAATACCAGATTTTTGGGAAAGCAAAGATTTTTGGTAATACATGGAACATTCCGCATCCAGAATTGACAGAATGGAAGGATGTTGCATTGAAAACTGGGCTACAACCTGTTTATTCGACTACTGAAAAATTGAGTGCCAAAGGATTGCATTCAAAAGGAATTGAAAAGTTAACCGCACAATTGGTTGCTCAAATTAGAGGTAAAATTGAAGAAACGCTTCCAACGAACATTATTCAAGAACATCGATTCATTAGTAAAGAATCGGCACTATTTCAAGTGCATACGCCCAAAACAGAACAAGAATTTGTTCATGCCCGTTTGCGCTTAAAGTTTGAAGAATTGTTCTTTTTACAGATAGAATTATTGCTGAGAAAGCAAATCAGTATGAGTAAATCAAAAGGATTTGTTTTCCCAGAAGTTGGAGAGTTGTTTAATTCCTTCTATTCAAATCATTTGCCTTTTTCATTGACGGGTGCTCAAAAACGCGTGCTGAAAGAAATTCGAAAGGATTTTACGACAGGTCATCACATGAACCGATTGCTGCAAGGCGATGTTGGAAGCGGTAAAACACTTGTGGCATTATTGACCATGTTGATGGGAATCGGAAACGGTTTTCAAGCAGCTTTAATGGCGCCAACAGAAATTCTTGCCAATCAACATTTTGAAGGCATCAAAGAATTGTTGAAAGATTTGCCAATTCGCATTGAGTTGCTAACAGGATCAGTTCGTAAAAAAGCCCGTGTAGCAATTCACGAAGGGCTTGAAGATGGTACAATTCACTTGTTGATTGGAACGCATGCCTTATTGGAAGATGTTGTTCAATTCAAAAATTTGGGAATTGTCGTAATTGATGAGCAACATCGTTTTGGAGTAGCTCAGCGCGCACGAATGTGGAAGAAAAACACCATTCCACCGCATGTTTTGATTATGACAGCAACACCTATTCCACGGACGCTAGCGATGACTTTTTATGGTGATTTAGATGTGTCGGTTATTGATGAACTTCCTCCGGGAAGAAAGCCTATATCAACGGTTCATCGATATGAATCGCATCGTTTGCGCGTTTTTGGATTTATCAAAGAAGAAATTCAAAAAGGAAGACAGGTTTATATTGTTTATCCCTTGATCAATGAATCAGAAACACTGGATTTTAATAATTTGATGAGTGGTTATGAGGCGATTACACGCGCGTTTCCATTGCCAGAATACCGCGTGAGTATGGTGCATGGTAAAATGAAAGCGGAAGATAAAGACTTTGAAATGCAGCGTTTTGTGCGTGGCGAGACGCAGATTATGGTCGCAACAACAGTGATTGAAGTTGGAGTGAATGTGCCGAATGCATCCGTTATGATCATCGAAAGTTCAGAGCGCTTTGGATTGTCTCAATTGCATCAATTACGTGGTCGAGTTGGACGTGGAGCTGAACAATCTTACTGTATTTTAATGACAGGTGATAAGTTGTCAAAGGATACATTGAAACGAGTTGAAACGATGGTGCGTTCTTCCGATGGATTCGAAATTGCAGAAGTTGATTTACAGTTGCGAGGTCCTGGTGATTTGATGGGAACTCAGCAAAGTGGTTTGTTGAATTTGAAAATTGCTGACATTGCAAAAGACGCACAATTGGTGGTAATGGCACGAGAAGAAGCGCGAAAAATTCTGGAATTAGATCCTGGTTTGGAGCGCCCACAACATTTGAAGCTGCGTGAAATTCTAATTAATGTGTTGAATTCAAAACCAAACTGGGGCAAAATTGCTTAATTCAAACATTTATTTGTACTTTCAACACACAAACAATAAAGCAACATGAAAACAGCTATCTTATTTCTTTTTATGGCCTTCTCAGGTATGGTGTATAGTCAACTCGTTGATGGACAAATTGTTACAGATAAACGACCATTGACAAGTACCATTGGATTTAAAGTAATTGATAACAATGAAGGAGTGTTGTTTTATGAGCTTTCTGTGGACCGAACTGGAAAAGTTACATCAGCAACGTTGGTTAAAGAAGGAACAACAGTAATTTCAACACCTACGAAAATAAAAGTTAGAAATCACGTAATGAAGTTGCAGTTTGCTGCTGGAACGCACTATCCTGAGTTTCACAAAGTAAAAGTTAAAATTACCACTGCAAAAAAATAAGTTATTAGAATTTGATTCCTTTAGGTATTTCAAATTTTTCTGTTGGTATGTCGATGTTCAGCTGAATTTCGCTTGCTTCAGAAATGATATCTTCATCATCCATTTCAATAATCGTTTTTAATACTAAGCCTTCATGCGTGTAGGTTGTTAAGCCCATTTCTTCGGCGTCATCTTTCCAAACTTTACATTTTTTACCACTGATGCTTTCTGTTCCGACAACATGGGAGCCTAACATTTCCAACTTGCGTTCTTCTTGGTAACCAAGAATTTTTTTCGCCTCGCCAAGATCTGCTTGTCCAAATGGATTTTCCATTTTTAAACCTGTTTTCTCCACAGGATCAATCAAATAACTTGTCCCTCCTTTTTGGATTTTGATTGAGCTTAAAATTACTTCACCTGTGGCTCTGTTTTCCGAATAGGTGTAGCAAGCGGATTCAGTTCCCCATTTATCAAAATACAAGATTTCCTTGTTCTTGGTATCGCCAAAATGAGTTTCAACCATACCAGATTCATAACCGTAAATTCCTGCATCTTTTTCTTTGTTGATTGCAGTTTTCTTTTCTTGTTTTTGCTCTGTTTTATCAGATCCACAGCTGACAAGTAGAAGAATACTTACAGCGAATACGAAATACGGTTTTATCATTTTAATCTTCTTTATAGATGGATTCGTATTGAGCTTGATATTTAGCAAGGATTTTTTTGCGTTTTAGTTTTAATGTAGGCGTTAATTCTTCACCTTCAACTGAAAATTCTTTTTCCAAAAGAGCAAAACGTTTGATTTGTTCCCAGTTTCCAAACCCTTTGTTGAATTTATCAATTTCTTGTTGAATGCGCCCTAACACATGAATATCACGTGCGATAGAATGATTGCTCGCATCACCTAAATCAATGTTTTTTCGATGTGCCCATTCCTTTATGAAGGCATAACTTGGAACGATGAAAGCTGCAGGAAATTTTTCTCCTTCTCCGATGACCATGATTTGTTCGATGAAACGTGATTCTTTGAATTTGTTTTCCATGGCTTGTGGCACAATGTACTTACCACCTGAGGTTTTGAAAATTTCTTTTTTACGATCGGTTATTTTTAAGAATTTTCCTTCCTCGAAAATACCGATATCGCCCGTATGGAACCAACCTTCACTGTCAATCGTTTCTGCAGTTATTTCTGGAAGATTGTAATAACCCATCATCACATTTGGACCTTTGACAAGAATCTCTCCGTCTTCAGCAATATGAACAGTAACACCGTCAATTAAAGGTCCAACCGTACCAATTCGAATTCCTTTCGAGAAACAATTCACTGAAACAACTGGAGACGTTTCTGTAAGTCCATAACCTTCAAGAATCGGAATTTGAGCAGCTAAGAATATGCGCGCCAATCGAGGTTGTAAAGCTGCACTTCCAGAAGCAATAGCTTTTACTTCTCCACCAAGCGCTTCTTGCCATTTTGAAAAAATTAGTTTTCGAGCAATTGCAAGTTTGATTTTGTACCAAAGGCTTTTTCCAGATAAATCGTATTCTTCAGCGATTTCAACTGCCCAGAAAAACAACTTACGTTTCATCCCTGTTAGATCATCTCCTTTGGCCATGATTCGATCGAATACTTTTTCGATTAAGCGTGGAACGGCCGTAAATACATGTGGTTTTACTTCACGAATATTATCACCAATCGTATCCATTGATTCAGCAAAATAAATAGAGCAACCAAGATGGATGTACAAGTAATGCAACATTCTTTCATAAATGTGGCATACCGGCAAGAAAGTTAATACGCGCGAATTGTTATCAGCTGGAATTGGTTCCTGACACCCGTCAACATTCGAAAGAATATTGTGATGAGATAACATAACACCTTTCGGATTGCCCGTTGTTCCTGATGTATATATGATTGTCGCTAAATCATGGCTTTTCACATGACTCATACGCTCTTTCACTGTTTCTTCGGCTGTTTCCGCTGCTCTGGCATGTATGCTCGACCAGTATGGAACACCTTCCACTTGTTCAAAGGAAAATAGATGTTCTAAACTTGGAACCTCATTTCTAATATTTTGAATTTTCTGTGCTAAATCAGCATTTCCTACAACAATTAGTTTGATCGAAGCATCATTTAAAATGTACTTGTAATCATTTTCAGAAATATTCGGATATAAAGGAACTACAATTGCTCCAACTTGTTGAATAGCTATGTCCATTACATTCCATTCGTAGCGATTGTTCGATACAAGCGCAACATTATCCCCTTTGTTAACCCCGAAAGCAATTAGTCCGCGTGAAACGGTCATCGCTTCTTCAATAAATGTTTTATTCGATTTCGAAATCCATTTACCGTTCGTTTTTGTAACGAACATGTTTTCATTTGGATATTTTTCTTGCTGAAAATAAACGGTATCAAAAAGTCGTTGTGATTGAATCATGTGTTATAGGGTTTGTTCGTTTTTACGAATATATTAAATTTTCATTAGTTCAGTTCAATAATTAGGACTCAATATTCATTGATAAGGGGTGTATGTTCGTTCGCTAGTCTTAATAGATAATTGGAATGTATATTTATGCAACAATTCCGTTACAAAAGGGTGTCTAGGTGTAACTTTTGCCCCTTTGAGATTGTTTTAACTGCAAATGCCAGGAATAATTTTGACAAGAAACGAGTACAATATCGCTGTAAAAGAACATAGCAATAAGCTTTATGGTTATGCTATGCGTTTTCTCCGTAATGCAGAAGATGCAGAAGATATTATACAGGATGTTTATGAGAAATTATGGCTAAATCGCAAAAAAGTGGAACCTGAAAAGGCAAAGTCTTGGATGTTTACAACCGCTCACAATGCAATGTTGAATTTGATTACAAAAAAATCGCGTATTCAATTACCTGGAAATGATAATCTTCCGGAGTCAAGTAAGAAGGACGCAAACAAATTTGAATCAAATCAGGTTGTAAGTAGAGCCGTAAATATTCTTCCTCCTATTCAGAAAAGTATCATTCTTTTGCGCGATTTAGAAGGTTACACGTATGAAGAGATTGGCGATATGCTGGAGCTATCAAGTTCTCAGGTCAAAGTGTACCTATTCCGAGCAAGAAATAAAATTAAAAAGCAGTTAAAAGGTTTGACGGAATTGGTATGAGTAATCCTTCATTTTCAAATATTGATCGTTGGCTTTTTGAGCTTTTAGAAGGTAATTTATCACCTGAACAAATTGCTCAATTGGAATCATTTTTACTTCAGCACCCAGAATTGGATGTTGACAAAGATGTTTGGGCACAAGCTAAAGTTGATCAGCAAGAATATGTCTATCCACATCAGGATAAATTGATTCGTCGTCGACCTGTTGGTTTGTATTCTGCAGTTGGATTCTTTACGATTGCATTATTGGTTTCATTGAGCATCTATTCCAATTCGAATAGTGATTTTACATCAGATTTTGCCATTGCGAATAACAAAATAGAATTACCGCAAGATCAACTTGGAATTGTATCTTCTTTTCAATCTTTGAATCAAAGACCTTCGCGAAAACTAAATAACTCTGATACACAGCACAACCAATCATTGGCACAGTTGAATAGTTCCAGCTATAAGCACTCTTTAACTTCAAATTCAACGCCTTCAATTAGCTTTAAACATGAAAGTAAACAAAAGCCATTAAATAAAATACCCGAATTATTAGGATTAAACGGAGAAACATCCAATGTATTGAGTGATGAATTACAACTTGTCAATTTATCTATAAATAAACTGAAGGCACATAAAGCGAAACGCATTGAAATAACAGAAAATGGCACAAGTGATTTTACCTCAAACAAACGAGCAAATCGTTTCGCAAAAACAGATTACAAGGTAACATTAGGGTCAAGAATACACAAAATGGGTAGATCGCTTCAACGAATGTTGGATAACCCTATTGCACTTAGAAATCAACGAGATCCGTATTATCATGTACCAGGAATGCAAGCGATGGATGTCAATTTTGGTTCGGTAGGAACAATGTTGGCAACACGTGTTCAAACAGTTTCTCGGGTTCAATGGCTTGGTGAAGAGAATCAGCAATTAATGAATCAACTTTCTATTGATGGTTATTCGTACGGAATGCGCGGAGGAATCGGACTTCAGATGAATCACAGTTATTATGGTACAGGTGGAATTGAAAATTATTATGCTAGTTTTACGTATTCACCGAAATTCTCAGTTGCTAGAAGTGTAACAGTTGAACCATCTGTTCGCTTTAAAATGGGAAGTAAAATACTGAATGCCAATAATATCACACCAGGTTCGATGGTTGAATTTGATCGTTCAAACACGCAAGGATTCTTTTTGGATGGTTCGGTGCCAATGGGAAAACAGTTGTGGTATAAAGATTTAGGACTGGGACTTATGGTGAATACAAAATGGTTTCATATGGGTATTCAAGGGGATAATTTGTTCCGCCATTATGATAATATTTATTCAAACTCACTTATCGACCCCCGTCGTGTTGGAACCCATTTTGTGGCGACAATTGGAACCGATTATCAGTCTATTCGCAAAACAGTTACTGTATCTCCGTATGTTGTTTATCAGCAACAAGAGAATTTAAAAGAAGCTTGGATGGGGGCAAATTTGAGGTTGAAATGGTTAACTGTTGGTGCGGCAGTTTCTTCCAATCTTGAACCTGCAGCTTCATTAGGATTAAAATTCCAGCATTTTGCTATCACCTACAATGCCGATTTGACACAGTCACAACTGTTAAATCAAAAAAGTTTTTCACATCAATTAACCCTTCGTTTCGTCTCTAAACCAAGTCGAATCGGACAACGACTTTTAAATTAAAGATTATGAAAAGGATATTTTCAATTCTAACTTGTTTGTTTGTTTTGACAACAGCAAAAGCGCAAGACCCAGCATTTACACAGTTTTATGCAAATCCGTTGTATTTGAATCCTGCATTGGCTGGTTCACATGGATGTCCACGTTTTGCTGCGAATTACAGAAACGAATGGCCTCAATTGTCAGGGAATTATGTGACTTACAGTGCATCATATGATCAGTATTTCAAAAACATTTCTGGTGGATTTGGTGTTCTTGCAACGCATGATCAACAAGGTCAAGGAACCATCAATACATCCATGTTAGGATTGATTTATTCGTACCATTTGACAATAAACAGAAAATGGAAAATGTTGTTTGGAGCAAGAGCTGCTTGGTATCAAAAGTTTTTGGACTGGGATAAATTGACTTTTGGAGATATGATTGATCCGCGCAGAGGATTTATTTATTCAACGGGAGATGTTCCTCGAGGAGGTTCAAGAGGGTTCTTTGATGCTTCTGCTGGAATGGTTATTTTTAATAAACATTTTTTCGCAGGAGGAGCTGTTCATCATCTTAATCGTCCTAACGAATCAATGATAATTGGTGATTCAAAATTGCCGATGCGTTTTACCGGACATATTGGTGCGGAAATTCCATTAGGAGCTCGCTCAAAATATTCAAATGCAACTTCGATTATGCCGAATATCATTTATCAATACCAAAATGGTTTTCAGGAATTGAACATTGGGACATACATTAAATATGGCTCATTCAATTTTGGAGCATGGTATAGAAATCGAGATGCGTTCATTTTAACTTTAGGAATTAATACAGGTAAGTTTAAATTAGGGTACAGTTATGACGTAACGGTTTCAAAACTAAACAATGGTGTTTCTGGTGGTTCGCATGAAGTATCTTTAGGAATTAACTTGAATTGTACGACAAAACCAGCTTCATTTAGAACGATATCTTGTCCGTCCTTTTAATCGTATTTCACTCATTTTTTTCTTGGTTGAATTGAGTGGTCTTTTGTGTTTGTTGAAAGGTTTATTCTTCTGGAATAAACCTTTTTGCATGTAAAGAAGATAACTGCATTTAACTGCAGTAATCATTCACGCTAACTTTATTCAGTAAATATTCTTGAGTACTTATTAAATCGGTAGTTTATCAATTCTTTTTTTGTTTTGAGAAGCAATTTCCCAACTAATAAAAGACATTTTCTTGTATTTTGAGATTGTTTCCTCATTGCACACATGTGTTTCTTTCATTTTTTTGTCCACTTTCCAAAGGAGCAAGTTTACTTTCTGAAAGTTCACAACATAATTCTAGTTTTCAAAGGAAAGCTGCTACAAAGAGCATTCCACTTAACTATTGAAACAAGTCATCATGCGTAACGAAAAGAAAAGTTATATATTAAGTAACGGTAAGTAAACTTAATATGAAGCGTGCACAGAAGAATCAGAACTTACTTTAATAATCTATCAACTATTCAATAATCTTCCCGTCACCCATCATAATGATGCGATCTGTTCTGTGTGCAAAATCGTCGTCATGCGTTACAATCAGCAAAGACAATTTTTCTTCGACCGATAATTCTTTGAAGATGTCAAAAACGATATCTGAGTTTTTACTGTCGAGGTTTCCTGTTGGCTCATCTCCCATGATAATGGAAGGATTGTTAATCAAGGCGCGTGCAATGGCTACACGTTGTTTTTGTCCACCTGAGATGCGTGAAGAAAGTTTCAAAGCTTGATCCTCAATCCCCAAGAGTTTCAACTTCGAGATTGCATCGTGTTCAATTTCTTCTTTAGATTTAAGACCTAATTTGTGAGCTGGAAGCATCACATTTTCCAAAACGGTAAATTCAGCTAATAAATAATGAAACTGGAACACGAAGCCGATTTGTTCATTGCGAATAGACGCCAAATGATCGGATGTTTGTCCCGTAATCAATTTATCATTTAGGAACAATTCGCCTGTATAATTCGTGTCCATCGTTGAAAGGATGTACAGCAAGGTCGATTTTCCACAGCCCGATTTCCCCATAATGGAAACAAATTCCCCTTCATTAATTTCGAAGGAAATGTTTTTTAGAATTTGCACTTCATCAGGAACGGTGAAGCTTTTACAGATATTGTTTGCGCGTAAAATACTCATACTATTGGCCTCGAATTATGTCCACAGGGTCAATTTTCTCTGCTTTACGCGAAGGGAAATATCCTGCAAAAAAGGTTGAAAGCATCGCGAAAACAATCCCGATAATGTAATATTTTGCGTCGTAATCGATAGGGAATGTTTTGATTGTTGGTAGCGCTGCTGTATCAAACGGAGTATTATCAATGATGGTGGTAACAAAATATCCTAAGACCAATCCCACGAATCCACCAATAAAACCTATGATTAATGCTTGACTGATGAAGATCCATTTCACATCTTGCCCAGAGAATCCAGTTGCTTTCAAAATGGCGATGTCGTTCATTTTTTCATAAATCAACATGTTCAAGATGTTGTAGATTCCAAAGCCTGCTACAATCAACAAAGTAATTGAAACGGCATACGAAATCATCGTACGAATCGAAGAACCCGTTTCGAATTGTGCATTAGCCGTTTGAATATCAACTGCGCGCACATTGAAGGTTTCCTCCATCTCTTTTGCCAATTTCGGCGCTTGCGACATGTCGTTCAACTTAATATTAATGTCGGTAATGTAATCGTTCGATTGTCCCATCAAGCGTTGCGCCATTTCGAGGTTCACGTAACTTTGCACATTGTCAACATCCGCCATTCCACTTTGGTAGAGTCCAACAATCTTTAATGGTTGAATATCACCTGTTTTTGTAGCCACTTGAATTACATCGCCCACTTTGAGCGCCAATTTCTTAGCAACTCCAGCACCAAGGAGAATTCCTTTTTCATTTTGCGCCAAGTCTTCAACTGTTCCTTCAACGATGTAATCATCCAAATTGTAGAGTTCTTGTTCCTTTTCAACATTAATTCCTGTCAACACACCATTTAACTGAGTGGAACCACCCAAGTAAAAAGATTGTGCTTTCACTTGAGCCGTTGCGCCTTTTACATATTTCTGTTTATTTAAAAAACCTAATAAAGGCAAAGCATTGTGAATGCGAATTTGAATTTTTTTCGGTTTGATTGATTCCACCATCCGTGTTTTTGACTTATACGGCTCGTAATAATCGACTGGTTGTTTTTCCGACGGTTGCACTTCGTTGTACAAGTGAATGTGGGGCGTACGATTTAAAATCAAGCCATCCAATAAACCATTGAGTCCGTTCATGAAACTCATCATGATGATGTACGTTCCAATCCCAAACGTTACTCCTAGCGCAGCAATGATCGTTTGCTTTTTGCGCGAAAGCAAATGGGTTTTAGAAATGGAAAGTAATAAGGAAAACTTCATCTATTCCGGTTTTAAAATAACTGTGTTTTCATCTAATCCTGATACAATCTCAATAAAGCTCCAGTTTGAAAGACCCGTTTTCACCTTTACAAAGCCATTTTCAGTTTCTACTTTATTTCCTGCTTGCAAATATTCGCGAGGAATCACCAATGCTTTTTTCTTTTCATTGATGACAATGTTTCCTTCACCAGTTAAACCCATGTATAATTTCGAAGGTTTATTCACAAAGGTCGCTTCAATTTCGAAGGTTTGCGTTTGTGCATCCATTTTGGGAGCAATCTTGGTGATTTTTGCATCAAATACTTTGCTTTTATAGGCTTCAAGTGTTACAAGCACTTTTTGTCCGATTGAAACCTTTGAGATGTCCACCTCATCTATTAACATTTTTAACTTGTAATCTTTCGCATTTCCGACGATGGCGATTGGTTCTTGCATGGAAACGAATTCGCCTTTTTCTTTGAACGTTTGAAATAATTTTCCATCGATGTTGGAACGGATGTAATAGTCTTTCGTTTTCAGCGCAGAGGCATTCAAGTTATTTTTCGATTGATTGATTTGATTTTTCAGTTCTTTCTCCTTGCGAACAATGCGTTTACTAACTGATAAATAGTTGTTCTTCGAAAGTTCGTAGGCCATTGAAGCATTGTCCAATTCAAATTTCGAACAAGCATTTTTATCGAACAACATTTTGAAGCGCTGGTAATTCACTGAATCGTTCATCATTTTCATTTTGGACGATTTTTGATCGAGTTTCATTTCTTCGATTAAATTCGCAGCACCGTCGTATGAATCTTTGAGCAATTCGTAGTTCAATTCTGCATTTTGCTCATTCAATTCGATTGGTTTGTTGGAAATCAGAAACAATAAATCTCCTTTTTTGACAAAATCTCCTTCGTTAAAATAAACCTCATCAATGTAGCCTGTAATCGATGAATTTACCTTGTATGCATCAACAGGTTCAATCACCACACTTGAATAAACCGCTTCAACTAATTCTTCATGCGTCGGTTTTGTCGATTCACGTTTTTTGCCACACGCTGCCATCAACGCGACTAATACGATAAGTCCAATGTATTTCATAAACTAAATAATTAAATCAAAATTAGTTGATTCGAAACTATAAAAATATGATTGTTATCATGTATAATCCTTACCGTTTATCAAGTAAAACAAATCAATAAACGTTAATTTTTTCACTATTTTATTTACCATGGTATTTATTTCAATGAAAACTATTATCTTTGTCCAACAATTCTACCGAGAGCCAGAAAATTTATAGTGGTTAACAGCATTTTCTCTCGGTAACAAAACAGACAATTATGAAAACAATTTTTCATTCAGCGGAAAGCCGCGGTCATGCCAATCACGGATGGCTCAATGCACGGCATTCATTCAGTTTCGCAAGTTGGTACAATCCAGATCGTGTTCATTTTGGAGCCCTTCGTGTGTTAAACGACGACATAGTTGCAGGTCACGCAGGATTTGGAAAGCATCCCCACGACAACATGGAAATCATTACGATTCCCTTGAAAGGTTCAATAAAGCACGAAGACAGCATGGGCAATTCATCCATCATTGAAACGGGTGAAATCCAAGTAATGAGTGCTGGAACGGGTATTTTACACAGTGAATTTAATCCCTTGAAAGATGAATTGAACTTGTTTCAAATTTGGATATTCCCAAACAAGCAAAACGTCACGCCGCGATACGATCAATTCAGAATGGATACAGCAAAAATGCACAATCACTTCTTGCAATTGGTGAGTCCAACACAAGACGATGAAGGAACATGGATTCATCAAGATGCTTGGATTTCGATGGCGAAGTTGGAAGCTGGAAAGCAAATTGACTACGCCCTGAAGGCAGATGGCAATGGCGTTTATTTCATGCTTGTAGAAGGCGAAGCGACAATTTCTAATCAACAATTAAAACAAAGAGACGCTTTAGGTGTTTGGGATACAACTACCGCTTCTATAGAAGTGACAAAAGAAAGTACAATCGTTGCCATTGAAGTTCCTATGGCATTTTAACTAAATAAATAACATACATGAAAACAATCATTGACAATTTAAACTGGCGTTACGCAACAAAAAAATTCGACAGTTCTAAAAAAGTATCACAAGAAAACTTAGAAACACTTTTAGAAGTATTACGATTGACTCCTTCTTCTTATGGTTTACAACCATACAAATTCTTGGTTATTGAGAATCCAGAAGTTCGTGAGAAATTAAAAGAAAAATCGTGGGGACAAACACAAATAACTGATGCATCTCACCTGATTGTTTTATGTTCATACATTGATGTTAACGAAACACACATTGATGCGCACATTTCAAATACTGCAAGTACCCGTGGAATGGAAGTTGAGAACTTGAAAGGCTATGGTGATTTTATGAAAAACACAATTAGTCAATTAGATATCGAAAGAAAACAAGTTTGGAACAGCAAACAAGCATACATTGCTTTAGGTCAATTGTTACATGCGTGTGCTGAAATGAAAATTGACGCAACTCCAATGGAAGGTTATGATCCTGCTGGCTACGATGAAGTACTTGGTTTGAAAGAAAAAAACTTACATGCTTCGGTTGTTTGTCCAATTGGTTACAGATCTGAAGAAGATGCGACACAACATTTCGCAAAAGTTCGTAAATCGAAAGAAGATTTGATCGAATTCATTAAATAAAAAGAAAGGGCGGAATAACCGCCCTTTTTTTATCTCATTATTTTCTGACTGTACAACTGATTATCGCAACTGAACTGAAGGAAATATGTTCCATTCGGATAGTTCGATAAATCGATTTCCACCGTATGTTCATTCACGAAAGTTACATCCAGTATCAAACTTCTTCCATCAATGCCCACTAATTGAATGTCAGATGTGAATGCTTGATTTTTCGCCTGTAATTCATAACGACCTTCTCCCAATTGCTTTACCAATAATTGCTCTTGCGATAGTTCGCTAAATCCAGAAGCTTCAATTTGAACGGTAATCACTAATGTATCACTTCCGCATTCGTTTGAAGCAATCAATTGAACAGAATACGTACCGGGATTTGCATAATTATGCGTGCCATTCACAAACGAAGAAGTGGACAAATCACCAAAATCCCACGAGTAATACGTTGCTCGCCAACTGTCATTTATTACTTGTAGCGACATCCCATTTTGAATCACGTGAAAATCAGCAATGGCAATTTCTTCTTTCGGACGCAAATGCCAAGTTGTAAGACTATCCAATACTGCTAAATCGGCAGCAGTTTGCAATTGCAAAGCAGTTGTTGCATCTAATCCAGCGGTGTAAATTGCACCCGTAGATGGTTTACGAAAACTGGAAGCATAAAAGGTACACGCCGCTAAATACGTTCCTTCAACACTTGGATGAGATCCATCGGCTTGATATAAATTGATGGTAGGAAAATTATCTCGCACGTATTTCCAAGCAACACCAACAGGAGCGACACAACCTTGCGCAGAATCGCTGATGCGCACATACGCGTCACGCAAACGACCATTCATTTTGTCAAATGTATTGATTGAATCCCATTGCGGATCACCAACTTGTCTTCCCCAGGTCATAAAATACATAGCTTGCGAACAATAATTGTTGGCATAAACGCTATCTGCCAAAGCAACAGCTGGTGGCAAAGTAGATGAATTCACTTGTGAAGTTGGAAATGAAGGCTCTTGACTTTGACCTTGCAAAACAACGAAATCCCATGGTCGAGCATGAATTTTTGCATGCGTTGCTGGATCATTCAATTGATTTTGAAAGGTAAATCCACCCGACGCTTTTGAATCGACTGTTGCAATGTCACCCAATGAAGTTGTCAAATTACTGAAGACTGTCGGAAGGTCATTCACGTAGACATAACTATTACCAATAAACAGCACAGAAATACTGTCTTGCGCGAAGGAGAAAGTTGTGCAAATTACACTTAGGAGAAGCGTTAATTTTTTCATTTTTTTCTAATTGTTTACGACAATTGACTAATTTGCAGGTATAAAGTTGCCTTTCAAGAAACACTCATTACATGCTTTCTTGGAATTCTAACTGGTACAAATAAAACGTTTATTAGGCGATTAAAATGAAAAACATCATTAAAATCTGCATTATTTTATTCTCATTCAACAACTTAAATGCGCAATTTAATTTTGAATATTCGAATGAAATTGGTGTAAAAGTTGGAAATGACACACTACAAATGCCGTGGGCTGGAGGTTTAAATTATGTGCAAATTTCCGATTTCGATTTCGACTTCGATGGTGATTTGGATCTTTTTGTATTTGATCGCAGTAGTGATAATATACGTGTTTTCACAAAGGAATTTATAAACTCGGAAAATCGTTACGTATTAAAACACAACACAGACAACCTATTTCCATCCGACATTCGCTACAGAGCAACTATGGTCGACTACAACAATGACGGTAAAAAGGATTTATTCTGTTATGGCGTTGGTGGTATTAAAGTCTATAAAAATACTGGAAGCCTTACAACAGGTTTACAATGGGAAGTTGCAAAAGATCTATTGTATTCGGATTATTGGGGAATGAACCTGAATTTATACGTGAGTTCAGCTGACATCCCAGCGATTGTTGATGTTGATTTAGATGGCGACATTGATGTTTTAACCTATCACATTGGAGGTGAACACATGCAGTATCACCAAAACCAAAGTATGGAATTGTATGGTGTGCCGGATTCTTTGGAGTTTGTTTTGAAAAATGAATGTTGGGGCGGATTTCGAGAAGATTTGAATACAAGTTCACTTTACCTCAATGACACCAATTCGCCTTGTGGCAGTGGAAATGTTCCAGGGGCAGAATTACCTACCAACACAAATGCGGTCGAGAAAAAACCTACGACAGCTGAACCAAAACATTCTGGATCAACTGTCCTAGCCTTGGATTATGATCATTCAGGTGTAATGGATTTGGTACTTGGTGATGTTTCGTTTAACAACTTGAATTTGCTTTTGAACGGAGGAACTGCTCCAAACACGAA
>JBDLVK010000107.1:0-4345 GCA_039804825.1 Bacteroidota bacterium
CCAGGAATATGCATCATCATCACGATCATTCAACTGCGATTGGAACTGTTACTGGAACCGCATTTACGGTAGCCGCCACGATTGATTCGCACGACTATATCAAAACAGTAATCCTTGCCGCTATTGGAGCAACGGTCAGTTTTGCAATGAGTGTATTCCTGAAATGGATCTGGAAGTTCCTTCGAGGACCTCAGGAACCTCAAAAATAGTATTGGTTAAAAATGTTGAACGCCACTTGTCAAAAGGTGGCGTTTTTTTTGATTTGATTTAAGATTGAATCCATTTACCTTCTTTGAGAGTGAACGTAATTTTAGAAACAACCTTTGATTCTTCGTACGACGAAACAATTATTTCAAAAGATGTGTCACTTATCCAATTAATGTTTGTCTCACCAAGTAAATCTAATGTTGCTTCAAAGACCATTTCGTAATCATAATTTGAAATTGAAAATATCTCAATACCACCTTCATCCATTCCTGTGCCGCGATGCGAAACAAAAAAGTCTTTTTTCGGTGAAATAACATATTCACCAATTAGGTTGGTTTTTTTATTATTCTTCTTGTTTACTAAAATATTGTAACTGTACTCCCATTCTCCTGCAACAACAAAATATGAATATAGAACTGAATCATATGATTTTAGAGTATAAGACTCCCATTGATGCTCATCATCTATAGTTTCATTGGAATAATTATGTTTTTCTTTAAAAACAACATTTCTTAAGCGGTCAGTTTCAAGAATAAGTTTAGACTTTATCTTCCTTTGTGCGGTTGGTACTGACCAAAATACATTTGTTTCATCAAACTCTCCAACCAGTGTATCTTTCGAATTTTCAGGTTCAGTTTGTGAATAAGCGATTAGAGATGTGAAAATAAATAAGGAAAGTAATGTAAAAGTCTTCATAGTGGTATTTTTTTTAACAAATATAGTATTACACTTGAAAAAATAAAATTAAACTTGCAGAGGTTTAGTTGTAAAAGGTAGGTTCGGAAAGGGAGTTGACGCTAGTTGCTCCCTTTCCTTTTTATAAACTCTCTTTTTACTGCAGCGCATCATCATTAACCCAAAAGAAAAAAAGAAAAAAAGAAAGCACTTTCAGAGGGGCTGGATAAGTGCATGCAAGATTTTCGACTTAAAAATTTTCCTCTATTAGGAATTTGAATTTTGACAAGAAGGAATTGAAACAGGAAAAATTTTAAGCGAAACCCGGAGGGCTTGAACTTGCAGAAGCGAAAGACAAGCCCCTATCTTGGCTGGATTTTTTTGTTTTATATGCAAACAGACACGTACAATACTATTCTTCAATATGTTACGCCATATTTTAAATTAAAGAAATCCTTATCTGCCTCTCTTTTTTAAAAGCCATTTTTCATGATAACTTGATAATTCATTTTGATATTGCATTAATTCATCTGTTTTATTTTTTACATTCATTGAAAAGGTAGTTGGCCTTTCATATAAGTTTTCTGTTACAGACTTAATCAAACTCAAATTCAGGGCAATTGGACCGTCTACAATTTGAGGTCTTGGCATTCTCCATTCCAAGTTTATTTTAAAACCATCTTCGCTTCTTTCTAAGTTATTCATTAAGATATCTTGCCAATTACCATGTACAGAATGACTCGAAATTCCGTAATAAATTGAATAAAATTGATCTGAACCTAAAATGGCGGCTCTATTTTTTATGGACTTCCATTTGTGACTTCTTTGAACTTCTTCTAGATCAAAATCAGAATCATCAAAACTTATTTTAATTGAATTTTGCATTCTTTCTTCAATCGGTAATATTTCTCCGTTACGACTTTTTATATTATCAAGAATCGACTCCCATAATTCCTTTTCTTGAATTAAAGACTTTTTGATAAAGTTTCTACTGGAGTTTGTTTCATCTTCCTCCAGTATGTAACGTAGGTTTATATATGTTTCGGCAAGACAACGATTAATAATACTACATATTTCGAGTTTGTGATTACATACATTTTCAAGGAATGAAGTACTGAGTTTGACTATTCTAACAAGATTTCCGGCAATTACAGCATCATCACGATTTAATTTTATTGGCATCCCCTCAAAATAATAAAGATCTTCGATGACCAAATAAAGAATGTTGATGGTTTGTTTGAGTAATTCAACATCTCCATCCATGAAGTCAAATTCTTGATTGAATGATTCTATTTCCTCTTTCGAGTATTTAGGAACAATGTGGCTTATTTCAGATTTCACTATAAAATAGTTTTACTTTAATTGAGATACAATATACATTTTATTCAATCCTTATCCAAAGGCTAAAAATTGCTACGCTTAGATGGTATTGAATTGAGAAACCGATGCTGATATTTGACCCTGCACCAACGGTATAAATTGAAGAACATGGCGCGACGATTGGAACCAGGCTCGGAAGTGAATGCCTTGCGACGAATGAAGCGCGCATGAAGAATGAACTCTTGTTGAGACATTGTTGAAAGAATAGATTTAATGACTGCTGGATTGAGATTGTACATGACCTTTTGGAAAAATGGGGAATGTGCAAGATCAAGGAAGCAGACATTACTCAGACCATGATGCTAAAAGTTCACTTGGTGATAGTCCTTTTGATACCTCATCGATTTGTCGAAGTATTGGTGTTTTGAGCATTTCATATTTGTGAGGACTATCGATGTTTTTGAATTTCTCTATCGTTTTATCAATCGCCATTAACTGTCCTTCTAAATGGACTAGATTCATTAGTTCTTTAAATTGATCAGGTTGAAGATTCGGAGAACCTTGAGTGTTGATATAACCTGAGATGAATTTAGTGTATTTCATGTGATTTATTTGATGTAAAAGTAGGTTTAGAAATCGTAAGTTTTTTACGATAACGATCATTCAAAGAATTATTCATTTTAGTTTTTTTTTTGAATTAGAATTTAGGTTTTCAAAAAGGATTTAAATCAAAAAGGAGCACAATTAAGTAACTCCTTTTCTTAGTAGCAGGATTGAAGTTATCGCTCCTGCTATAACCGTAATTAAACTGCTATATTACTGCAAATATATAAAAAAGGAAAAGGAGCCTTCAGCAAAGCCGACGGAGTAAGGCTTTAGGCGAACAAATGAAAGGCAGCCCCGTAGCCCTACGGAGGGGCAACTGGAGTTTGTGAAGTAAACGGAACGAACGGAATGTAGTGATAACGGAATGAAGAGAGAGAAGTGCGCGAGCCGTCTGCGAGTTGAGCGAAGGTGGAAGTGGAGATTGCTGACGATAGGAAAGCAAGGGAACGACCTATGCAGTATGCACAAAGGTTTGGCGCATTTTTTTGTTGGTGTTGGAATTGGATTGGAGAAACCAGCGGTTTGAATTTTGGACGAGGAACGAGGAGAAAAGACAAACGGCTGGTGTGCGTTGCGGATGCTGTTGATCCTTCTTCGCCGAGGCTACGAAGGACGAGAAGGGAAAATGCATGGAGCAAATGGATAGGCAAGTGTCTGAGGAACGAAAGACTCTTGCTGTGTGTTGCGGAAAGCGGCTGATTGAATTGTAGCGTATGGCTCCAGTGCTAACGGATCCAGAAGCGAGAAATGAAAGAAGCGGCTTTCCGCATAGGAAAAAAAAATGTGACAAACCTGCAGCCTGAGCGATTTAGCAGGCGAGCCAAACACAAGCAACGACAGACCCCCAACATAAAAAAGGAGATTGAGTGAGGGACGAGATACAAGCGACTACCATAAAGGGGTTTGGGGGGATGAGGTAGTTGCGACTGACGACGATGGATGAACAGGCAAAGAAAACAAGTGCACTGCCGCATTGACGAATTCTGAGGCAACGGCAAAGTGAACGATAAAAACAAGTCCCGGCTTCGATAGGCAACGCCCAATACCGGTTTATTTTAGGCTTGTTTTTATGTTTTCTGATGCTGTGAAGACAAGGAGGAAGACATAATTTTCCTATCCTATAATCCTCTCAAAAAAATACTTTTGCTTTAATATTCAACAGTTGAATTAGAAAATTACATTTTTAATAATTTCCCACTCATATAAACTTCATTACCTGAAATAGAATAATAAAGTAACTGCGGTTCACAATCAATCTTAATATTAATCGAAGATGTTCCTTCAAGAATCTTCTGTTTAGTGATTATTTTTCCATCAGTAGATGAGATAACCATTTCAACATCTTCTTTTAGGGTCTGGAAATTCATCGTTAAATTGGATGTGAATGGATTAGGAAATACATCTATTTTCGAAATACCATTTTCAATTATTCCAAGATCAGTAGATAAATCAAATAACCAAAAATCAAATCCACCATAGTTTCCGACTGTTTTATCTCCAGAAATGCCGGATTCTGTAACACTAACTATTTTATAAT
>JBDLVK010000108.1:0-6643 GCA_039804825.1 Bacteroidota bacterium
AGCATTTTATGTCGATACTGACTTTGATGGAAAAAAGGATTTAATTGTCAGCGCAAACGCGAAAAATGTCTCTGAAAATGAAACGAGTGTTTGGTATTATAAAAACATGGGAACTGCTACGAATCCAACCTTTGTGTATCAGACGAATGCCTTTCTTCAAAACGAAATGGTTGAACATGGAACTGGTTCTGTCCCAGTTTTTGTGGATATCAATCAAGATGGTTTGAAAGACCTTTTAGTGAGTAATTTCTTTCGATTCAAAGCGCCCTTAAGCAAGGAAGGAAGTATTGCCTACTACAAAAATACGGGAACAGCCTCTAATCCTTTTTTCACCCTGATTGATGACGATTTTATGAATTTAAGTTCAGCTGGACTAGGCCTTCACATGATTCCAACTTTCGGAGATTTAGATGCGGATGGTGATCCAGACATGTTAATTGGTCTTGAAAATGGGACACTGGCATACTACGAAAACATTAGCATTACAGGTGGAATCACATTCGTGCCGGTTGTTACGAATTACCAAGACAACGCAGGGAACATTATTTCTGCAGGTCAATATGGGAGTCCTCAATTATTTGACTTGAACAAAGACGGTAAATTGGATTTGCTTTTAGGAAAGAAAACGGGCGAAATTGCGTATTATGAAAACGTTGGAACTACGAATGTTCCTAGTTTCTCGTTGGTAAATGACACGCTTGGAAACATTGACATTGCAACAACTTCACCTGACGGCTTTCCCGTTCCACATTTCTTTGATTTTAATGATACAACGTACTTATTTCTTGGAGGTGTTGATGGTAAACTTCATTATTACGATTCAATTGACAACCATTTGAATTCCGGAACATCCTTTCACCTTGTTTCCGACAATTTTCTCAACATGAATGTTGGAGCTTACAGCTCTTTCTGGGTTAATAACATCGACAACGATACGTATTTGGATTTATTCGTTGGGCAAGATTTAGGAGGAATTTCGCATTTGGAAACCGATCCGAATAGTCAAGCGAATGTGAATGATTTACCCAAAGAATTGCAATTGGAATTATTCCCGAATCCAACAACTGGAATGCTTCAAATCAATGTAGTTAGTTCGGAAGAAATCCACTACAAGGTAATTGATCTTACGGGTAAAGAAATGACGAATTTAAACAGCTTCTTTGGAACAACAACAATCGATTTATCAGAGCTTTCGAACGGAATTTACTTGGTGGTGTTTGAATCGAATACTGTTATAAAGTCAACCAAAAGAATTGTGAAACAATCCTTATAAAGCGACAATTTTTTCTACAAATCCGTTTTTGTTTTGGTATGTTAACGAAGGTTCATTTTTAAAAATTCCGAACATCGTTGAACCACTTCCCGACATCGCAGCATAGATTGCTCCTTCTTTGTAAAGAGCTGCTTTCAATTCTTCCAACGATGGATGGTTTTTAAAGCAATTTGTTTCAAAATCATTTTTCAATAAACTTTTCCAGTCACTAATTGGCCCTTCAACAATTTCTTTGATTGATTTTGTCAGTGTTCCAAAATGAATTCCAGCATACGCTTCTTTTGTTCCGATGTGAATTCCCGGGTTTACAATTTTCAAGAAATAGCCATGTAATGTTACAGCACAAGGAGATAAGATTTCACCTCTTCCCTTTGCAATTTGCGCTTCATTTTTAATAAAAAACGGACAATCACTTCCCAATTCTCCAGCCAATAATTCAAGTTCTTCTTCCGATATTTCTAATTCAAAGATTTCGTTTAAACCTTTCAGCACATATGCTGCATCAGCTGAACCTCCGCCCATTCCTGCTCCCATGGGAATTTCTTTTCGTAGATGAATGTAAACCGGAGGAATGGGAAAACGTGCATTGATTAAGTTATAAGCCTTAACACACAAATTATCAGCATCATTTCCCGGAATGACCAAACCCGTTTGACGGAAGGAGAAAGTCTCTGCTGGAAGTATTTCTAGGACGTCCAAAAACGGAATTGGGTGCATACACGTTTCAATTTCGTGATAGCCATCTTCTCGCTTGAAAGGAACATTCAATCCTAAATTAATCTTTGCCGGTGGAAATAATATCATACAACAAAAGTAGAAGAACTAAACTATTTTTGTAACTTTCGCCCCTCAAAATAATGAATTATGGCAGTTTACTTAGATTTCGAAGAGCCGATTAAAGCGTTGGAAGAACAAATCGAGCAAACCAAAGAAATTGGTGCGAGTACAGAAGTTGATATGTCTGACAAAATCAATGAGCTTGAAAAAGTATTGGTTGAAAAGACAAAAGAAATATTTTCTGGTTTAACACCATGGCAGCGCGTACAATTGTCGCGTCACCCAGATCGTCCTTACTCGTTAGCATACATCAATGCGATTACGAATAATCAATTTCAGGAATTGCATGGAGATCGTTCAGTAAAAGATGACAAAGCCATGATTGGTGGTTTTGGTTTATTGGATGGCCAAACAGTCATGTTCATTGGTCAACAGAAAGGGATCAATACGAAAATGCGTCAATACCGAAACTTCGGAATGCCGAATCCTGAAGGATATCGTAAAGCTTTGCGCTTAATGAAGTTGGCGGAGAAATTCAACAAACCAATTGTAACGTTTATTGATACACCTGGAGCTTTTCCTGGATTGGAAGCTGAAGAACGTGGACAAGGTGAAGCAATTGCGCGTAACATTTACGAAATGATGCGTTTGAAAGTTCCAGTTATTTGTGTCATCATTGGTGAAGGTGCATCTGGTGGAGCGTTAGGAATTGGTGTTGGAGATAAAGTTGTAATGCTTGAGAATACTTGGTATTCGGTTATTTCGCCAGAATCTTGTTCGTCGATTCTTTGGAGATCATGGGATTTCAAAGAAAAAGCAGCGGATGCATTGAAATTGACTTCGACAGACATGAAGAAAAATGGATTGGTTGATGATGTAATCATGGAGCCGTTGAATGGAGCTCACCGCAACCAAGAAGAAATGTTCAGTATTGTTAAAAACGCGATTAAAGGATATTTAGCTGAATTAGAGCCTCAAGCGCCTGAAAAACGAATCGAAGACCGCATCGAAAAATTCAACAAAATGGGTGTTTGGCAATAACACGCTATTTGATACTTAAAAATCCGTGTTTCAACTTGGTGCATTCCGTTTTGAAACACGGATTTTCTTTTTATGCACATCGACAAACCTTAATCAATAACTAACAAGGATTTAGCTTAATTCGAGATACATTTTGCGCATCAAAAAAAATTGCAACAAATAATCGGCAAATTGCTTCTTAGAATACTGATTTTAGCTAACTTTGTCGCCTTTGGTATTTACTATTATTTTATCAACCTTATGACAAAGATACATTTTGTAATTTTTGCCCTTCTTATTGCGGTTAGTTCACAAGCGCAAGTTTCAAAAATCGTTACAGGAACAATGATAGATCAACGCACACTTGATGTGGCGGATGAGGTTGAATTGGAATTACGTAGTGCCGATAACAAAAAAACGTTCCAAACAGAAACGAATGATGAAGGTGTTTTCGAATTCAAAAATGTTCCTTTAGGAAAATATACACTTCATGTGATCGACAAAGATTACATGGACATCAAACAAAGTTTAGAATTAACAGAAAAACACAAAGACAGTTATAAATTTGGTCAACCGATTACAACTTCATTAAAGGTTTCTTGGTTGTTCAACTGGGGAGACCGAACTACAACATTGAAAAATGGAAAACCATACGTTCAAGAGCATTTCTGGTCACATTTAGTTGCTAAAATTGTTTTGACAATCTACGGTTTATGCTTGTTGTTGGTGTTCTTCTACAGTGTTCTTCAACTTTCTTTAGCTATTGCTTACGTTAAGAACAAAAAGAAAAAATTAACGGAAGTGAAACCTGTTTACGATCCTACTACAACACCAAAAGTTACAGTTCAATTGCCAATGTTCAATGAAATGTACGTTTCGGATCGTATCATTGAAACGATTTCACGTTTGGATTACCCAGCAGATAAATTGCAAATTCAAGTCCTTGATGATTCAACTGACGAAACAAAAGACTTGATTGCGAAAAAAGTAGCAGAAGTTGCTGCGCGTGGTGTGAACATTCAGCATATTCACCGCGTTGATAGAACTGGATACAAAGCTGGTGCATTAGATGCTGCCATGGACCGTGTTGAAGGTGAATTTATCGCTATTTTCGATGCTGACTTTATTCCAGATGCTGATTGGTTACAAAAAACAATGCCTTCGTTCCAAGATGATAACATCGGAGTTGTTCAAACACGTTGGGGACACATTAACAAAAACTATTCTATCTTAACAGAACTTCAAGCATTTGGATTGAACGGTCACTTTGCAATTGAGCAAGGAGGGCGAAATTCAGCTGGACACTTTATCAACTTCAACGGAACTGGTGGTGTTTGGAGAAAAAAATGTATTGAAGATGCTGGTGGATGGGAACACGACACCTTAACAGAGGATTTAGATTTAAGTTACCGTGCACAAATTAAAGGTTGGAAATTTAAATACTTGGAGGATGTTATTGCTCCTGCTGAGTTGCCAATTACAATGTCAGCACTTAAAAGTCAACAACACCGTTGGATGAAAGGTGGCGCTGAATGTTTCGTTAAAATGTGGAAAACGCTTTTAACGGCAAAAGGAGTAAAAATGTCAGATCGCGTTCACGGACTTTCTCACTTGTTTAATTCAACAGTATTCGTTTTCATTTTAACAATTTCCCTTTTAAGTTTGGTTGTATTGCACATCAAAGACAGTTTCTCTGATTTGAACTACATTTTGCAATACATGGGAATTTTCATTATCAGTACTGTATTCTTGATGTTCTATTACTGGCATTCTTTCCGAGATAAAACAAGCAATGGCTTCAGTTCATTTTTCCGCTTCGTTGGACGTTTCTTCCAATTCTTAATTGTTTCGATGGGACTTTCATTAAGTAACACTGTTGCAGTTATCGAAGGTTATTTAGGAATTAAAAGTTCATTCGTTCGTACACCTAAATTCAACGTTTCTAAGAAAAGTGAATTCAAAGGAAACAAATACGACAAAAAGAGTTTGTCGATTATCAATATTGCAGAAGGAATCTTAATGGTTGTATTTGGTTATACAGCTGTAATTCGCGCCGTTTATGGAGATTTAGGTATGTTGCCTTTCCATTTAATGTTGGCTTGCGGTTACGGAGTTATTTTCTTCTCAACATTGCACGAAATTAGAATTGCGAACAGAGGTTAATTCACATCTTATAAAAACAAAAAGGTGAATCGTAGTGATTCACCTTTTTTTTATGTCTTTACTTTTTCCTCTTCTCTGGAACAGGGTCATGACCATGCCCTCCCCACGGGTGACATGAACCAATGCGCTTCAAACCTAAAAATGTTCCTTTTAAAGGTCCCCAAACTTGTATTGCTTCAATCATGTAATGAGAACATGTCGGCGTGTATCTGCAGGTTGCAGGAAAGATAGGCGAAATAATGTATTGGTATATTTTCACCAAACCAATCAAGGGCAATCCGAACAGTTTTTTGAGCATTTGCATGCACAAATTTACAACGAAATTTTCAAGATACTGTGACAAATGTAACCAAGTAAATTCCACTCGTTTTCATTTAAATCTTTGTTAAAAACAAGAAATGCCCTTGCTTTAATGCGATAAAATTGTAAATTCAAGAACTGTTATAACCAGATATCATGCGTAAACTTATTTTTTTGGCGCTTCTCTCCTCGCCTATTCATTTATTTTCACAAGTCGACAAATCGTGGGATCACGAGAAAATTCAAGTTTACAACGACAACTCGTTAAGCACTTTGATGCATGCAGAATCTATCTTTGAAGATCGTTGGGATATGTTGCCTCAGCCACAGTTTTGGAAACAAATCATGCGCTTATCTCCCGATTCTTGCTTAATCAATGTTGCAGAGAACAGAACCGTTTTACTCAAAATGTCTATGCGCGATTGGTCAAGACAAACTGAAGCACAAAAAGCTGTTTTCAAAGACAGTTTGCGCAATGCATATTCACTGGCTGCTGGAACACAAATCAACGTTACTACCGGTAAAAACGATTTCTACAAGTTCAAAGAAGTGTATCCTAGTTTATCGAAAGGTGTGGAAGCATTTGAAAAATATGGCTGTGATCCTTGGTACGCTCAAGCAATCTTATTAATTGAAAGTCCTGGCCAATTGAAAAAGTCAAGTGTTGGAGCTTATGGCGCTTTTCAGCTGATGCCTTCTGTTGCCAGAGCACAAGGTTTAACTGTTAATTCAACGGTTGACGAGCGAAAAGATTTCAATCGTTCGGCTTACGGTGCAGCGCGTTTATTGAACCGCGTTTGTATTCCTGAAGCGAAAAAAATATTGAACGCTCATAACATTGCTTACAATGAATCTGATTTATGGTTCCGTTTATTTGTTTTACATGTTTATCATGCTGGAGCGATGAATGTTGCTGCTGTTGTAAATAAAATTAATCCAAAGGAAGGATCTCAAGAACTAATCACAAAAATGTGGATTACATCTGCGGCAGATTTCGGAAATAACTCCCAAAACTATACGCAGCTGGCACTTGCTTCACAATTGATTTTGCATGAAATGGTGTATGAACAATGTGAAGATATTTTTGATTGTATGGCATTCAATTAAAAA
>JBDLVK010000109.1:0-15636 GCA_039804825.1 Bacteroidota bacterium
ATCGCTCAAAATATCCAGGTGCAAGAACCAAACAACTCCCGCTTTTCTTGGACGTTTTTTAAATAAGGAGAAGAATACCGTTGCATCCAATCTGTTCGGATTGTTACTTCTTGTTGGATAAACAATATTCGAAGCTTCATATTGAAGATTAGGGTCGTTTTTTGTCGCTATTAGCAGAGGAATTACCTGTTTCATTGAAATGTACTCGGTAATGCTTTTACGTAATTGTCTGGCTTTGTAGTACAAGAATAAAAGTATAAAGAAGCCAATTGATAGAATTAATGTGAATGCACCTCCATGCATGATTTTTCCTAAGTTGGATAACAAGAATATTCCTTCAATAATCACAAAAACTGTAAAAATTCCAATGTATAACATACGTAATTTTGGTGTTCTCAAAATCAACAGGTAGCATAACAAGAAGGAAGTCATAACCATATTAATAGTAATGGCAAGTCCATAGGAAGCTTCCATTGCTTCAGCTTTTTTGAAAATGGCAATTACAACAAGACAACCAGCCATCAAAAACCAGTTGATAAATGGAATGTAAATTTGACCTTGATGATCCGTTGGGTATTTTACTTTTAAGTTAGTCCAAAGGTTTAATTTAATTGCCTCGTTCATTAAAGTAAAGACACCTGTAATTAGCGCTTGTGAGGCAATAATAGTGGCTGCAGTGGCTATTCCAATGGCAAAATAAAGCATATCTTGAGGTACCATCGCGTAGAATACCGTTTGTTTAGGTGCTAATTCAAATCCTGGAGTTAAACAAAGTGCTGCTTGACCAAGGTAATTAATAACAAGAATAATACTCATTACTGTCCAACTGATTCGAATGTTGTGCTTTCCGCAATGACCCAAATCAGAATACAACGCTTCAGCACCAGTTGTGCAAAGGAAAACTGCACCAAGTACCCAGAAGCCGCCATCAACATTTGCTACTAAATTATAGGCGTAATATGGATTTAAGGCATGTAAAATTTCAGGATTTTTAGAAATGTTTATAAACCCTAAATAGGCTAGAAATGCAAACCAAATTAACATAACCGGACCAAAAGCCTTACCAATTGCTGAAGTTCCAAATTGTTGAATGGTAAAAAGTGCAATAATGATTCCTACAATTACTTGGTAGACCGGGAAGTCCGGATTGACATTATTTATTCCTTCAACGGCTGAAGAAATTGAAATCGCAGGCGTGATGAATCCGTCAGCGAGCAGCGTTGCACAGCCAATTAATGCTGGAATAATAATCCACTTTACACGTTTCGCTTTTAATAATGCAAACAAGGCAAAAATTCCACCTTCTCCTTTGTTGTCAGCATTTAAAGCAAAATAAATGTATTTAATTGTTGCTAAAAGAATCAATGTCCATATGACAGCGGATAATCCACCATAAATTAAATCATGATCAAAGTTTTTACCATTCCCTGTTATAGCCTGAAAAACGTAAAGTGGGGAAGTACCGATGTCACCGAAAACGATACCAATTGTAATAAGGACTCCGGCAAGCGATGCCTTGTTTGTACTAATGGACATATCTAAAATTTGAGCAAATGTAATTGAAATCTAAAGATTGCTAATACGAGTTGACAAAAAAGTTTTAATGAAATTGCGATTGAATGAAATTGAATGAGTTTCTTTGCAGCCAAATAAATTTTAGAGGTCATGAAAAAATTAAAAATCAGTTTAATTTTTTGCCTTTACCTTTTTATTTCGAATGAAACCACCGCTCAGTTATCGTATTATTATGAAAATGGAATCGAGGCAACTCGAACATTGGTTAATAGTCAAAAAGGTTCTCCGAATGTGACTCAAATGTCTTATTACGGGTTCAATTTCGTGAACAATAGTGTTCATGCATGTCTAACAGATGAACTTCCTTTTGTTCCTTTCGAAGAATTCAAAGTAACCAAAAAAGGAGATTTTGAAGTTTATTCTAGAAAGTACAAAAACAAGTACAACGATGATATTGCTCCAGAACGTCGTTACATTCAAGTGAATTATACAACTGCAACAATTGAAGGTGAAAGAGTTGTCATTTCAGCTCGTTTTGAAGGATTACAAGATTACATTGGTGAGTTTTATGGTACTTTTTGGTTACCAACGATCGATGCTAAAATGACAAGTTCAGGCGAAGTAATGGCACATACTTTCCTACAAGACAATATTTCAGTGCAAACAAAATATGACAAGGTAAAACGTGACCAATTGTTTTGGATTGATGTTACAAATAAGGAAATTAAAGATTACGCGAAGTTCAAATCTGCATTATCTAAAAAGTTAATCAAAGAACGTGAGGAACGAAATGCATTCAATAAAAGAAGAGCTTCAACTGTTTTCTCTTTGAAAGAAGTAAGCAACACTGAGTTTTTGAAAGTAGAAAAAGCTGTTGAAAGTGCTGTATATAATGCTTTGGTAAAAAACACTTCTGATGTTACATTGCAATTAAAAGTGATAGTGAATGTTGATACGACAGGAAAATTGGCGGTAAAAATCGATGGAAATTCACCATTGAGTGAGGAAATTATGAACAGTCTAAACTACATTTCGTTTGATGAATACAAAGAAAAAGGCGTATTCATGTTTACGAAGGATGTATTTACTTTTAATGCTTCTAAGAAACTAGAAAATGGTCAAGTATTCTTGAAAGGTGAAAACTTGAAATTTATGTCTGCGTATTCAAATGGTTATGAAGAAGCTGTGACAGCAAATAAAGCAGATTTAAGCAGTGGTCGTGGAATTTACGATGTATCCGTTTCTTTCATTGATTTCAATGGGACGTCAACTTCAAAAATGACAATTAATTCTTACAAAGAGAAAAAATCACCTGGATACTATATTCTTGGTGGTGCTGTAATTTTAGGCGGAGGAGCTTATTACGGGTATTCGCTTTTGAAAAAATAAATAAGTGCTCCTTGAGCTAGAAAGGTCAACTTCGGTTGGCCTTTTTTTGTGGATATAGTTTTGGTTCAAAAAAAATCCCGATGCCGTTGAACGGATCGGGATTTACTATATAGAGTATTGTACTTTTTATTTTTTCACTGCATCTACAACCGCCTTGAAAGCTTCAGGGTGGTTCATCGCTAAATCTGCAAGAACTTTACGGTTCAATTCGATTCCACTTTTGTGAACAGCTCCAATGAATTGAGAATAGCTCATTCCATGCTGACGTGCACCTGCGTTGATACGCGCGATCCACAAAGAACGGAAGTGTCTTTTCTTTTGTTTACGACCTTCATAGGCGTAATTTAAACCTTTTTCAACTGCGTTTTTCGCAACTGTCCAAACGTTTTTTCTGCGTCCAAAGTATCCTTTGGCTAGCTTCATCAAGTTTTTTCTACGAGCTCTTGATGCTACGTGATTTACTGATCTTGGCATAATTTCTAGTTTTTTGATAAAGAGTGCAGCTTTGTTTCAGCTAACTTAGTTACTCGTTACCGGGTTAACAATAATAAAACCTAATCATGTTATCGAATCATCCTAAGATGATCAGATACACAATTGTACTTTAATGTTCGACAAATCTGATTTATCAACTAAACCAGCTGCTGTCAAATTTCTCTTACGTTTTGTCGACTTCTTAGTTAAGATGTGACTTTTAAACGCGTGTTTTCTTTTAATTTTACCGCTTCCAGTTACCGTGAATCTCTTCTTAGCACTAGATTTAGTTTTCATTTTTGGCATCTCTCTTCGTTTTTAAAGGTTACCTCTATATAGCTTCTTTCAAGGATTCGTGATTCATTCCTCCTTATTGTATCTTTTTTAGCCGCGCTAACGCTTGCTCTTTTTCAATAGCTTCGCTATTTCTTTTTCGGGTTGATCATAATGATCATTCGTTTCCCTTCCAACTTCGGTAATTGCTCTACTGCACCGATGTCCGCTAATTCTTGAGCGAACTTCAACAATAAAATTTCACCTCGGTCTTTGAAAACAATCGTACGACCACGGAAAAACACATATGCCTTCACTTTTGAACCTTCTTCCAAGAATTTACGCGCATGCGCTAATTTAAATTGGAAATCATGGTCATCGGTGTTGGGACCAAAACGAATTTCTTTCAAAACAACTTTACTTTGTTTCGCTTTCAACTCTTTTTGCTTTCTTTTTTGATTGTATAAGAATTTACGGTAATCCATAATCTTACACACTGGAGGAACCGCATTCGGAGAAATTTCAACCAAGTCCAATTCTTCTTCTTCAGCCATTCGAATAGCTTCAGATGTTGACATAACTTTTGGTTCTTCACCTTCAATTACCAAACGAATCTCACGAGCAGTAATTTTCTCATTGATTTTGTGTTGGTCCGCTTCCTCTCTTTTTACAAAAGGTTTTTTTGTGTTTTTTCTCATTTAATTAATTAAACATTAGATGATAACTCATCTTCAATCGATTTTTGTACTAACTCAGCAAATTTTTCTACGTTCATTGAGCCTTTATCACCGTCACCTCTTTGGCGAACAGAAACTTCATTGTTTTCAGCCTCTTTCTCACCAACAATAAGCATAAACGGTACTTTTTTCAACTCAGCGTCGCGTATCTTCTTGCCAATCTTTTCGTTACGATCATCAACGAAGCCGCGAATATCGTAATTATTTAGCAATTCTGAAACTTTTTCTGCGTAGTCGTTATATTTATCCGAAATTGGTAAAATAGCAAATTGTTCAACGGCCAACCATAAAGGGAAGTCTCCAGCACAATGTTCCAACAACACAGCAACGAATCGTTCCATAGAACCAAACGGTGCACGGTGAATCATTACAGGTCTGTGTTTTTGGTTATCAGCTCCAGTGTATTCCAATTCAAAACGCTCTGGTAAGTTGTAGTCAACCTGGATAGTTCCCAATTGCCATTCTCTTCCCAATGCATCTTGAACCATGAAATCCAATTTTGGACCATAGAACGCCGCTTCACCATATTCCACAACAGTCGGTAGATTTTTCTCTGCTGCCGCCTCAATAATTGCGGTTTCTGCTTTTACCCAATTTTCCTCTGCACCAATGTATTTTTTGCGATCAACCTGGTCACGCAACGAAATTTGTGCTTTGAAATTTTGGAAATCCAATGTTTTCAAAACGTAAAGAACAATGTCAATTACTTTTTTGAATTCATCTTTCACTTGATCTTGCGTGCAGAAAATATGCGCATCATCTTGCGTAAAACCACGAACACGTGTTAAACCATGTAACTCACCTGATTGCTCATATCGGTATACAGTACCGAATTCAGCAAAACGAGCCGGTAAATCTTTGTAGGAACGTGGTTTCGACTTGAAAATCTCACAGTGGTGCGGACAGTTCATAGGTTTCAAGTAAAACTCCTCATTTGGATCTGGAGTTCTAATTGGTTGGAATGAATCTGCACCATATTTCTCGTAGTGACCAGAAGTCACATATAATTCTTTGTTTCCGATGTGCGGTGTAATTACCTGTTGGTAACCTGCTTTACGTTGGGCTTTTTTCAAAAAGTTCTCAAGGCGCTCACGCAATGCTGCTCCTTTTGGTAACCACATTGGTAAACCTTGACCCACTTTTTGAGAGAAGGTAAACAACTCCAATTCTTTCCCTAATTTTCGGTGATCACGACGTTTTGCTTCTTCAACTTTCTCTAAATATTCAGTTAAATCCGCTGCTTTTTGGAACGTGATTCCGTAAATACGCGTTAATTGTTTGTTGTTTTCATCACCTTTCCAGTAAGCTCCTGCAATAGAAGTTAATTTAACGGCTTTGATAAATCCAGTGTCAGGAATATGTGGTCCACGACATAAATCTGTAAAGTTACCTTGTGTGTAGAACGTAATGTTTCCATCTTCTAAACCTTCGATTAACTCTAATTTATAAGGATCTTGTTTTTCAGTAAAATACGCCAAAGCATCAGCTTTCGAAACTTCTTTACGGATGTAAGGATTTTTCTCTTTCGCCAATTCCTTCATTTTTTGCTCAACTTTTTCCAAATCTTTCTCGGAAATCGTGTAGTCCATGAAGTCAACATCATAGTAGAAACCATTCGCTATCGGAGGCCCAATCGCTAATTTAATTCCTGGGAAATAAAATTCTAAAGCTTCTGCCATTAAGTGAGCAGATGAATGCCACATGGTCGATTTTCCTTCCGTATCGTTCCACGTCAATAATTGCAAGGTGCAGTCATTGTTCAATGGGCGAGTAGCATCAATCACTTGTCCGTCTACCTTAGCGGCAAGTACATTTCTAGCAAGACCTTCAGAAATGCTTTTTGCGATATCCAACGAAGTTGTACCGTTCTCACATTGTCTTACTGATCCATCCGGAAGAGTTACGTTAATCATGTTTCAATTCAATTTTGCTAACAAAGATAATGATTCGCCTGAATTTAAAAGCTACCTAAAGGGAAGGATTCAAGTTATTCGTTGATAATTTTTAATTTTTCAAAAAAAAGTGTTCATTTGCAACTGATTTTGAAACCATTAACGACCTTGAAACTGCAATTTTTCTCTGCCCCATTTGTGCCAATTTGCTTGGCTTTTTGCGGTGGAATTCTCTTAGGATTCGAATTTCAATTGTTGTCAACTTTTTTTGTTGCACTGCTTTGTAGTTCAATAATAGTTTTGATTTCGCTGTTTTTCTTAAAAGTATCATCTTCCAAAACATTTTTGCTAGTGAGTTTGATCACTTTTTTCTCTTTGGGTGCAATTTCCGTCCTTGAACATTTAGGAAAATCCAATGAGAATACATTGGAGTCAGCCTATCACGATTTTGATCCATTGCAGGTAGAAATTATGGAAGTAGGAGTTTCAACGAGTGATTGGGTGAAAGTTGTTGGAAAAACGTCATTGATTCATAGTCATCATCAGAAAATTGAAGTCAATGAAAACATTGTTTTTTACCTCAAGAACGAAGGTGATATTCTCTTGAAAGGCGATGTTATTCTCCTTGCGTCAAAGTTGAATCGAATTAAGAACAATGGCAATCCAGGTGAATTTGATGCTGAAAATTATTGGGCTAAAAAAGGAATATTTTACACGGCCTTTGTTGGTGAGGAAGATTATAAATTAATTGAGCATCAATCATCTAATTGGGTGATTCAATCAATGGAGAACTGCAGGATTTACTTAAGTGAGTCGCTTTCAGAAAATTTAAAAGGCAAAGAATTGGCAATCGCGCAAGCGTTGATTTTAGGTGATAAAAGTTTGCTAGATCAGGAAGTAAAGAATAGTTTCACGAATACTGGAGCAATGCACGTGTTAGCCGTTTCAGGTCTTCATATCGGAATAATCATGCAGATTTTGATGGTTGTGTTGGGCTATTTTCCAAAAATCATAAGTCGTAAAAAGGCTTTAACACTTGTACTAATTGTCATGTGGATTTATGCCTTTATTACAGGAATGTCGCCTTCGGTTGTTCGTGCCGTTTTTATGTTTTCAGTATTAGTGATTGCACAATTAGCGGGAAGGCAATACAATACGATGAATGCGCTTTTTTTTACGGGTTTTTCACTTTGTTTAGCGGATCCTTTCGTTTTGTATGACATTGGATTTCAATTGTCTTTTATGGCCATGCTGGGCATCTTTTTGTTTTATAAACCAATTGGTGGCTTGGTTTACATCAAAAACAAATGGTTGCACAAAGTGTGGGAAGGTACGGCAATTGGTTTCACTGCTCAACTCATGACAACTCCACTGTCACTGTATTATTTTCATCAATTTCCAAATTACTTTATTCTTACCAATATTGGCTTAATGGCTTCGTCTGGACTGATTTTAGGTGCAGGAATATTTTTGTTTGCAACGAGTTGGTGGAAAGCGCTCTCAAAAATCACAGGAATTGTGTTGACTTGGATTATCTTTTTGTCCCTGGCCTTCATTGAATGGGTAGAACATTTGCCGGGTGGAGTGGCTTATGGATTTACACTTTCTATGGTTACGGTGATTGGATTTACCTTATTGGTGTTAGCGCTATTTTTAATCATCCGCAAAAGAAGCCAATTATATATTGGTTTGGGAATCGGTTTTTGTTTACTTGCTATTTTAGTAGTGGAACGCTATCAAAATGTAAGTAAAAATGAATTGTGCGTGTTCAATTCGAAACAATTGGTCTTTGTTGTTAAAAATGAGCAAGATTTGTTTTGTTTTTACAAAGCAAAAGGGGAGGACTTTGACAAGGTTGAAAAACTCGTAGAGGCCTATCGTAAAATTTATCCCGCAAAAGCTCAGTATTTTGATTTGTCGAAACGTAATTATCTCATTCAATCCACAGATTTTTCAATTAAAACGGAGAAAATAGGCAGAGATTGGCAAATATTGGTGAACGACTCGGCTTATGCCATTCGAACTGGATATGAGCAAGAATCAAATTTAAAGGGAATTGAAATTGCGATGCCCTATTTGGAAGACGCAAACGCAATCGAGTTATCAAAAGGAGCTTATCGTTCCAGTTTTTAATTCAAAACTATTTTTTCTGTTAGTTGTAGGAAGGTGTCAAAAACAAATTTGACCGATTTTGAAACTTGAACACCTGCTTTATCTTTGTCAATATATGTGCACGTTAGTGTATAACCTACAAGCGATTGCTTTTGTTGGTTATCAATTTCAATGAGCTGTTCAATGGGAGAAAATTTGTCTAAATGATTGACGTAACTATTACCATGAAGGTTTTTAAGAATGGCATATTTAATCAATGTTTCGACATCCAAAGTGTGCGATTTTGAAGCATAATCCATCACAAGCAGTGTGTTTTTGATGAAATTATCGCGATCACTTCCTTTTCGCTGCTTGCTTTCAGATTTATACAAGTTGTAAAATTGTTTTTCGGCTTCAGTAGGAGGGATTCCAGCTGTTATAAATGCTTCTTCAAACAAATAAACCTTGTACATTTCTTCAAATTTTTTTGGTAGATAAACACTTTCATTCAAGTGCATGTCTTCAACAACTAAATCGTTTGAAAGTCTGAAGTTCCCGTCATAAATTTCCAAGGTGTCGCCTTGAACTAAGGCAAAAATGTGGTTCTCAATATAAATGACTTTATTTGTATCATTGAGCGCAATCATGCGTTGATTTTGGATTACATTATCCAATTCTTTGTCATTGACACCTTTTTTTTCATTCGCATATTTGACGCCAAAAAGTGAGTCCAATTTCTGATAACTAAGCGGTTTTATTGTCTGTGTTTCACCAAAAGCAATTGATTTATAGTTGTTTGTGCTCGAATGAAATGTTCTGGATAAATAACGTTCAATCGTATCATGACGACGCTGTTCAAAGGCTGATGGAGATTCAACTGGAACATACTTCAATCCACATGATCCAAGTGTAAACAGAAACAATAAAAAGAAAAGAATTCGAAACATGTGTCGAGTTTAGCTTAGAATCAAATTTACTAAATTGAAATCTATAAATAAGTTAATGCAAAAAAAAATCCATCACTAAGGATGGATTTTTAAATGTTTTTATTGATTAACGATTGAGCATCACCGGCATTACAAGCATCAGAATATCTTCATCTTCATTGTCTTTTACTGCAGGCATCAATAATCCAGCACGAGAAGGTTCACTCATTTCAAGTTTCACTTCCGTTGTGTCAAGGTTGTTCAACATTTCCATTAAGAAACGTGAATTGAAACCTATTTCCATATCATCACCATCGTAATTACATGTCAAACGCTCATTTGCCTCATTTGAGAAGTCAATATCCTCAGCAGATAATGATAATTCTGAACCAGCTAATTTCAATTTAATTTGATGCGTTGTTTTATTCGCAAAAATTGAAACACGCTTAATTGAACTTAAGAATTGTGCACGATCAATTATCAAAACATTTGGATTCTCTTTCGGAATTACGGCTTCGTAATTCGGATATTTTCCATCGATTAAACGGCAAACCAAAACAATGTCATTGAAGGTGAAAATGGCGTTTGATTCATTGTATTCCAACAATACTTCTTCAGCTCCACTTAAATTTGATTTTAACAAATTCAATGGTTTTTTTGGAAGAATAAAAGATGAACTTCCAGTTGCTGTAGAATCCGTTCTTCTATAACGCACCAATTTGTGTGCATCCGTGGCAACGAACGTAATGTCTTGTGGACTAAACTGACAAAAAACACCGCTCATTACAGGACGTAAATCGTCATTCCCAGTCGCAAACAATGTTTTATTAATTGCTTTTGAAATGATTTCACCTGAAACTTTTGTTTTACTACTGTTTTCAATTGCAGGAGTGCGTGGGAAATCGTCACCGTTGTATCCAACCATTTTTGACTTTCCGTTGTCGTAAGCAATCTCAACAGAGAAGTTTGTTTTGTCCACTAAGAAAGTACATGGTTGATCTGGAAGATTTTTTAAAACATCCAACAATAATTTTGCAGGAATAGCAATTTTTCCTGCCTCATTCGCTTCAACTTCCAAAGAAGTGCGCATTGTCGTTTCCAAATCTGAAGCAGAAACTGTCAGTTGTCCGTCAACTATTTCGAATAAAAAGTTATCTAGAATTGGTAAAGTGTTGCTAGTGCTTAAAACACCAGAAATACTTTGTAAGTGACGAAGTAATGTTGTACTTGATATTATAAAATTCATTTCTCTGAAATTTATAACAAATTTATTCATCGAACGCCTTTAAATCACACGTTAAAAGTGTTTTTTTAAACTTTTTATTAACAATTGAAAAAAGCAGTTTTTTCGTTACGAAAACTGATAAACCATTACAAAGAGTTATACACGGCGCTTCCTTGTGATGGTGCTGTTTTACGTTTGCTTAAATCCATTGGGAAATAAATATGTCCCATGATTAAAGGGTTAAATACAAAGTACTGACATTTAACCAAATCCCCTGATGGCAATTGGCACCAAAAACGATCCATGTCAACATCAACAATTTCACCAAATTCGTTCACTGATTGATTGTTCGTTTTAATGCGAAACATGCGTAAAGCTGTCTTTTTTCCGGATGTTTCAGAAACTGTTAATTTGGCAAACGGCATCGTCTTCTTCAAACTATCTACTTGCTTGTCTGAAAGTTCAAAATTAGCAAGATCGAAATGTACTTTTTTATACTTCTGTAAGTAACGATAAACCATTGCTGTATCCACGTTTGACAGCTTTCTACCTTGCTGATAAACATCAACACGACTACCTGTTTTGGATACTGTAAAACTCAAAGAAGGATCATCATAAACTTTCAGGTCAACTTTCGCGATTTGGTCGATTCCCAACGCAAAAATATTGGTACAAGCCCATTTGCGTTTATCAGCAAAAAAACGGGGTTCAATAATACCATTTTCACCTTTTATTTTCATGATAACTGGTTTACCACTTTTCCCATACTCGTCTGAATCAAGTAACATGATTTGTCCATAATGATCAGCCGATGCAGGTCCGATGTACCAAGTTTTGGTCCATTCACCATTTTGAAAAATTTCAACCTTCGTGCTTTGTGAGGCCATTAAATTGGTGAATTTCTCAATTGAATTTTCAGGTAAATACCCTTTGAATTCAATGTTTTTAAAGGTTTCCAAAATGAAATTCACATTTGGAGTGGATATGCAATCACCGCTAGCTTCATTCCATGTTTTACCATTTCGAACCAATTCAATTTTATTCGAAAAAGCATCTGTTATAATTATTTTATCGACTGTACTCGTGTCAGTTACATTGAATTCAATTAATTCCGTATCGGATTTTCCTTTTCCCTTCATTAAATCCATTGTGAACCAAGCCAAAAAGCCTAAAACACCAACCGCAACAATTAAAATAATTAGTTTTTTCATAGGTTTATTTTTGAACGTATTTTCTTCTTCTTAAATAGCTCATGATAAAAGCGAAAAGGAGCACTAAAATAACAGGGATAAAAATGTTAATCAGTTTATAGAATGTTGCATCTGCTTTGACTTTCTCTTTGTCAATTGCATGGATGTCAATTTGTCGACTGCGGATATCCAAAACAGAATTGTCGCCTAACATGTAATCAACTAAGTTTTGGAAAAATTCTTGATTACCAAAATAGACTGGAATATTGATGCTCGCCATTTCTAAGTCCATTCGTAAATCGTTGAATTGAGTTGGACGGTACATATAACCTTGGCCATTTCTAGCAGGCATTGAGTCATAAGCATTTGCAATAAAACGACCATTTCCAATCAACAAAACTTTCCCTTCTTTTTTCGATTCAGCTAAATACCTTGCGGCTGGATTATTCGAATATTCTTCAACAATGCGGTTTCTAAAATGAGATTCAAATTTACCTTCTGTTAAAGCGGCTAAAATCACTTTATTACTTTCATCCGAAGGATTTGGAACCAAAACAGGATTTTCGCCATAATTAAGCGGCATTGCTAAACTAACCATTGGTGCAAGTCCAGTAACACTAGCATTTGTTGATGAAGTTAGAATCGGTGTGAACTTGTAGTTTCCAGATCCAACAGAATCAACTTGACTTGTGTATTTTAATGAAACAGGCTCAAGATTTCTTGAAATAGGATGTTTTGTTGGTGTTGCTAACACATGGAAGAACCAAGGAATCTTAGACTGATTAGCGAATGGAACCGGTTTGTCAACGCAACTCACATCTACAACATAATTGTCGTTCAGCTTTAATCCATAATCAAATAGCATCCGTTCAATTCCAGTGTCGTAGCGCATCGTGTGTGTTGTACCATTGCGATTAAGTGTGTCTTCGTTCAAATAAAGCGCATCAATAAAACACATCAAGCGTCCACCTTTCATAACAAATTGATCAATAACAAATAAATCTTTATCACTGAATTTTTGAGTCGGACGAGCAATGATTAATCCGTCCAAATTATCCAATGCAGCTAATGAATCATTAATTGTAATGTCCGCAATTGAAAAATAAGGTGCAATCAACGATCTAACGCGCTGCGTTTGCTGAAAATTTAACTCGCCATGTCCTTGTAAAAAGGCAACACGTGGCTTTTTAACCAAGGTTGTTTTTCGCAAAGAACTAACAAGGATATACTCTAAATTTTTTGTTGAATTGTCAATTAAATCTGTTAATTCATCCAGTACATAAGGATGTTCAACAGGAGTTCCAGGTAAAAATTGAATCGTTTGAACTGTTGTTCCACCGTAATCAATAACAGCCCCAGGCCACAACATCATTTTACTCTGAGAACCGTCTTTCATATAGACAATTTCCAAGGGCATAATTCCTTTTCCTTTTGCATACAATTGTTCGAAAAGCGCTTGTTTTTCACCTTCTGTTCCAACGTTTGGATCTAAGAACTGATACTCAATGCGGTCTCCAGCAATTTGCTTGAATTCAACTAGCTTAGCTTCAATTTCATCTCGAAAATGTTTTATTTCAGCTGGTAGATTACCTTCAAGGTAAATTTTAATACTAACTCGGTTTTTAAATTGTTCCTTATTTTCTAGAAATGCGACTGTTCCATCCGTCAACGAATAACGTTGATCTTCGGTCATGTCAATGCGTGTGTATAAAAACGAACTGATGATATTGATTAATACCAATGCAACAACAACAATTCCTAGAAAAGTCCAATTGAATAAGCCTTTGGTGATTTTTTTCTTTTCTGACATGCGTTACTTTTTTAAGGTTTTGATCACTGTCAAAGCAGCAAAAATGAACAATCCAATAATCGAAATGAAATAAACAATATCGCTCGTGTCAACAACACCTTTCATAATCGAATCGTAGTGATAAGATAGGCTAACATATTGAATTACAGAATCAAAATTCCCAAGAAGTACAAAGCTTCCAAGTAGTGTGAAACCTGAATAAAACAAGAAACATAAAAATACGCCAATTATGAAGGCAACGATTTGATTGTTTGTTAAAGAAGAAGCGAAAAGTCCGATTGAAACAAAAACGGATCCAAGTAAAATCAATCCGATGTAAGATGTAATTGTAGCACCATCATCCATGATACCAACTGGACTTCCCAAGTAGTGCATGGAAATGTAGTAAACAATTGTTGGAATCAAGGAGAAAATAACCAATGTGACTCCAGCAAAATATTTAGCTAAGACAATGTTAAGGTCCGAAATTGGTCGCGTGAAAAGTAATTCAATCGTACCTGTCCTGCGCTCTTCTGCAATCATACGCATCGTAATTGCAGGGATTAAAATCAGTAAGATGAAGGGGGCAATATCGAAAAATGGAATAAGGTTAGATTCCGTTCCTTCTAACAAATTGGCATACAGGTATTTGTTATTCGGCATTACCCAATGCAAAAGACCCGAAGCAATCAAAAATATTAGGATGAATATGTACCCAATAATTGAGGTTAGGAAACTTTTTATTTCTTTGAAATAAAGTGCTCTCATTCGATGTATTTAGTTAATGTGCCCAAAATTAAGATTTCCTTTTGAAACATCAATAGGGATTTAGTCTATAGCGGCAATTATTGATTAAAAGGGAATTGTTTATAACCTTCTTTGTATACGGTTATTCGAGTGTATCCGACAACCCATCTGTAAATCAAAAAAGTCCCGTTCAATAAAATGAACGAGACTTTTCAGAATTAATTTATGAAATATATTAGTTACGCTAACTTCACATTCACAGCATTCAATCCTTTTCTTCCTTCTTCAAGTTCGAATTCAACTTCGTCGTTTTCTTTTACCTTGTCAACAAGACCTGAAACGTGTACAAAGTACTCTTTACTTGACTCAGACTCGATAATGAAACCGAATCCTTTCGTTTCATTGAAGAATTTTACAACTCCTTTACTCATTATTACTAGTATTAATTTTTTGTTAAAGATATACTTATAATTTAATTAGCGCGATTTTTTTTGAAATTTCTGAAATAGAATTCATTAAGACGCTTTGCGAGAAAGAAGCATTAGGCTTTTAAATCAAAACCATTGAAGTGTTCTGTTACACTCCAAGCTTCAGGTTTTTTGGAAAACCACGGTTTTATTTTCGGCCAAATTTCACCAAAGGTTTCTGAAGTTCTGTAATTTTCTAAATCACTTTCATCTTCCCAATGACTATAAGTCATTACGATAGTTGGATCATTGATATCTCGCAATAACTTCATCCCCAAACAACCTGGAAAACCATTTACTTTGTGTTTAACGGTTTCAAAGAATTCTAAAAAACCATCAATTTTATCGGTTTGAAAGTGAAGTTTTACGATGCGAATAATCATTAAAATAGGGAATGAAGGGTTTCTCTTGAGCCACGAGGCGTGAATTCAATGCGTATAACATCGCCAATTCGAACACCAAACAAACGTTCAGCACCACCATTACTCATATTCGCACCTCGATTGATGGCGATTTCCAATAAGCCATTGTTGTTGAAAATTGCAACTTTTTCTCCATTTGGAACAGAATTATAGGTTGCAGATATTTCGTCGATGTGATAATCTTTGTTGCGGTAGAAAATCGTAAACGGTGTGTCTTTGCCAAAACGTTCAAACAAACTTTCGTGAACGTTAGTTATTAAATTACCATAATTATCAATGTGTTGAACAGATCCTTTGATCAAATTAGTCTCAATAACTGGATTGATTGAAAAGGCCTTTTTGAATGAAGTAAAAGGTGAAGCAAATGTATCTAGCGATTCGCCATTTAAAATGCGACACGCGGCAGGAACTAACATGTTTTTCGTTGGAAACTTAAACAAATCCATGCGCGATAAAACATCATCAATTCGATAAAATCCTTCGTGATCTTGGTCTTTTA